>VGRX01000579.1 GCA_016875215.1 Deltaproteobacteria bacterium
CCCCGTCCCCCCTACCCCGCCGAGCCCGGGCCGCATCGAGCTGACCGTCCGTGCGGTCGGACCGTTCACCCGGGCCCTGATGGAGTGCCGGCCCGGACAGCTCCTTGGGCTTCGAGGGCCGTTCGGCCGCGGCTTCGAGCTCGAGCCCCGCACTCTTCTCGTCGGCGGCGGAATGGGGATCGCGCCGATCCGCTTCCTGGCACAGGGGCTCGACTCGGCTCGACTCCCCTACGAGACGCTGCTCGGGGGCCGGACCTCCACGGACCTGCTGTTCGCTGACTGGTTTGCACTGCGCTCCTCGATCCTGCACACCGATGACGGCTCGCTGGGAGTCGCCGGCCCGGTTACTCAGTCGCTCGACTCACTCCTTGCCTCGCACCGATACTGCACGGTCTGCGCGTGCGGTCCCGAACCCATGCTGCTGGCCGTCAAGGCCTCGTGCGAAGCGGCCGCCGTCCCATACCAGCTCGCGTTCGAGCGCTACATGAAGTGCGGAATCGGGATCTGCGGCCAGTGCTGCATGGACGGGACCGGGATCCGCCTCTGCAAGGAGGGACCGGTTCTCACGGCCCGGGATCTCGCCGGCATCACCGAGCTCGGGCTGCCGCACCGGAATGCCTCCGGCAGCCGTTGCAGGCAGGGTCGGTAGGCCTCACGCACGCCACACGTCACTCCTGCGGCCTCGTGCCCTCCCACTTGGAGCAGATCCGGAGGGCCAGGCGGATCTCCTCTTCCGTCGCACCGAACCTGCGTGCATCCTGTGCCCGGTCGTGCGCTCGTGCGCAGGACCAGTCCATTTCGCGGATGTTCGACAGGGCCTTCGACGATGATGCCCACACGAACCTGAGGTACTTGACCTTCACGGCGTCCCGCAAGGCATTGACGGCAGAGGTGCAGCGCGCCTGGACAGCATCGCTCGAAGCGGCGATCACCTTGCCCGCCTGGTTGACGTACATGCCGGCCCTGGCCGGGTCGGGAGCGCTGCGCTTGAGCTCCTTGTACCCCTTGTTGATCAGAATGCGCAGGTCCTTGACGCGCTGAGCCTCGGCGTGGCTCAGGCTCCTCGGAACGCACTGGGCCATTGCGCTGTCCGCAGGCTCCTGGAACGGGAATACCGAGGGTTCTTCGAGGACCGGCGGCTTGGGCCACTTTTCGCTGTCAGGCGTCTTGGCGAGCTCCCCAGACTTGCCGACCGCTTCGCCGGCCGCGGCAGACCCCGGGCTTCCCTGCGCCTTCTCTCCGTCGGGCACGACTTCACCGGCTTTCTCCGCAACGTCCGCGGGATCTTTCGAAGCGGCTGCTCCGCTCCCGGCTACCCGCTCGCTACTCTCCGCGGCAGCGGCTCCCCCGGCCGAATCTGCGCTGCCCGCCCCCCCCCCAGCGCTGGATGCGCCACCTGGGCGGCTCTCTCCGGCAGCCCCGGCGCCTGCCTGGGCGGGCACAGCCCCCTCCTGTGACGAGGCGGCCGGGCGCTCCGCCTCGACGGCGTGGAGCGTGTCGCCACGCAGCCCCGCACCGGCAAGATCGCTCTCCGTTGCCCCATCGACCACGTAGCCCGCGGCATGGGCGAGGACGTCCTCTTCGACCTCCTGTCCGGCAAACGCATCTGCCCGGCCCGACGAGTCCGAGGCAATTCCAACGGCAGCCGGGAGGCGGTCCCACGTGGCATGCACGAGAAGGCCGATACTGACAAGCAGAGCAGCGCCGACGGCCCCGAGCAGCCAGCCCGAGACACGCCTCTGAGTCCTCAGGCGCCGGGCGCGCAAGACCCGAGGGTGCCCACCACGTACGGGCGGTCCGGAATGGTATACCAGCACCCGGAACTCCTCTCCCTTGCCCCGCCCTCGAGCCACATCGACGAGCTGCTCCGCACCCAGCTCCGGGTCCGCAGCGGACGAAATCCCTGCCAGCTCGTCGTCGTCCACGGCCTCGTGGATCCCCGGGTTGCACAGCACGAGAGCATCCCCTTTCTCCATCTGGACCGGGATGCTGCGGATGTCGGGGTCGCCCTCCGGCATCACTCCCAGGAGCTTCATCGGCCTTCGCACGTCAGGACGCTCCCGGATCTGCTCATCGGTAAGGATGCCGTGCTCGACCCAAGTCTGCGCCATGGTGTGGTCGCGCGTGATCCGGCTGGCGGCGCCGCGACGCACGAGGTACAGCCGGCAATCCCCGAGGTGACCCGAAAACGCTCGTCCAGGAGCAACCAGCACGAGCAGGATCGATGCCTGCCCGTACGCGACATCCGCCTGCTCCCGGGATAGCCCGTACAGCTCGGCATTGGCTTCGCGCAGGGCCTGGCGCAGCAGCCCCATCAGCCCCTTGGAGTCATCGCCCGCGACCCGGTTGGACTGCAGGAAACGCCGGGCGGCCTTGAGTGCCACGCGGGCGGAGCGGACCCGGGTCTCCAGATCCCTGCCGAGCCCCTGGGCCATCCCGAGGAGCAACCCATAGGGCAGCGCAGTCGAGACCACCGTGGTCTCGCTCTCGCGCTGGTCTTCTTCCGGGTGTGTCAGCATCCCCACCCGGGGATAATCGGCCCGCATCATCCCGTGCCTCGTACAGGAGGTCCGGCCTCAGTCCGAACGTGGCGCATGGTAGACCGAAACGCCGCTCTGCGCAAGCCGGAGGGCCGCGCCCCGGATCGTCCGGACCGCCGCCCATCGGCCGTCGGAGGCTAGCCGCCTGCGAACATCCTGAGGAATGAGTTCTTGGGGCGCCCGCCCCTCTTGCGGTAGGCCCGCAGGCCGTATGCGAGGACCAGCATCAACGCCATGATCCAGGTGTAGTGCACGGCAAGCGCACACATCCCGCTCGGCTCGAAGAACTTCTCGACGACATAGCCGATGAGCGCAAGGTGGGCCACGTAGATCGTGATTGACACTTCACCGA
>VGRX01000580.1 GCA_016875215.1 Deltaproteobacteria bacterium
GCTCTCGAACCAGAGCCAGGGCGACTCTCGGAAGTCCTCGAGACGTGCTGGGAACGGGGCGACGGCTTGTCCCTGGTCGTCCAGCAGGTTGATCTCGAGGTCGCCCAGAGCGACGGAAACAGGGGACTGGCTGGCGCTGGTCAACAGGATGTGCGGGGAAGTGCGATCATCGGAGCTCGTGGAGTCGGGAAGCACATGGAAGAACACTGGATTGGCGCTCGCCTCGATCCCCGCCCCGAAGGACCCCGATAACTTGACCCCATACTCAGTCAGGGCTTTGCCCTCTGGGGACGTCGGCATCGTCTCAACAGGAACCAATCGAGCGTCCAGCCGGAACGACAGCTTCCCGCTTTCGATCAACCCACCGCACCCCGGGTTTTCGGGCACAGCAACCAGGGTGAGCGCAATCTTGTTGTCTCCGTTCGTGATGGTCCAACTGGGTTTGTCTGGCTTGACCTCGAAGCAGTTGTTTGCACCGTTCCTCAGCTTCTTCGCATAGCCTTCTCCCAGACCAAGCCTGAACCATACCTTGTCGGGAGCCGTGGTGAGCTCGCCGTCGACCTTCTGGCGAAGTTCCGCCGCGATTGGACACGTGCAAGTCCTTCCCAGGCTTCCTACGATCCCGAAATCCACCACGACGTTCCCGTCCGAATCGAGTGAGCAGGTGCAGGATTTGTCCCCTTCCGGTGCACCGCTGCCAGCCCCCTCCTTCACCCGCCAGGACCAATAGGTGACCGGGCACTCCGGTTCGTCCCCGCTCCACCCTTCGTCCACCCGCCCATCGCAGTTGTCATCCAGCCTGTTGCAGAGCTCGGGCTTCTTCGGGTCGTAGGGGGGGGGGGGACAGACATAGCTCTTCCCGTTGCAGATCCACTTGCTTCTGCCACACGGTCCTCCCGACTCCCGGTCAGGCACAATGCAGTCCTTCGCCAGCTTCTCACTGAGGCGGTCGTTGACACTTCCATCCCCGTCGTTGCAATCGTCCAGAGCGCAGATGCCATCCTTGTCCTGATCCGTGCACTTGCGGCAGAGGGTCTGCCGAAGGCCGTCTCCGATGTCACGCCCGCCAAACCGGGCAGCAAAAGCCACCTCCTTCTTGTGTTCCGCCCCTGTCTTGTCCTTGCACTCTGCCAGGTCCACACCGAGCTTCCAGACTGGCGAATCCCGCGAGGCTGTCGCATCTACGTTGTTGGTCCCGGACTTCCCGTCGACGGCAATCTCCCCCGCCAGTCGGGGCGGCATTCCGCTGCGAGTAGCGTTCTTGGCGAATGCCAGATTCAGCGAAGACCAGGTCGCCCCCTCACATGTGTCCGTGCAGGCGAGGATTCTCCCCTCGACACACGCTTCCTCGACGCCAGCCGTTCCACCCTGGACCGAAGGGCCTTTCATCACCCCGCAATTCCCCTCGTAGGGAACGAGCTCAAGTTGGAACTTGAAATCCGCGCGAATGACTGCTTTGCGGTTGGCCCTGTTCGCAGGCTGCTCGATCTCGTCAAGCAGCGGCTTGAAGGCCTGCACATCATCGGCGAGGAGCCTGGCGTACACCCAGCAGAACCGGTCCGGCTCTGCCCCCGGTGCCTGTCGCCTGAGGAACGCACCGGCAGTTCCGCGAACTGCATCGGGCCATCCCCAGCGGCCAGTCTGGAACCTGCCACCCATCTGGCGCTGCTCTGCGACTTGCCGGTGCCGCTCGCAACTGTCGCACCGATTCTGGGTAGTGCAGCGTTCGGTATAGAGCAGGTTCACGCCGAGCGCCTGGCCGTAGTCCAGGGCAGGCAGGGGGGGAACGATCCTTGTCGCCTGCCTGTTCTCGATGTGGTCCACGATCTTGCCAAACACCTCGAACGCGGCCAGCGGGTCCTTGTCGTTCACTTCCTGCGTAGCGCCGTTGGTGAGTCGCGTGAGGGTTCCTTCCTTCTCGAGGCCGTCGGCGGACCAGACCCCCAGGCGCTCCGAGGCCGTCTTTGAACGAAAGCGGATGAAGTAGAAGCGAGCGGGCAGACCGGAGGCGTCCTTGGGAAAACCGACGAGGAGGCTTGCAGGGACGGGGCTTTCCTCCCCGACAGGCGGCCCGTCGATGCACACTCCGTCCGAAAGATAGATGATCTCGATGCCTTTGGGCGGAGGGATCTGGAAACTTGCTGCGAGATGGGAGGAGACGGCTGCAATGGCTCGGGAGCAAGGGGTGTGACGGAACGCGTAGGGATGAAGCACTGCTCCGGCCGTTGGGGCCGCCATGAGTTCCCGGTTGCGGGTCAGGATGCTGGCGGCAATCTCGTCCGAGACCCGATCCCGATTCGCGTCGGAAAGGACGGGGGACTCGTACAGGACGCCGCCGCGTTCACGCAGATTCTGCTCGTTGTCGATGGAGGCATAGGTGAACAACAAGAGACGTGTCCCGGGGGGCAGGAAGCGTACGAGCTGCGTCACCGCGAACCCGGCGCTGCCATCCGGGTCGCTCGCTTCGGGCTGCCCGATGGGATACGACATGCTGCCCGAGTCGTCCAGCAACACGGCAATGACGTGGCCGTCCTGAGCCTGGGCCTTCGCTCCGCATAACCCAGGGCCCAGACAGGTCAGTGTAACCGAGACCAGAATCGCCAACCGACTGCCGTCAGCCGACATGTCTCCTCCACGGGGGAAGACATCACATGCGCTACGTCAACTAGCAAATGATCCTTGCAGCACGTGATTCGGACAGTCAAGAGGAAATTGCAGATCCCAGATCGTCCCCCCCTGATCCCTCACCCCCTGGGGTCCAATGATTGGTCACTTGTTCCCGCCCCCACTCTAAACTATCGACCCCCGAGTGTCTCACCCCATGTTGGCACGGAGGGGCGCGCCGGAAAGGCCTTGCCTCTCGATGCGTGGTGCGCTTCTCACGG
>VGRX01000581.1 GCA_016875215.1 Deltaproteobacteria bacterium
GCGCTTCCAGCGGAGCGTGGCCGTGGCGGTGGTGCGGACATGCGTGGCGATCCGGAGCCGGACGGATCTCGGGCGGGTGGCGCTCTCGGGAGGGGTGTTCCAGAACCGGCTGCTCATGACCCTGCTGGACCCGCTGCTGTGTGCGGCCGGGTTCGAGGTGCTGCGTCACAAGCGTGTTCCGTGCAACGACGGAGGGCTGTCCCTGGGGCAGGCCGTCATTGCCGATGCTTCGAGGAGGTAGAACATGTGCCTGGCTATTCCGGCGAAGGTGTTGTCGATCGAGCAGATGTCGGCCGTGGTGGACATGGGGGGCGTCCGGCGTGAGGTGAGCCTGATGCTGACCCCGGAGACCGCGGTCGGGGACTACGTGCTCCTGCACTGCGGCTACGCGATCCAGCGGCTCGACGAGGACGAGGCGCTCGAGACTCTGCGGATCATGCAGGACTCAGGGCTTCTGGAGGAGAGCAGATGAAATATGTAACGGAGTTTCGCAGCAGCGACCTGGCCAAAGGGTTGCTTGAGCGCATCCACGCGACGTCGCGGCGCAGGATCCGGCTCATGGAGTTCTGCGGCGGGCACACGGTCACCGTCTTTCGGTACGGAATCCGCAAGGTGCTGCCCGACAGCATCGAGATGGTATCGGGGCCGGGATGCCCGGTGTGCGTGACCGCGAACTCGGACCTGGATCGGGCCATCGCGCTCGCACGCCTTCCCCGGGTCACTATCGCCACGTTCGGGGACATGTTCAAGGTACCCGGGAGTCGCGGCAGTCTCCAGGAGGCGCATGCCGAGGGTGCGGACGTGCGGATGGTCTACTCCCCTCTCGATGCGTTGCGGATTTCCCGGGAGAACCGGGACAGGATGGTGATCTTCCTCGGAATCGGGTTCGAGACCACGGCGCCGACCGTGGCCGCATCGGTCCTCCAGGCCGAGCAGGAAGGGCTGGAGAACTACTTCGTGCTCTCCATGCACAAGATATGTCCGCCGGCACTCAGGGCACTGGCCGACTCAGGGGAGGTGCGGCTGAATGGGCTCATCTGCCCGGGGCATGTCAGTGCCATCACGGGCAGCCAGGCCTGGGTCCCGTTTGCGAAGGACTACGGGTTGCCGTGCGTGGTCTCGGGCTTCGAGCCGCTCGACGTGCTCCAGACCGTGTGGATGCTGGTGAAGCAGATCGAGGAGGGTCGAAGCGAGGCGGAGATAGCGTATCGCCGAGGGGTGACGTTCGAGGGGAACACACATGCCCGCCGGGTCATGGCGGAGGTGTTCGAGACGTGCGAGGCGGACTGGCGCGGCTTCGGGAAGATCCCCGGCAGCGGGCTCAAGCTGTCGGCACGGTTCGAGCGGTTCGACGCGCAGGAGGTCTTCGACGTGGACCCGGGGCCCGCCGTGGAGTCGGTCGGATGCCAGTGCGGGGCGGTGCTGCGGGGGGTCGTGAGCCCGCCGGAATGCCCGCTGTTCCGGAAGATGTGCACGCCGGAGGATCCCGTCGGGCCGTGCATGGTTTCGTCCGAGGGAAGCTGTTCCACGTGGTACCAGTTCGGAGGTGACCTTGAAAGCTGACGGAAAGGTGTTGATGGCCCACGGGAGCGGCGGCAGGATGGCCCGGGATCTCGTGGAGAAGGTGCTGGTCAAGCCACTGCACAATCCGCTCCTCGAACCGCTGGATGATTCCGCCACCATGCCCTTCTCGGGAAGGATGGCGTTCACGACGGACAGCTACGTGGTCCGACCGATCTTCTTCCCCGGGGGCGACATCGGGAAGCTGGCGGTATGCGGTACCGTGAACGACCTGGCGATGGTCGGCGCCAGGCCGCTGTACATCAGCCTGGCGCTGATCCTGGAAGAAGGGTTGCCGCTGTCCGAGCTTCAGCAGGTGGTGGCCTCGATCCGCCAGGCTGCGGACGAGGCGGACGTCCGGATCGTCACCGGCGACACGAAGGTGGTGGACCACGGGGCAGCCGACCGTTTGTTCGTGAACACGGCCGGGGTAGGGCTGGTTCCGGAAGGGATCAACGTCTCCGGGGCCAATGCCCGGCCCGGGGACGCCGTGATTCTGAGCGGCTCGATCGGTGACCACGGGATCGCAGTGCTCAGCCGTCGCGAGGGGCTGTCCTTCGAGACCGAGCTGGTCAGCGACTGTGCTCCGCTGGCCGGCCTGGTGGCGGACATGCTGGCTGCCTGCCCGGCGATCCGGGCCATGCGTGACCCGACCCGGGGCGGGCTGGCCTCGACGTTGAACGAGATTGCGGCCAAGTCGAAGGTCTGCATCCGGCTCGACGAGCGGAACATCCTGGTGCGGGATGCGGTGCGCGGGGCCTGCGAGATGCTCGGGTTCGACCCGCTCTACGTGGCCAACGAAGGGAAGCTCGTTGCCATCGTGCCGGCCGGGGATGCCTCCCGCGTGGTTGAGGTCATGCGGAGGCACAGGTACGGCCGTGATGCCGCCGTCGTCGGAGAGGTGCTCGATGCCCCGGCAGGTCGTGTGCTGCTCAAGACCGCAGTCGGCGCCACCCGCGTCGTGGACATGCTGACCGGCGACCTGTTGCCGAGGATCTGCTGATGACGGAGGCGGGCTGCGCGCGGATTCCGCCGGACCCCGGACCGCACAGGGCGAGGTCAGGGGACGGCGCACGGAGGATTGGCTGATGCACGAGCTCAGCATCACCCAGAGCCTGCTCGACATCACGCTGGAGCAGGTGCGCCTCCATGGCGCCTCAAAGGTATCACGGATCCATGTCGTCGCAGGGGCCATGCACAACCTGGTCGACGACAGCTTGCGGTTCTGCTTCGAGGTCGTGTCGAAGGGAACGCCGGCCGAAGGGGCCGAGCTCAGCGTCCAGACCGTCCCGGCCCGGGCGCAAAA
>VGRX01000582.1 GCA_016875215.1 Deltaproteobacteria bacterium
CTTACGCCCCCTGGGAAACGGGGACTACGTCCCCTTGAAAACCAGCTGCACCGTGGGAGGGACTCCTGGACGACTCACGCACAAGGATAACTGTCGCCGATGCACAAAAAGACTTGACGTCGGCCAGTCGGGGAACCGCGGATCGCGATTGAGCCGCCTCGAATGCACGACAAGTCCTCCGACGAACGATCCGTGGTCGTGGTCGATCAGAGCGGAAGGCACATATTGGTGCCTCTGGACAATCCATGGAGCCAACACCGCACTGCCGGGATCGATGCCTGTGTCGATGATGCCAACGGTCGGATAGTCCCGCCCTGGTTCTGGCGAAGGGTAGTCGGCCGCTTCGAGGGAGCCAATCGGGTGCGACGCCGTTCTTCGCAGCACGTAGGTCGGAAACATCGCCAGCGACTGCGTTCCAACGAAGCCGCTGAGTTGCCGCACGACGTCAGGTCGAGCAATGCGGAGTCGATACACCCGGAGCGTTGGGCCATACCAGACCGGCTCGGCACTTGCCGCACCAGACTCGGCGAGGACCGACTGCAGCGCACGCTCCACCATTGCGTCAACGTCCCCCTGTCCGTGGCGAAAGAGCCTCAGCTTGAGCTTCGTCGGCAACTCCCCCGGGCGGGATTCCAACTGCCGCGCAAGGTCAAGAGACAGGGCGTCGTCTGCCCCATACGGGACCATCTGCTGGATGGTCGAGAGGTTCGCTTTCCCAGCTATCGAGCGCACCGTTCGAATCCGTTGTCGGAGACTACGAAGACCATCTGGGGTCACCCGCACATACAGTTCTCCCAGCCTGCCTACACCGAAGACCGGGCAAGTATTGCCGTCGAAGACCGCAGTTGGCCTGTGCGACTTCGCCAGGGCCTTCGGCTTCAATGTCACCTTGGCGACAGCTGGCAACTGCGGGAACCTACTGAAGGAGGCCCGAAAGTAAGCATCGATGCTGCCCAGTTGGTAGTCCAGCGCCTCCCTCACTTCAGCTGTCACCTCGCCGAAGACCTTCTTGTCGCTTCCACCGTTCGACTCAGGTCTGCGAATATCGTCCTCGCGGGGAACGACGACCTTGATCGGCAGCCTAATGTCCCTTTCCATCGCCTCGCTCCCTTTGATGAATCAGTTTCGACACGTGTCCGAGTGACACTCCAAACAGTGCAGCCAGACGTCTGTACGTGAACACGTCAGGGTTCATCTCGCGGACGCGCCGCACCAACTCTGGCATGTTCTCGCCTCTGGCTCCCCACTCCGGGAGGCGCAGACGCAGAATTCGCCTGAGTACGTCGCACTCGTCTATGGTCTCGTTTCCGTGCACTATGGCAGCCCGAATGGAGTCCTCAGACACCTGCCGGATGTCGGATCCGGTAAGTCCTTCCGCTACGGAGGCGGCCAGAATCACGACATCTTGAGTAGCGTGGCGTGACAGGAACAGTTGGAACAACTGTCGCCTGCCACCTTCCTTCGGCAGGCCTATCTTGAGGTGGTAGGCGAAGCGTCTCCAAATGGCCGGATCGAGTAGGTGCTCGTGGTTTGTCGCACCGATCAGGACAGTGCTCTGGTCGAGCGCGTCGATGTTCTGGAGCAGGCTGATGACCACCCGCTTCAGTTCGCCCATCTCATGCTGGTCGTCCCGGAGCTTGGCGATGGCATCGAGTTCATCAAGGAACAGGACGCAAGGCCGGGACATGGCGTGTTCGAATAGACGTCTCACGTTCTTCGCCGTACTTCCGAGGAACGAAGAAATCAGGCTGTCCGTCCTGGCCGTCAAGAGAGGAAGGCCGAGTTGCGCGGCGGTGAATCTTGCGAGCTGCGTCTTGCCGCAACCAGGCGGACCGAACACCAGTAGCGAGGGTGAGATCCCCACCCCCTCGGCCAGAAGGCGGTCGGCCGCCCCTACATAGCCCACGAACTCTCGCAGAACTTCCAAGTGCTCACTGTCGAGGACCAGATCCACGGCATCCACCGTGGGCCGCTCTTCGTCAGCGAGGTCCAACCGCGACTCTGAGTCGACAGGCAGCCGGGTGCCGACAGATGCGGGCCCCATCTCCATCAACTTGGCCTTGCCCTCGGCAAGCGTACGGCGTAGACGTCTTGCCGACACGGGGTCTCCGGCTTCCTCGAGTCGACCCGCCAGTTGCTCGACATAGGAGACCACCTTTGGGCGGTCCGCGTTCAGCGCCCCTGAGACAATCTTGAGTAGTTCGAGTAGGTAGGGCATCGCCGCCATGAACAGAACCTCCATCACCATGAACATGATAGCTCATGGCGTGAACATGTCAAGGCTTGCCGTGAACGCCCTGGCGAGTGTCCGAATGTCGCCTGCTTCGGTCCCGCGGGCCATCGCGCGGGCAAACATGCTCGCCCGAGGGCCCTGCCCCCGGGGTACGCTGAGGCTTGTTCAGCACGCTGGCCAACCCCCATCTTGAGGACCGGAGAACGAGGTACTGCGCGGAAGAGTTCGATGTCGGCGACACACGCTAGATCGCGCGCGGCTGGGGTCGAAATCGGTTCGCTGTTCGGCCCCGACCGCCGGCTCGCCAACGATGCCATGTGGTTGCGCAACACTCCGCCCGAACCCCGCACCGCAGCCGGAAAGGTGCTCCACGGGAATCACTCCGTGGAACTCGGCCCTCCTTTTCGCAGACGATCTCCAATGCTCGTTCTGCCGACCAGCGCCCTCCCCTTGTCTGCCCCGGACTCCGGACTCCTGGGGGGCGGCGCTTGGCTGTTTACCGGTGACCGCGGACATGCTATGCAGGAGCAGGTGTTCTGAGCCTGCGGAGGCGTGGGGAACGATGGTGAAGCGTGGCGTGGCGGTCGGAGGGTTGGTCGGCCTGGGGCGATTCCCCC
>VGRX01000583.1 GCA_016875215.1 Deltaproteobacteria bacterium
GGGGAGCGTGCTCTCGCAGGGGATCCGCGACAACCTGATTACGGGGAACTTCGGTGCCGGGATCCGCGGGGACAACAGCTCGACCGGAGAGGTGAAGGGCAACATCATCCAGGAGACGGCTGGGAGCAAGACGACGCTGGGCATCGGTGCGATTCTGACCGGGTGCGAGGTGAACATCCGGGGCAATTGGATCCGCACGAACCGCGACACGGGGGTCCTCCTGGACGATTCCATCGGCCAGGTGGAGGGGAACCTGTTCCAGGACAACGGGTTGAAGGGGAAGGGAGGGGGGCTGGTCGCTCAGAACAACCTGGAGACGCAGCTCCTGGTCAAGGGAAACACGTTCCGGGGCAACGGGCTCACCGGTTTCCTGGGGCACAGGGTATCGGTGGACTTCCGTCGCAACCACCTGGAGGCGAACCGGCCGGCGGGCGGGGGAACCGGCGGGACCGGAGCGTGGTTCGAGGCCGCGGCCGAGGCCGAGGTGAGGGCCAACAAGGCATCGGCGAACAAGATGGCGGGATTGCTGGCTCTGGAGGTGGGGGATGTGACGTTCTCGGTGAACTACGTGGAGAGCACCGCCACGGGGAGCGCACCGGGGGCCTCGAACGTCCCGTTCCAGGGGGCGGAGGGGATTTCGGTGGCTGCGGGCAGCTTCGCCTCGGTGCTGTACAACACGCTGCGGAACAACGCCGGCTCGGGCATCGCCTTCTTCTTCTCGGAGGGGGTGGTGCAGGGCAACCATGCGTTGTTCAACAAGGGATACGGGCTCGAGCTGGCGGGCTCGAGTCCAACGCTGGACATGAATCGTTTCCAGGGCAACGCGGACGGCGACCAGCAGAACGAGAGCGACCGTGCGGGGCCGGAGAAGGCCGCTGGCCCGTGGGTCGGCTGTGCGGAGGAGGAGTAGGAGTGGACATCATCTGTTTCCGCTGCCGGCAGCCGCTGGACCCTGGGGGCGGATACTGCATCCATTGTGGAGCGAGCTACCAGGGGGGGGAATCGGACCCCAAGCCGATCTCGGCCGAGCGCTCGTTCCTCCTCGAGCGGGCGCTGGAGCTGACGGATCCGTCCGCGCCGGCGTTCATGAAGCTCAGCGAGGCGGAGTTGCTTGTGCGGGGCGGGGCCCCCCCGGCCCCACCCCTGGGTGCGGCCCGGGAAATGGCGACGGACTCGGAAGGCGAGGGTAGCCGCTCTCAGGCCGAGCAGCTCCAGGCTGACCTGGTGCTACTCCGGAACGGAGCCTCCTGGGAGCGAGGACAGACCGCCCTGGCACTGGCGGGCAAGACCGAACCCGACGTTCTCATGGCCCTCCTGAGGCAGCTCTCCGACCGGGACTGCGAGGTCCGGGTATGCGTTGCATACGCGCTCGGCAAGTCGGGGAATCCGCTCATCCTGCCACCGCTCCTGGAGTACGAAAGGCACGAGCGCGACCCTGTTGCCCGGGCGCAGCTCGCTGCCACTCTGCACCAGCTGGTGGCGATGCCCGCACTCGGGGGAAAGAGCGACACCGATGAGTTGCGCCTGGAGCGGGGCGAGGTCACCGAAGAGCTCCGGGCGGAGGCAACCCCGGATCTGTTCTTCCGGCGTGGGAAGCTTCATCTGAAGGGGGGCCATCTGCTCAAGGCGGTGGGGGACTTTTCGAGGAGCGTCGACGAGTCGGGGCATCCCAGCCCGATGGCCCTGTTGCATCGAAGCCAGGTGTTCCTGCTGATGGGCAGGCCTCTGTACGCGCTCGACGACCTGGTGGCATGCCCGGACGGATTCGAGTACCCGCCGGTGTTTCGATTCCACCGGGCTGCCCTGGTGGCGCTGGCCCGGCAGGTTGCGGCCGCTGCCCGGGAGAAGGGGCTCACCGACTATGCTCGACTGTTCGAGCGCCGAATAGAGCGGCTGAAGGACATCCGAGAGCCGACCTGAGACGACCCCGGGCGCCTTGTGAAGCACCCTTTCCCGCTTTCGAAGTGACCACCAGAAAGGTGTTGAAGTGGCTAGTGCGGCGCTGTATTCTCCGCTGCGTTTCGGGCCGGGAGGGCTTCCGCTGTCGGCGGAAGAGCGTTCGAGCTTCGAGGAACAGAGAGGAGGGGGGCCATGATCGTGTCCGTTCCCAAGGAGACCTTTGCTGGCGAGTGTCGAGTTGCGGCAACGCCGACGACGGTCAGGAAGCTGCTGAAGATGGGGTTCGAGAAGGTGCTCGTCGAGCGTGGCGCCGGGGAACCGGCCAGCTTTTCGGACAGCGACTACGAGAAGGCGGGGGCAGCGGTGGTCGACCGCAACGCGGCTCTGTCGCAGGGGGACCTGGTGCTCAAGGTCCGAGCGCTGAGCGATGCGGAGGCCGGGATGGTCAAGGAGGGGGCGAACGTCATCAGCTACGTCTACCCTTCGTCCGCCAGGCCGCTGCTGGACAAGCTGTCGCCCCGCAAGGTCACGTTGCTGGCCATGGACTGCATCCCCCGAATCAGCCGGGCACAGAAGATGGACGCGTTGAGCGCGATGGCGAACATCTCGGGTTACCGGGCGGTCATCGAGGCAGCGTGCCACTTCGGCAGCTTCTTCACGGCGCAGATGACGGCAGCGGGGCGGGTTCCGCCGGCCAAGGTGCTCATCGTCGGGGCCGGCGTTGCCGGGCTTGCGGCCATCGGTGCGGCACGAGGGCTGGGCGCGGTTGTCCGGGCCTTCGACACCCGGGCTGCGGTGCGCGAGCAGGTGCAGAGTCTTGGGGCGGAGTTCCTGGAAGTCCAGGTTCAGGAATCGGGCGAGGGCGGCGGCGGCTACGCCAAGGTCATGAGCGCGGAGTACATCAAGGCGGAGATGGACCTGTTCGCGGAGCAGGCGAAGGAGGTGGGGG
>VGRX01000584.1 GCA_016875215.1 Deltaproteobacteria bacterium
CCCCAGGTGGAGCGCCCCGGTTCCGCTCGAGCAGACCGCGCAGAACCGGGTACCGCAATAGGCCGCAAACTCCTTCTCGAACCGCTGGATGAACGGGCCGCTCGAGGATACCCACCCGGTATCGATGCACTCCTTCAGGTAGCGTGCCTCGTTGCCGTCAAGCCTGGCGGAGCAGACCGGGATCCGTTCGAAGCCGCCCTTGTCGCAAGTCCCCATTGCCACTCTCCGCTACACAGCCTCTCGTCCGCCTTCGCAACAGGCTCCCTAAAATGCCAGCCTCCCCTCCATCCTGCGCCCTTCCTGGGCAGCGAGGTAGATCTGCTCGACCAGGGCGATGGCGGCCATTCCGTCTTCAAGCGTGGCCTCGGGCGAATTGCCCGCGCTGGCCTGCTGGAGGAAATGGAGCGTGTCGCCCGCCCACGAATCGACCGGAGTTACATATCGGGTCTGGAACGAATGTTCGGTCCCCTGGTACGAGAGGCCCGAGTTGCCGGGGTTCACCAGGAGGCGGACCTGGCCGGCGTCCCCTTCCAGGTGGATGTCGAGATAGGTCCGGTCTTCACGGCGCCAGGAGCTCTCGAAGGAGTACCGGCCGGCGCGGCCGTCAAGGCTCCAAGTGGCGTGGCGGTCCACGCCGTTGGCCATCCATTCGACCGCTGCCTCGATCTCGAAGCGCTCCGGGATGATGCCGATGAGGCGGGCCAGGTCGAGCACGTGGACCCCGTTGTCGAGCAGGGTTCCACCGCCGGAGAGGCCGGGATCGGCCCCCCACGACGGGAGGGAGGAGCCGTCGTGGCCGATGTGGAGGGAACCGCCCGTGATGCGGCCAAGCCGGCCGTCCCGGACCAGGGAGAGCAGGCCCTGGACCTCTGCGAAGTGGCGCAGGTTGCTCCCGACCTTGCAGCGGGCGCCGACCTGGATGGACCTGGCCAGCACGCGGCGGGCGGCAGCGAGGGTGCACGTGACCGGCTTCTCGACAAGCAGGAAGCGGCAGCCGGCGTCGAGGGCCGCGAGGGCGAGCTCCTCGTGATGAACGGGGGGAGTGGAAATGATCACCGCGTCCGCAGGCACGGCCTTGAGCGCCTCGAACCCGCTGAAGTAGCGTGGGACGGAGGCCGGAAGGACCGGGTCCAGCCGGGACAGCGCCTCCTCGCTCGTATCCGAGGCGAACACGGGCTGAGCCCCCTCGAACCGGGCCAGCGCATGGATGCGGCGCAGGCCCGCCCTTCCGCAACCGATGATCCCGACGCGCAGCGAGGTCTGAGAGCCGCCGGATTGAGTCGCTTCCTGTTCCGCCACGCCGTTCCTCCGACCCTGGGTTGACCGTCCGGCCCCGTGCGGTGCACCGGGCCGGGGCGAGTCTAACCGGTAGGCATTGCCCGGGCAAGGGCTTTCCGGAAGGGTTACGAGGCTGAAGCGGTCTTTGCTTGAACATCCTGCGGAGGCGTTCTATTGTTGCTGTGGGAGTTGGTTGCATGGGACCAAGAATGCCAGAACGCATCTACTACCGTACCATGAGGACCCAGGACGGAGTCCGTCCCGAGATCGGCCGAAGCCGCAGATCCCTGGGAGTGGTCATTGACGGGGCGAAGCCCGACATTCGGAGAACGGCCGATGGTTCAGTCCTGCCTGACACCGGTGGGATGTCCGTCTTTGTAAACGACCCGCATGGCCTTCCGGCTCACCGCAAGCCGCGATGGCTGAAGGGATACGGCAAGGATCCTCTCTTCTCGCTGTGCGCTGACTTGTTGCCCGGAGACCTGACGGAGCGGATCGAACAGTTGACGCATGCGTTCGTTGAGCCTGCGGAGGCGATGCCGTTCGAACAATACGAGGCAGCCTTGTCGAGCACGCAGGGGAATTGGCTACTGCTCACTGCCCTGGGGGGGGCCCAATGAACTCGGCTCTAGGACGATACCTCGACATGGTAAGAGAACTCCTGAGGCTGCAGTGGGTCAACCAGGACGCCGACTCCCCCGAAGAGGACGCTCTGCTCGACAAGATGGATGACGTTTGGTGGGAGATGACCGATATTCAGCGGGCACTCGCAAGGAAGTTGGCGGCCAGTGGAATTGAGGGCGTTGTGCCGGGCCACGCGCCGATGGCCAAGCGCATGGTGGACGTGGACACAATCCAGTCCGCTGGTACTCTGCCTCGGCTCTATAGGGAGGTCGCCTGATGTACATCACCGCTCATCGGGTCAAGTCCAGCCAGGGGGCCGTCGGAATCAACGCGTTCCTGCATGAGCACACCAGTGACGAATGGTCCCGTCTGGGGTGGTCCCCCCCTTCGATTCTCGCAGTGGCGGAAGGGGTGATCGGCCGCACGGTTGCTCAGAGGTGCGACTTGGCGCCGGGGGGGAATAGTGTGTTGTCCTACCTCGACGTTGCAGCGCCAGAGCGAACCACCGTTTCTGCGGTTGAAACAGCTCTCGATGAACTCAGACGCCTTATCGAGACGGCCCACGCCAAACCGTACGGGTTTGAAAGCCCCGTGAGCGGCTCTCATGGCGAAGTGGGATACCGGTTCGGTGCTGTCATGGGCCTTTGGGATCAGGCTCTGGATGAGTACGACGAACTCAGAATCAGGGTCATGGACCTACTTGGATCTGAACGGCGGGTGCCGGTGACGGAGCGGAAACCGCTTAGGATTCTCATGCTTTTCGATAAGGACGGATATCACTTCAGGCTATCGCCCGAGTCTGAGCAGCAAGTCCGGGAGGCTCATGCAGGCGGCCCCTGGGTACCGGCCCGTCTTCATATCGGTCCGGACGAGATGATGGCGTTTGAAAACATCCACGGTGACATCTACCCGCACGTCGTCATTGCCCTCACAGGCC
>VGRX01000585.1 GCA_016875215.1 Deltaproteobacteria bacterium
GGGGGCCAGGACGCGGAGAAGAAGAGCAAGGAATGGAAGCAGCCCATCATCCTCGTCCGCCACGAGACCTCCCCCGAGGACATCAAGGGCATGCGCTCCGCAGTCGGCATCCTCACCGCACGAGGCGGTATGACCTCCCATGCCGCCCTGGTCGGCCGGCAGATGGGAAAGGTATGCGTCGTCGGCTGCGCCGAGCTCGACATCGACTACGATACCCGGACCCTCTCCGTCAACGGCCACGTCGTGAAGGACGGGGACTGGATCTCCCTCGACGGCTTCACCGGGCAGATCCTCGAAGGCAGGATCAAGACAGTCGAATCCGAGGTCCTCGACGCCGTGGCAACCGGCCGCGCACCCCGTGACAACACCGACATCTACTACCACTATGGCAAGCTGATGGCCTGGGCCGACCTGTTCAAGCGGCTCGGCGTCCGGGCGAACGCGGACGAGCCCGACCACGCGAGGGCCGCAATCCTCAACGGCGCCGTCGGAATCGGCCTTTGCCGCACCGAGCACATGTTCTTCTCCGGCGACCGCATCCGCGCCGTTCGCCAGATGATCCTCGCCGACACGCTCGAGGAGCGCCAGGCCGCACTCGACAAGCTCCTCCCCATGCAGCGCGAGGACTTCAAGGGGATCTTCCGGGAGATGAAGGGCTATCCCGTCACGATCCGTACCCTCGACCCGCCGCTCCATGAGTTCCTCCCGCACGAGGAAGAGCAGATCGCCGGGCTGGCAAAAGACCTGGGCATGACGCCCGAACGCGTGCATCTGAAGGTCAAGGCCCTCTCCGAATCCAACCCGATGCTCGGCCACCGAGGCTGTCGTCTCGGCATCGTCTACCCCGAGATCACGGCCATGCAGGCCCGTGCCATCATCGAGGCAGCCGTCGAGGTGCACCAGGAAGGAACCAAGGTCGCCCCTGAGATCATGATCCCGCTCGTCGGCCACGTCCACGAGCTCGATGCGCAACGCAAGCTCGTCGAAGAGACCGCAGACAAGGTCTTCCAGGAGCGCGGCCTCCGCATCGACTACCTCGTCGGTACCATGATCGAGCTGCCCCGGGCCGCAGTCACTGCGGACCGGATCGCAGGCGTGGCCCAGTTCTTCTCCTTCGGGACCAACGACCTCACCCAGACTACCTTCGGCCTCTCGCGCGACGATGCCGGCAGCTTCCTCGGCTTCTACCAGGAGCACGGAATCCTGCCCTCCAACCCGTTCGAGACGCTGGATACCGACGGCGTGGGGGCCCTGATGCGCATTGCGGTCGAGAAGGGACGCTCCACCCGGCCCGACATCAAGCTCGGCATCTGCGGCGAGCACGGCGGTGATCCGGCCTCTGTCCACTTCTGCCACCAGATCGGCCTCCACTATGTTTCCTGCTCTCCCCCCCGCGTCCCCGTCGCCCGGCTCGCGGCGGCGCAGATCGCGCTCAAGGACTCGGACAAGTAGCAGGGCTGCGCCGACGCTCTTCGCATCCCCCCGACCTGGCAGCGCAAGCCGCCCAGGGGCCCGAGATGGTGGCCAGGGGGTGATTGACGCTTGCACTTCGCCTTGGCGTGACATAGCATGGGTCCAAGGAAGACAGGACGCGACGACGCATGGCCCTGGCACCACGAAAACCCCGCAACAACATCTCCGTGCTGGTGGTGTGCGCTGTGGCGCTCGGATTCCTGGTGGCCACCACCGCGTCCCTGCTCGTCCCCGCATTGAATCCCGCCCTCGTGCCGCTCTGCGTGCTCCTCGTCGGCCTGGCAACGACCGGAGCGGCAGCCCTGATCCTCAGAACCTACCTGGGTTCCCGTGTCCGCCGCCTCGCCCGGACTCTCCACCGGGTCGAGGGGGGAAACTACGTCATCCGCTGCGAGACCGGAGACGACGAGGTGGGCGCACTCGGCGAGCAGCTCAACCGCCTCCTCCAGAAGCTCACCGACCTGTCCGTCAACGTGATCGACACCGACCGCGAGCTCCAATGGACCCAGAAGGAGCTCCGCCTCAAGGAGCAGCTCACCGAGAAGGGGCGCCTGCTGGAGGCCACCAATCTCCAGCTCGAGAGCCGTCTCAAGGAGCTCAGCCTTCTCTTCTCGACGAGCCGCACGCTCAGCTCCTCCATCGAGCTGGACAGCATGCTCACGAACTTCTGCCAGGCCGGGGCCAAAGTGCTCGAGGTCGACCGCTTCTGCGTGATGGTGCACGACGAGAATTCCCGCTCACTCGTCATCAAGGCCACCACCGGATTCCAGGATGCTGCCGGGCGGGTCGAGGGAATGCGTTTCTACCCGGGGGAGGGGATCTCCGGAACCGTCTTCGAGAAGAAGGCGATGATGTACATCCGCGACCTGGACAACGAGCCCCGGTTCCTCCACTTCCGCGGCAAGCTCCGCCTCATGGGCTCCGCCCTCGTGCTCCCGCTCATGACCGGCGAGATCGCCGTGGGGGTCATGATGCTCAACCGTCGGCGTCGCGATGGCTTCTCTTTCGAGGACATCGGCCTGTTCCACATCATCGCGAACCAGCTCGCCGTAGGCATCGGGAACGCCTTGCTCTACCAGAAGACCCGGGAGCTGGCCACGCACGACGAGCTGACCGGACTGTTCAACCGCCGGATGCTCGAGACCCGGCTCGAGATGGAATGGGAGCGGTCCGACCGGTTCAACACCGTGCTCTCCTGCATCATGATCGACGTCGACCACTTCAAGCGTTTCAACGACGAGCATGGTCACCTCCTCGGCGACCAGGTGCTCCGCCACACGGCCCGGCTCGTGCAGGGACAGCTCCGCAAGGTCGATACCGTGGCCCGCTTCGGCGGGGAGGAGCTCGCGCTCCTTCTCCCGAC
>VGRX01000586.1 GCA_016875215.1 Deltaproteobacteria bacterium
ACGGGTTCATGAAGAGGGACTCGGAAGCCGTGGTGCTGCCCCCCGCGCTTCAGAGCGCCTGGTTCGTTCCGCACGTGGTGGTCTACTTCCTGGGCTACTCGGCACTGTTCGTGTCTTTCGTCGCTTCCGTCCTCTACCTGGTGTTCCCCGTGGAGAGGAAGCTTCCTTCCGCACAGATCTTCGGCACGGTCGATCTCGATCTGGACCAGTTCACCTACCGGATCGTCGTGTTCGGCTACGGAATGCTGTCTGCCGGCCTCATCCTTGGAGCGCTGTGGGCCAAGTTCGCCTGGGGAGACTGGTGGTCATGGGATCCCAAGGAGAACTGGGCCCTCATCACCTGGCTGGTCTACACCGCGTACCTCCATTTCCGCCTGACGAAGCGGCTGGGCCCCCGGGGCCTGGCATGGCTGTCGATCATCGGCTTCCTCGCCGTGATGTTCACCTACCTGGGCGTGAACTACCTCCCTTCCGCACAGCAGGCGTTGCACGCGTACACCATGGAGTGATGCGGCCGCGCGACGGCTGAGCTTTACAATCACAACGGCCCGGCTACAATCACGACAGGTCTTGTTTGCTGGCAAACGAGGGGGCATGATGGCCTGCGATGCACGTCGAATTCTCGCTCCGGTCGGTCTTTCCGTTTCATCCGGAGGGCTACGCTCCGTTCTGCGCGGGATGGCTGCCGCAGCGGCCCTTTCGTGCCTCGTCGTTCCTCCGGCCTGCGATGGGAGCTCGCTGAGCTCGGGACTTCCTGACGGCACGGTCGACTGTGGCGAGTGCCACGGTACTCTCGGCAATTCCGCGCCTCCGGCCTCGCTCACCGGCCAGACCTTGACGGGTGACCCGGCGGTCGGCGTGCACCAGGCACATCTGAGCGGGGGGAAGGTCCGTACAGCCGTGCTCTGCAGCGAGTGCCACGTCGTGCCTTCCAAGGTCGACGACCCGGGGCACCTCAACGGCGGACCGGCGGAGATCACGTTCGGTTTGCTTGCGACTGCGGGGGGGGTGAAGCCGTCGTTCGATCCGGTCTTGGGGAAGTGCTTCAACACCTACTGCCATGGCGGCAGCCTCGCAGGTGGACGTCTTACCGCCCCGGCCTGGCGTACGGGCTGCGACGCTTGCCACGGCAATCCGCCCGAGATGGGCGGCGACCCGCCCAAGGCGCACCCGCGGGACACCGATTGCTCCAAGTGCCATTCCGCGTACGCCGATGCCAACGGATTGGTGGCGTTCGAGGGCAGCAAGCACCCCTCCCCTGCCGGTTGCGATGCATGTCACGGATTCCCGCCTCCGTCACCGCATCCGCAGTCGCCGTCCTGCCGGCTGTGCCACTCGGGAACGGTTGCTCAGGATGGCACGATCGCTTTGGAGGGCGGGCTGCACATCGACGGTTCTGTCCAGGCTGCTGCCAACGGCCCCCACCTGGAGGGCTATGCTTCACCGGCCGAGCACGGCCAGGATTTCCTGGCAGGGGGAACGGCGGCCTGTTCCTCGTGCCACGGAGCGGGCCTCGACGGCGGAATCTCCGGCACATCGTGCGAGAAATGCCATCCCGGCTTCCGCAAGAGCTGCACCTTCTGTCACGGCGGCACGGACAACCAGACCGGCGCCCCGCCGGAGTCGATCTCCGGGGGAACCGCAACTGCTCTGACGGGAGTCGGTGCACACAGCGCACACCTCTCGAGTTCCGACTGGCATGCAGCGATCTCCTGCTCTGACTGCCACGCGGTGCCCACCGACGCCCTCTCGCCCGCTCACATGAGTGGAAAGGCGGAGGTGGAATTCGGCGTTCTGGCCACCGGCGAAGAGGGCCAGCCGGTCTTCAACGGAACCTCCTGCTCGGCGGTCTACTGCCACGGCGGCAGGCTCAGCGGCGGGACCCAGGTCCAGCCCAACTGGACCCAGGTGGACGGAACTCAGGCGGCGTGCGGTACCTGCCACGGCCTACCGCCGACGGAGGACCACCCCAAGATGTCCGATTGCTCCATGTGCCACGGCTGCGTCGCTGGCCCGGACGGCCAGATTCGCGCCGAAGGCGCCCCCTACCACATCAACGGCGAAGTCAACATGCAGGGCAAGGATTCCTGCCCCGAGGACTGAGCTTCATCCCTCCAGCCCCAAGCCCCTGAGCGCCGGACCCTGGCCGCTGTCTCATCGGTGGCACGACGCACAATCGTTGGAACCATGACAGACCGCACAGTGCTGAGCGGACTGGCCGCCCGCAGCGGTCCCGTGGAGCTTCTTCCAGGCGCCACGGTGCGACATCGGCTCGGTCTCCTTGTGGCAGCGGACGCAGGCGCTCTGCTCGTGGCAGGTGCGACAGCTCTCCTCGTCGTACGAAGCTGCAAATCCGTGGGTGCGCAGGCGCCACAGGGACGTGTGCGTGCGCGGTCGCACCTTGGCGTGGCAGGAGACACAGGCATCGGATCGGTGGCAGGTCGAACAGTCCTTGCCGTGCCGGTCGAACACCCGCCATCCGGCAGCTGGGCCGTGCTGGAACGTCCACGCTGCATCGTGGTCGGCAGGTGAGGTACGCCGCATGTCCTTCGCGTGGCAAGCCGCACAGTTTCCCCCCGCGATCTCGATCCCGTTGCGGTCATGACACGCGATGCACCTGTCGAACGTGAGGAACGGCTTTCCATCCCCGGCTGCGTCGGAAGCGGTCCCTGCATGGCACTCCAGGCATTCGACGGCGGCGGCATGCTTCGCGTGCGGGAATGGAATGCCTCCCCTGGCATGTCGACTCCTGAGCTGCCACGCCATCTTGCTGTCATGGCAGCCGGCACAGAACTCGAGTGAGAGGTTCGGTCTCTCCCCCCCC
>VGRX01000587.1 GCA_016875215.1 Deltaproteobacteria bacterium
TTTTTGGTCCAGACGACCACGTAGGCGCCTTCCTCGAGCGTGGCCACGGCCGGGTTGTTCTGACTGCCGGCCGTGGTCTGGTTCACCAGGAGCTCGTCTGTGATCAGGGCGTTGCCCGACTTGTCGAACACCTTGGCCATCACCGCGTCGCCATCTCCGTCCGGAACGACATCCGAGGATTCCCAGACCACCACGAACGAGCTGTTCTCGAGCACGGCCAGCTCCGGGTCCTTCTGGTTCCCCGCAACGAACTTCGTGTTGCACGGGATGTCCATCGGCTGCTTGGCCTGGCCCTCCTTGGTGAAGACCTGGGCGAACACGCCCTGGGACGTGGGGGTATCCTGTCCGTAGCTTTCCCAGGCGACGGCGAACTCCCCCGGATTCGGGTCGAGGAGGCCGCCGACGGCCGGTCGCTTCTGCGAGGAAATGTTGTGGAAGTTGACCAGCATTTCAAAGCTGGGCTCCACCAGGGTCAAGCTGTACTTCCGCGCAATGACGTCGTTGTTGTCCACCTGGCCCAGCGATGCCCAGGCCGCCACCCACCCGTCCTTGTCCAACGCGGCAACGACCGGGGTGCGCTGCTGGCTGTTCAGGTACGAGTTGAGGGTCTCCTCCGGACCCACTTTCTCCGCGTTGCCGTCGAAGAGCTGGGCACGGATGTCGGGCGAATCGCCGCCCGCGAAGTTGTGCTCCCACGCAACCAGGAAGCTGCCGTCGTAGAACGTGGCGACCTCGGCCATGCGCTGGTCCCCGGCCACATTGGCGTTGACGACGAACTTCTCCCACTGCTTGAAGCCGTCGTTCGTGAATCGCTGCCCCACGATGCCCCAACCGTCCCCGTCGTCCACCGAGGATTCCCACACCACCACGAACCCGCCGTCCGCGTTGGGGAACGAGGCCACGTCCGGGTTCTCCTGGTATCCCGCCACGCCGGCCAGATTCACGATGAACTCCGGGCTCATCGGCTTGCCCTCGTAGTAGTACAGCCGCGCCATCACGTCGGTCAGCGCTCCGCCGGTCGGCTTGTCCGCATGGTACACCACTACGAAGCCGCCACCGGCCAGGCCGGCCACCTTGGGGTTGTAGTCGCCGGGAAGCGTCGCCACGGCCTTGAAGTTCACCTTGAACTCGTCGTTGATGACGCACTTGCCGTCATACAGGCAGATCTGGGAGCCGCCGCACACGCCGTAAGTCTTCCACGTGTTGCCGTCGATCGAGCACTGGAGAATGACGTTGCCGTCGCATTTCTTATGGTCCGGGATGCAGGTCTTGCATTCTCCCTTGTAGCATACCGGAGTGGCCCCCGAGCAGGCCGGCACGCCGTCACAGAACCAGAACGCGTCGGCTCCCCCTTCACCGCCGCCGCACAGGCAGGGCTGGGTCGCGTCCTTGCACCCCTTGCCCGTCTTGGCCGGCACTGTCGCACACTGCCCGTCGTTCGGGTCCACGTATACGCAGTAGTTCTTGCCCTGGGAGCAGTACTTGTCCCCCAGCGGCGTCTCCAGGCATGCGCCGGACTGGCAGTTGGTCAAGTCGTTGCACGGCTCGCAGTACTTGCAGGCCAGCTCGTCCGTGGCGCCGTCGCAGTCGTTGTCCAGGTCGTCGCAGCTCTTCTCGTCCGCTTCCCACCCCCACGCAGCAAGCTGCGAATAGAAGCACTCCCAGCCGAACGCTCCCTTGCACGTCGCCAGGAGGTAGGGCGAGCTGCAGACGCCGACGGTCTTGCACGCGCCGGTTTCCTTCCATGTCTTCTTCGCGTCCAGATCTTCGTCGGTCAGGCCGTCGCAGTCGTTGTCCAGGCCGTCGCAGCTCTTCTCGTCGTCGCCGTCATAGCCTTTCACCGCATCGTAGTGGCAGGCCCAGTGCGGAGGCGGCCCCTCCTGGCACTCGGCGTAGACGTTCTGCGAGCATACCCCCATGCTCTTGCAGTCGGCCCCGCTCGGGCCCGGGTCGGTCAGATCCTCGTCGGTCAGGCCGTCGCAATCGTTGTCCAGCCCATCGCAGACTTCGGGGACCTGAGGCAGGAAAGAGCAGACGCCGTCGGCACACGTGCCCTCGCATGGACCGTCCCAGCAGGCCCCGCAGCTTCCGCCGCAGCCGTCGTCGCCGCACTGCTTCCCCTCGCAGTCGGGGACGCAGACGTCTTCGGACCCTTCCGCTTCGTCCTGGTCCTCCAGGTCGGGGACATCCGTCACGCCGTCCTGGTCCTCCATGTCGGGGACATCCGTCACGCCGTCCTGGTCCTGCAGGTCGGGGACATCCATGGCGTCTTCCTGGTCCTGGCCGTCGGAGACGTCCGTTGCTCCGTCCAGGTCCTGGATGTCGGGGACGTCCGTCTCGCACGCGGGATCCGCGGAGTACTTGCACCCGCCCTTCTCGCAGCTTGCGACCATGCACTCCATTTCCGGGCAATCGGCCGCTACGGAGCAGGGGATCGGCGGCAGCGGCGGAATCACGCCCCAGATGCTGAAGTGCATCGTCTGGCCCTGCACCACGCCGGCTGTCTCATCCACGTGGCAACCGGGAAGCTCCTTCCAGGCACCGTCCTCGACCCACGCCAGCCGCAGATCGCTGACCGTGGTTTCGCCCGGCAGATCGCCCGCATCGACCGTGTAGAAGAGCGCTGCCGGAAGCAGCAGCTCCGCACCGCCGGCATCGACCTGGTAGGCCGGTCCGGAGTTTCCCTCGGGAGGGTTGGCGACGAACTGGATGCTGACCGTGGCGGGTTCGAGGAACGCCCCCGGCGGGATCTCGATCCGGAGCGCGCCCAGGAAGACCGTCCCCCCCTCGGGACCGATCTTTACCGGGG
>VGRX01000588.1 GCA_016875215.1 Deltaproteobacteria bacterium
ACGGGCTGTCACTGGCCACGAGGAAAGGACCACCGCAGGGTTGGGGCGAGCGTGAAGTACGGAGCCAACGGCAGGCGCGGCCTCACCCGCCTTCGCCAAGGCTACGGCGTGGCAGGCCGGCCGGCGCCTCCGATTGCGGCCGCCGCTGGGTTGGGGCAAGGACCTGGGACAGACCCTGGAGAACTGGCCAGAACGCGCGACCAGGGGGGACCCGTCCCCCCTGGACCCCCCTGGCGGCCATCCCGGTTTCATCCTGCATCGCCTTCACACCGTCCGGATCACCCCCGCAACGCCCGGGCCGCCCGGTGACCTCACGCCTGGTCGCTTCGCACCGGCGTGTCACCGGCGGCCCTCATACGAACCACCACTGCAATGCCACACGCCCACTCTGAAAAAACAAAGACGCAAGTAGAAAAGTGGGTCGAGTAGCCCGGGGGAGTTTCACCCCCAGGCCCTCACAGAACCGGACTTGACACTCTCGCATCATCCGGCTCTTACTTCCCAGTCGCAGGGCGAATCCCAAGTTGCCACAGGGCGAACAAGTTCGGTTCCCGCTGTGCAACTCGCCCCAGCCAGTGGACGGACTTTCTCCGGTGGCCTCGCAGCCCCTTGAATTTCCATCGCGCCCACTTTGCCAGAGCCTCGTTGAGATGGCGTAGCACCTGAACACACTTCCAGCGATAGAATCGCCCGTAGTAGTCCATCCACCCGCGGACCGTGGCATCGGTCAGTCGAGCCAGGTCGGCCAGGGTTTGGTTACCCCTGGCAGTGGCCATCCGCCATTCCCTGATGGTCTGTCGGATGTGCTTGGCGGCTTGGTCGCTGATCGCCGGCAGGAAGCTCACAAAGAACCTCCCCCATCGGTCTTTCGCCCAACGCGGCCGAAAGGCGAATCCCAGGAAGTCGAACCTGTTCCGTTCGTACTCCTGATGCCGATTGCTGTCCTTGCAGTACACGATTCGAGTCTTCTCTGGATGAAGCTCCAATCCGCACTCAAGCAATCGGCAGCGAATGGCCTCCAACACCCTCTCCGCCTGTGCCAGGCTTCCGCAGTGCACGATGGCGTCGTCCGCATAGCGCTCGAACTGGAGGCCGGGATACTTCCGGGCCATCCAGCCATCGAAGGCATAGTGAAGAAACAGGTTGGCCAGGAGAGGACTGATGACCCCGCCCTGCGGCGTGCCTTTCGTTCTCTCCTCATGCCTGCCATCCTCTCTCTCCAGCGGGACGCGAAGCCAGCGTCCTACATACAGCCGGATCCAGCGGTTGTCAGTGTGGTGCGCCACGGCCTTCTCGATCAGGTCATGCGGAATGGAATCAAAGAACGCCTTGATATCCAAGTCGATCACCCAATCACTGGTCCAGCATCGCTTCCTCGCCACTCCTACCGCATCCAGCGCCGAGCGGCCAGGACGGTAGCCATAGGAATCGGGGTGGAATACCGGCTCCAGCACCGGCTCCAGTTCCATCTTCACTACCGTTTGGGCAACCCGGTCTGCCACCGTCGGAATGCCGAGTTGACGGATGCCGCCGCTTCTCTTGGGAATCTCGACGAGCCGCACAGCCGGCGGGAGGTAGGAGCCCGAGGACATGCGATTCCAGATCTTGTAGAGGTTCCCCTCAAGATCCTCCTCGAAGGCCGCCAGACTCTGTCCGTCCACCCCTTCTGCTCCACGGTTCGCCTTCACCCGGCGATACGCTTCCCTCACCATCTCTTTGGGAATCGCATACGACTTCGCCTCAACCATCGGCTCCTCCCATTCCTGGTTGGCCGACAGCATCGGCTGGAAAGTTGGACCCCTTCGCTCCACCCGCATTACCAGGCTTCATCGCTACTACGAGTCCATCCGTCCCTGAGCCTCGCATCGGTACTCTCGTCCTCACGGTTCTTCCGCTTGTGACTTCTCCCTTCACATCGAGGCGACAGGTTCCCACGTTCCGCACAAGAGCCTGTACTGGAATCACGCCGTCTCCATGCCGGTCACCGCTCGGACAGTCAGCAGGCACCTTCCGAGCTTCTCCCACGCACACTTTTGATGCGTGGTTTTGATGACGTCTTTGTGCTTTCGACACCTGATCAACGGTTCACTTGTATTCGTCTTTCCAGTACTCACCTGACGCAGTCATAGCCGCGCCTTTTCCCGAAACGCTCACCACTACGGCCATTGTGCCGCAGCAGCTTCCGGTGGTTTGGACCCCGGTCCTGCAACCCGAGTCCGAGGGGCCTACCCTCATCTCCTGCACGGCAAGGCATCAGACCTCCTCAAGGCGGCTTCAGGTCCATCTTGGCTGTAGCCGGCTTTCGCCTTCGTGCCCGTTTAGATTTCTCCATACCTTCCTCCAGAAAGTCTGCGCCGTCGTGGCGCACAAGAGTAGCTCAGTAGAAATAACACCTGTCGTAACTCACCGGCCCGTCGACCTGGCGCATCGGACTCCGAGGCCGTCGTCCTCGTACGAGGGGTCGTAGCCGACGCGACTCGAAGCCCGCAGGTAGTACGCGCCGGTGTCGCTGAAGTGGCCACCTCGTGCGACCCGGGCGAAGCCGCTGCAACCAGAGGTCCAACCAGGATAGCCCGTTGACGGAGCGCCATCATAGCTCCAGGTCCGGCAGTCCTCAACCCACTCAAACACATTCCCAAGCATGTCATAGAGCCCGTAAGCGTTGGGATCCTTCCCCTTCACATCGTGCTTGTCGTAGCCCGAGTTCGAATGGTACCACGCAATGTCGTCAAGGCAACTGCTGTCGTCGCCGCAGTAGTACTTCGTTGTCGTGCCCCCGCGAGCCGCGTACTCCCACTCCGCCTCGGT
>VGRX01000589.1 GCA_016875215.1 Deltaproteobacteria bacterium
GGGGGCCTCCTCTACGGCATCTCGTTCCTGCTCTCGTCGGCGCTGGTCTTCGCCTTCGTCGAGTTCGTGCGCCTGGGCCCGATGGGGGGAAAGGTCGTGGCCGAGTGCACGGTGTTCCTGTTCAACTACACGATCATGAAATACTGGGTGCTTCGACCCACCGCGTAGTGAGGCCACGGACGTGTCCGTCTGTATCGTGATCCCCGCATTCAACGAGGAACGCAGCATCGCCGATGTGGTCACCCGGTCGCTCCGATCCGGCATGGACGTGGTGGTCGTGGACGACGGATCCGCGGACGCGACCGCCCGGCTGGCCGAGCAGGCCGGCGCCCAGGTCGAACGGCACTCCAGGAACCAGGGCAAGGGGGTCGCCATCCGCACCGCTGCAGCCTGGGTGCTCGCCCGCGGCTACGATGCCGCCATCTTCCTCGATGCCGACGGACAGCATCTGCCCGAGGAGCTGGCTCGATTCCAGGAGTGCTTCGAGAATACCGGCGCAGACCTGATCGTCGGGACCCGCATGGCGGACAACGCGTCCATGCCCCTGGTACGGAAGATCGCCAACCGGTCGAGCTCGCTGATGGTCTCGCTCGTGGCCGGGACCCGGGTGACCGACAGCCAGTCGGGATACCGCCTCTTCTCCCGACGGATGCTGGAACGGCTGAGGACGCACGGCGGCGTCGGCTTCGACTTCGAGTCCGAGATGATCATCGACGCGGTGAGGGACGGGCTGACCTACCGGGAGATCCCGATCTCATGCATCTACGGAGAGGAGAAGAGCCACTATCGTCCCTTCCGGGATGCGGCGCAGTTCCTTCTCCTCATCGCCCGCAAGAGCCTGGAGCGGCTCCGGCCTCGGCTCCGGCGGTGATGCCGTGCCACGTTCGGCAAGAGGCTTGGCCGTTCGCTCTGCCATCTGCAATCTGCAATGTGCTGTCTGCAATGGCCCAAGGCCGAGCCCCATCGGCCTGGGCGGCCTCGCTTGCGTGCTCCTTCTCTCGGCCCTGCTCCTGCCGGTTGCCTGCCGACGGAACGAGGAGCCGACCCAGCCGGAAGGCGGGGGGACGCTGACCATCGCCAGCCGGGAGCCCACCAGCATAGACCCGGCGTTCTTCGTGGCAGGCCAGGACTTCGAGATTGCGTCCAACGTCCACGAAGGTCTGTTCACCTGGTCCCGGGAACGGGCCGAGGTCGTGCCCAGGCTCGCCCGGCGCCACGAGGCGAGCCCGGACATGATCCGATGGATGTTCGAGATCGACACTTCGGCCAAGTACAGCGACGGGACCGGGATCGTGGCCGGAGACTTCGTGTTCGCCTGGATGCGGCTGCTGGACCCGGCCACGGCCGCGGCCGGTGCGGACGCCCTGTTCCTGATCCAGGGGGCAAGGGACTTCGCGGCAGGCAAGGGGGGAAGGCCTGCGATCGAGGCGCCGGACGACCGGACGCTGGTCGTCACCCTGGAGCATCCGCAACCGTTCTTTCCGGAGCTGTTGGCGTCTCCCCGCTTCGCACCGCTTCCCCGCCACGCCTTCGGCGATCCGGGCAAAGACCTGTACTCCATGCCCCACCCGGTCTCCTGCGGCGCGTATCGGCTCGAGTCGTGGGACAGAAGGCAGCGCATGGTCCTGGTCCCGAACCCGCACCACCCCGATGCCTCCAGGCTGAGACGGCCCCGGGTCGAGATCCTGTTCTCGGAGAGCGAGGAGACCGGGCTCAACTGGTTCAGCAGCGGGCGGGTCGACCTGGTCTACGGCCTCGTCCCCATCTCCCGGATCTCCGAGCTGCGGGGCAGGCTGGGGGAGGAGCTGGTGTTCTTCCCCATGCGCTCGGTTTCCTATTTCATCTTCAACCTGCACCGTCCCCCGCTCGACAACCGGGCGGTCCGACTGGCCCTGCACGCGGCCATCGACCGCCGCAGAATCGTCGAGGATGTCCTGGGGGCCGGACAGGACGAGGCCTGGTCCTTCATTCCACCGCTCTATGAGAGTGCGATCGGCTACCGACCCCACCAGTGCCCCCGCCCACGCCTGCCCGACGCGTTCCTCCTCCCCGAACCGGTGCGCCAGGCGGCCTCCGGTCTCGAGCTTTCCTGCAACTCGTCCGAGACGCTCAAGGCGATGCTCGAGACCACGCAGCACACACTTCGGGAACGACTCGGGATCCACTTGGCCGTCCGGCTTCTCGAGTGGCAGACCTTCATCAGCTCTCTGCGGCAGGGGGACTTCGCCGTGGCCCGCCTCTCCTTGAGCGGTGGCCCCGATCCCCTCGACTTCCTGGAGAACTTCACCACCGGTCATCCCAACAACTACTCGGGCTTCTCGATGCCGGAGTACGACGGCGCCGTGGCCCGGGCCCGGGCCGAAGGCGACCCCGAGCGCCGCAAGGAGGCCATGGACGTGGCCCATTCGCTGCTCTGCGAGCACCTCCCCGCGACCCCGGTCTACTCCTCCACTCAGGTCTACCTGGTCCGCAAGTCGCTCCTCCCCGACTTCCAGCCCAACCCGGAGGGCATCTACCTGTGGAAGGACCTGTAGTCCCTCTCCCGTCGTCGGGGTCGGTATCGGCTTTTCCCTTCACATTCCCATCGAACCGGAGCAGACTGAACGGAGTGGTCGCAGCCGGAAGAGGTCCGCATGGCGAAAGGAAGGCAATCCAAGCATCCCCCGTCACGCAGCTCAGGAGGCATCTTCACCTCCATGAGGGGCGGGATGAAGAACCTGGTCGGGGCCGGCAAGAGCAAGAAGAAGGAGAAGGTCACGTTCTGGGACGTCCTGTTCTGGATCGTGGCCGCCATCCTCGGGG
>VGRX01000590.1 GCA_016875215.1 Deltaproteobacteria bacterium
TTTTGTGTCCAGACGCCGAACACGCCTACCCGGATACTCTCGCTCCGGACGTTTCCGCATGCCTTCTGCAGCACGCCGGCATAGTGGTGATCGCTTGCGATGCAAATCGAGTTGGCGCGAATCACGTGGCAGCGATGGTGATAGCGGTTGTCCTGCGCCCCCCCCGGGAGCTCTGCTCCAGGGCTGCCCCGGACGCAGTGCTCGCCGAAAGTCGAAAACTCCTCGCAATGGCGGGGATGCCAGTCCTCGTCAATCACGACTTGGAGTCTCGACGTCCCGGGGTCGCCGTCTCGGAAGAAACGATGCATGGTTTCCACGAAAGGGTCTCTGCTGCCAGGCCTGCCGTCACCGCGGAGCTTCAGTACGGCATCACTCCCAACATGGAGCATGCTGACCCGCTCGGGATATCCGGGCTCCCCCGGTCGCGCCATGAAGTCATTCTGCGGGCAGACAAGGAACTGCACGATCCGCTCGACATTCTGCGTCATGTTGCCTTTGCCTCCCCAATGCACTTGGAGGACCCGGCCGATGAGGAAGCTGTTGGGCGAATCGACCCTCGCTGCATGCTCCTCCCCGGGCCCGCACCGACTCCAGACACTCGCCTGCTTTGAATGCACGGCCGTAGCAGGCGTGACCCAGATCGGCACCACTTCGCCATCGCCGACTCACCGCCGGCTCACCCCCTGGTTGCAACTTCCTTCTTGCCGCAGCTGCTGCCCTGTAGTGTCCAACTGTTCTTTCTGCCCGGCCGCCTGGAAATCGGTTGACATCGTCCCCTGGAATCCCAGGCACCCGAAGCACCAGAGTACCGTTTCGACCGGTCTGCGTCCAGCACCATCTGCCTGGATGGTAGCTCCCGCACTTTCCCGGCCACCACTGCGTGGGCCGCAGGTCTCACGGTGAATCACCCCCCGCTCGATTCTGGCCCTTGACGTCCCGAGCACTACCTTGCGAGCAGTCCATTTGAATCACCTCGATCGTTAGCATCACTACTGAGAGATCTGATACTAGGCCGGGCGATCCTCTTTGCCAACATCCCCCTTCAGGCGCAAACACCTCCGCCCATACCTGCGAGATGCCCCCACCGCTACCGGCTACAATGCCCGTTTCCAGACAAGCCTGCTGTCCGAAGCGCCGGTCGGGCCGGCCCGACGCGGGGCAAGCCAAGCGATTCGCCCCTCCGTCTCTCCTATCCAACCGAGGCAGGTTTCCCGACATCTGCAGTCCACACCCTCAATGCCTCATCCCTGTTGACAGTCTTCGGCGGGAAGGAGTAGACGGGCCGTATGGGGGGTACCCCGTCGGGTGGAAGTTGGCTGGCCATCTCTGGAGGCATCATGAAGGTCAATGTCGTGGACAGGGATGTCTGCATCCTTGAGGCAAAGTTCTCGCTGGAGCAGGGACGGGCCCTGGCATGGGAGAAAAGGATGGTCGCCTTCGGTGCTCTCGCCCGAGCACTCTCTCTTTTTGGGAAGCCGTCCGTGAGTGAGTTTGTCCTCGAATCGACGGCATCGCTATACCTACCGTTCTGGCGAATAGCGTGGTGCAGCCGGTTCGACTACGACCGGGATGCGTCAATCGAATGCCAGCGCAGGCCGGAAGTGCAAGTGGTGACCATTGGGCAGAGGTCGTTCAACGTCAAGGCGGGTGGCTTCTCATTTGATGCAGTCGAGCACTGCGTCGAGAATTTCGAATCCGACCAGTGCGTTTCCGGACTTGGGCAGAATGACGATCGCTACCGCATGTACCTCGACCTGCCATGCAAGCGTCTACCGGCAGAGCAGATAGAGAGATTCAGACCTGCGGACGCAGAAGTGGTTGCACCAAGGGTCACCGCATCAGCCCTCATTCGTGACCAACTTGCCGACTTCCTGCGCAACGCTCCTACCAAGGGCGCACGACTTGTCCGCGAGGAGTCCCTCGAACTGACACATCTCAACCTGTGGCTTCGGCCGGTTCGCCAGTTCTCGTTCCGGTGGGTTCCGAAGGACAAGTGCGGCACGCTTACGTACGATGCGGTGTCTGGCGAAGTCGAGGCCGGTGGGATTTCGGGGTCAGAAACGATCGTCCGCTTCCTTAGCTCGGACATAGTGCAGGAAGTCGGGAAGGAGGCGCTTCAGCAACTCATCCAGTTGGTTCTGAACGGGTAACGATTCGCTACCGGAGCAGCCCATCCGAACAGGTGTGGCAAGGCAAGAGGCCAGCGCAAGCCCATCCTGGAGGCGCTGGCGATGGAGCGGAGAATGATATCCAGCATCTGCACTCGGGCGCCACCCGTGGGATGCGACGGCAGTTGCGATCTGCCGCTCAGGCACTTGGTATGCGGTTCGGGAAAAGGGCCGACCTTCCTGGTTGCAACCATGGTCCACGGAGACGAACCGACCGGCTGCGCCGCCACCTGGTACCTGCAGGATGTATGAGAAGCGTGCAACTCGATTGTCACGTGCTTGTGGCCCCTCGATGCAACCTCCTGGCCGCTTACGTCGCTGAGCGGCGGGTTCCCGCGGAATTGACGGACGTGAACGAAGCATGTCGGGCGATGCGTCGGGATACTTCTCGGAACGAGTTGCCGCTACCTTCCGAATCCGCGGCACCTGGCATCAGTAGTCGGAGTACCGGATGGTCGGGAGAGACATGGAGTAGGCCGGGCTGCCACCGGTGGTGAAATCGGCTGTCAACCTATAGGTGGTCGGGGAATAGATGAGGTTCTGCAGGACCAACGTCTCCCCTTCCACCCCGACGTCCAAGTGGCGGGCGTAGTCCTCGTAGAGCCGCACCTCCTTTGTCCGGAACGAATCGGG
>VGRX01000591.1 GCA_016875215.1 Deltaproteobacteria bacterium
AAAATCCACGGCACCCTGAAGGTGCAGATTCCGTTCCGGGTGAAGAAGGTCGGGACGTTGTCGCTCCCCCCGCTGAAGCTGGTCTCCTTTGACCCCGCCACCGGGCGCTACCTGACCTCGGAGCTGCCGCTCCCCAGGCTGCTCGCCCAGCCCCCCCGCAACGAGGACGGCTCCGAGGCCGCTCTCCCGTCCGAGGACGATATCGAGGGGGTCCTCTCCGATGTACCGCTCGACGGTGACTGCCGCCGGCAGACGGCCGTGCCCACGCTGTGGGTCGCTGCCGGGACGGGCGGCATTGCGGCAGTGTACCTTCTCCTGCTGCTCGCGAGCTGGCTGCTGCGGCTTGCCAGCCGGGATGACGGAAGGCGACAGTCAAAGGCTGCGGTCGCTGCCGCGCGGCGGGAGCTGGCCGCTGCTGCCGGGGTGGCGGCACGGGGCAACACCGCGGACTTCTACGGGACCGTCTCACGTGCCCTCGGGCTCTTTCTCGAAGGGCGGTTCGGCATCTCGGCGGCATCGGCCACGCTGAGCGAGATCGAAGCGGCCCTGGTCAAGCTCCAGGTTCCGCAATCACTGGCCCGCCAGACGCGAGAGGAGCTCGAAAGCGCCCAGTTCGGCCGCTTCGCACCGACAGCGCTCCAGCAGGAGGACGTCCTGTCCACCCTGAAGCGCACGCGTGAGCTGCTCGACCGTCTGGAGCAGGTCCGCACGGTGCACCCGGCAGCGGGGAGGAAACCATGAGCCGGCTCCTTCTCGCCCTGGCCTTCCTCGCAGCGACGTCTGCTGCCTTCCCGGCAACGGCCGAAGAGCCGGGCAGCGAGTTCGCCGCAGCGAACGGGGCCTGGTTCGCAGGCCGGCACGACGAGGCATGCCCGGCCTACGAAAGCCTCCTGGAACAGCTCGGCCGCTTGTCACCGCCACTGGTCTACAATCTCGGCGTGTGCCGGTACCGTGAGGGACGTCTGGGCGAGGCCATCTGGTACTTCGCCCTGGCATCCGGAGCATCGGACACGCAGGTTGCAACCCGGGCGGAACGCAACCTCGATGCGGCCCGCAAGGCGGTGCTCGACAGGCACAAGAAGAAGATCGAGAAGGGGATCCTCCGATACGACGAGAGCCACGGGATTGCCTACGCTCTGTTCACGCTGCTGGATGGAACACTGCTCCTCGTCCTGTTCCTGGTGCTCTCGGTCTCGTTCTTCGCGGCCCTGTTCCTCTGGACGTTTGCCCGGAGCCCGCGGACCGCTGCGTTTGGCCGAATCCTGCTGCTTTCGGTCCTGGCCCCGGCCGACCCCGCCGCGGTTCTCTACTTCGGCCGAACCGCGGTGGAGAGCACCTATCACTTCGGCATCGTCACCAGCCAGGATGCCCGGTTGTTCGACGCCCCCTCCCAAGATGCGCCGTTCCGCCCTTTGCCCGAAGGACTGGAGGTCAGGATCCTCTTGCACAACGAGAACGGATTCTTCAAGCTTCAGATGTCCGACGGCCGCACCGGCTATGCCGCGGACGGGGAGGTGCGCTCCCTCGACCTGCCGGACGCGGACTGAGGGCAGCCCTTGGCCGAAGAGACTCCACCTCCACCCGACACGCCGGCCAGGTGCAACCCGCCCCCCCCCCCGCCGCCCCTCTGCTACGCCCCCGCACCGCCGGAAACGGGTGGCAGCGTTCCGCCCACCCCAGGCGGAAGCACCCGGCACGATGACCGCGGGACCCGCCCCCTCTCCCTGCGGTTCATGGTCGTGCTCGGCATTGCTCTGGGGATTGCGTTCTACGCGTTTCTGTTCGTCCTGTCGCTCCTCCAGTACGGAGGTTACGAGTACATGGGGGTGCAGAATGCGGAGATCCAGGACCGCATCGTGGCCATGTTCCTGGACACGGTCATCCTCCAGGAGATCAAGATCCTGCTCATCTACGCGGGCTTCGGCCTGCTCATCGGTCTGCCCGCAGGACTCTGGCTCTTCCTGGTATCGAGGGCGTTTCGCCCCCGCATGTCGAGGCGCCTGGCAACGCTTGCCCTGCTCGTGACGCTGGCCGCGGCACACACGCTGTTCCTCTGGTACGGAATGGCGGTCCATCCCCGCCTGTTCATCGACCAGTTCTACAACGCAAGCGCCCTGCCCTTCCTGTTCCAGTACATCGGCTCGGAGCTGCTGACGCCGTGGCTGCTCAAGGCGGTCGGCTCGCTCTGGTTCCTTTCGTTCCCTGCCCTTTCCTTCCTGGCTCTGAGACGGGAGTCGAGGCTCCCGACGGTTGCGCTCTCCGTCGTGGCGCTGTTCCTCGTGGCATGGCAGTGGACCTCGCTGCCGGATTCCCTGCGATACCGGCTGCACGGCAGCTCCGGCTCCGAGCGTCCCAACGTCCTGATTCTTGCGCTCGACTCGCTGCGCCCGGACTACATGGAGGGGGCTGCAGGGGACGGGCTCGCCCGCCTGCGGCGGGAATCGGTTTCGTTTTCCGGAGCGACCTCCCCCTTCCCCCGCACCTTTCCGGCGTGGGTCTCCATGCTGACCGGCCAGGAGCCGGCACAGCACGGAATCCGCCACATGTTCCCGACGCCGGCGCTGCTCTCGCGGCCCCGCGTCTCGCTGGCGGACACGCTGGCCGAGGCCGGCTGGGAGACTGCCGTCTTCTCGGACTTCGCCGGGGACATCTTCGGCCGAATCGACCTCGGCTTCCAGCACGTGGAGGTTCCCGAGTTCTCGCTGCGCTCCAACGTCCGGCTCGGCGTGTGGAAGATGCACGTCCACCTCATCCCCTACCTGGCGGCCTCCGGGCTCCTGGACCGCCACGAGTCCCC
>VGRX01000592.1 GCA_016875215.1 Deltaproteobacteria bacterium
CACCGTCCCACACGTCCGACACGTCCGACACGTCCGACACGTCCGACACGTCCGCCACGTCCGACACGTCCGACACGTCCGACACGTCCGACACGTCCGACACGTCCGACGTCACCCCTGGCCCTTCTGTGCCTTGCGCATCTGGTACATCCGCTCAGTGAATCCGCCTTGTCCCAGGAACTGCTTCTGCAGCGCCCCCAGTTGTCGCCCCAGCAGGTAGCTGGTCTGCTGGACCAGGCAGATCATCGTGTTGGCAGCGACCTCGGCAGTTGCCGTTCGGACTCCATACGGGTCCTTCGTTCCGTCGACGTTTGTCCGGTAGCGCCCTCGGACCTCGATCGCAGCGTCGGAATCCCGCGCCCATTCCTTGAGGCCGTGCTGCCGCAGATAGCCCCGGTAGTCCCCGAGTAGCTCCTCCAGGCTGCTTCTGGCGACCGAGGTGAGCTTCATCTCGGTCTTCTTGGAGGTCGCCGCGGCCATGCTGCCTTCGGCGATGTTCTGCACCCCGCTGCGGGCCGCCTGGATCATCTGGTCTCGGGTTCGGCTCCCCCGTTCGATGAACCGGTCACAGAAGACAACCGTCGCATCGTAGACGATCTCAGCGCTCCGCCAGCTTCGAAGGCGTCGGTACCCTCCGTGCGGCAGCATCACTCCTTCCGTGTCGGCCATCTGTTCCTCCTGCTGTCGAGTCGGGGAATCCGACTCTTCATCCACCGTTATCGTCACGAGAATGGGTTTCGCGCGGCAGAGACCGCAGGAAGGGAAGTCGGGGCCTTGCAGCGGGGGTGCAGCCTACTTGTACTGGATTGCACCGGTGGGGCAGAAGCGGGTGCACACGGGATCGCCTCCGCAGAGGTCGCACTTCGAGGGCCACTGCCTGAGCGGCTCCCAACGCATGTTGCCGAACGGGCACGCGGCCACGCAGGAGCTGCAGCGGATACAGCGACTCTCCACGTGGTACACGGCTCCCGTCTTCATGTCTCGCCACAGGGCATTGGCCGGACAGGCAGCGACGCAGGCCGCGGCATCGCACTGGTAGCACACCACCAGGACGTTCTTCCCTTCCCGCTGCTGCGGGTCCGCGTCGGCCCGGATTCGGGCGCGGGTCGGCCTCCCCTCGTGCAGATGGGCGAACGCACAGGCCTGCTCGCAGTTGCGGCATGCGGTGCACTTCTCCGGGAAAACGTGCATCAGCTTGCTCTCCATCCCAGCCCTCCTACCACATCACCTTCCTGCACGCCTGCCCGGTCTTTCCCACCTTGCACGCGTCGCACACATGGAAGTCCTCTTCAACAACGCCCTTCCTCTGCGCCATCCAGAGGGGGTGCTCCTTCGTCACCGTCGGGGCGCCGCAGACCGAGCACGCTACGACGTCGAAGGTCTTGCCCCAGATGGTCCGCTTCAGGCCGTCGTCAAGGAACGCAATCGCTTCGGTCGGGCAGCTCCGGGCGCAGGACAGACAGCCCACGCACACGTCCGAGGCCTCATCGAACGGGGTCGCCACCTTCTTGGCAACACCCCGGTTCACCCGAGCGATCGCTCCGGTCACCAGGGTCGAGCAGACGCGGGTGCAGATGTCGCACAGGATGCAGTTGTCCCCCTCCTCGTCCACGTTGTACTTCGGCACGGTGATTCCATGCTGTCGAGCCAGCCTGCGTACCGCCTCGGCCCGGGGAGAGCGGGCAAGCAGCAGCTCCAGCACCTCCCGCCGGGTCTTCATCACCCGCTCCGTGTCGGTACGGACGACGAGCCCCTCCTCCGCAGGATACAGACAGGCCGTCACGAGCTTGGAAAAGCCGTTCCACTGCGCCTTCGTCACTTCCACCATGCACAGGCGGCATGCCCCAGCGGGTTCCACGGCCTCGTGATGACAGAGCGTGGGAATCTCGATCCCTTCCCGCCGGGCCAGAGCCAGCAGGAACTCCCCGTTGCGGGCCTCCACCCGCTTTCCATCGATGGTCAGACGAATCATCTCGCTCTCCTCGACTGATCGGCACCGAGGCCGTACGCACCGCAACGCTCCCGACACTGAGCGGACGAAAGGCTCATGCTCTGCCTCGTATCGCCACTGCCCCGAAGTTGCACACGTCGAAGCACGACCCGCACCGGGTGCACTTCTCCTGGTCGATCACGTGGACCTGCTTCCTGTCACCCGAGATGCACTCCGCCGGGCAGGACTTGGCACACAGCGTGCAGCCGGTGCATTCGTCGGTGATCACGTACCGGCACAGATCCCGGCAGACACCGGCCTTGCAGTACCCGGCCCTCACGTGCTCCTCGTACTCGTCGCGGAAATGACGCACGGTTGACAGCACCGGGTTGGCCGCGGACTTGCCCAGCGCGCACAGGCTCCCTTCGGTCAGCACGAAGCAGAGGTCCTCGATCTTGCCGAAGTCCTCCTCCCGCCCCTTCCCCTTCGTGATCCGGGTCAGGATCTCCAGGAGCTGCTTCAGCCCGTCCCGGCAGGGAACGCACTTGCCGCACGATTCCTCGACCAGGAAGTGGATGAAGTAGCGGGCCACGTCGACCATGCAGTTGCGGTCGTCCATCACGATGAGGCCGCCCGAGCCCATCATCGAGCCGGCCTCGGTGAGCGAGTCGAAATCCACGGGCAGGTCGAGCAGCGCCTCGGGGAGACATCCGCCGGACGGTCCGCCGGTCTGCACCCCCTTGAAGCTGCGCCCCTTGGGCATTCCCCCCGCCACGTCGAAGATCAGCTCCCGCAGCGACATCCCCATCGGCACTTCGATGAGGCCGTTGTGGTTGACCTTGCCCACCACGGAGAACGCCCTG
>VGRX01000593.1 GCA_016875215.1 Deltaproteobacteria bacterium
GGGGACTACGTCCTTCGGCTGTCCGGCCTGTGCGGTGCACTGCACGTCGGTACCTGCGGGGTTGCACTCGAGGACGCCTTCGTCCTTGCACTCGCCGAGCCCGTCGCTGCACGGGTCGTCAACGGACCAGAGCTCGTCGATGTCGCCGTTGCAGTCGTTGTCGAGCGAGTCGCACAGCTCGGTCTGCTGCCCTTCGAACGGGTCGCAGGTCTGGACCTTGCCTCCGATGCAGTTCTCCACCTCGTGCTCGCAGATGCCCAGGCCGCACGTGGTGGAACCCAACTCCTCGTCGGTGTTGCCGTCGCAGTCGTTGTCCTTGCCGTCGCAGGTCTCGTCGGCCGGCGTGCCGTCCTTGGCGTTGCACAGCACGTCGAGCTGGCTTCCATCGCAGACCCAGATGCCGATTGCGTGGCACTCCCCCTTGCCCAGCTCGCATCCCTGTCCGACGGGCCACAGCTCGTCGACGTCCCCCTGGCAGTCGTTGTCCAGGCCGTTCTAGATTTCCGCTCCGGCTCCTTCGAGCGGGTCGCACGCCTGAGGCTTGCCCCCCGTGCAGTTGTCGACCGTGTGCTCGCAGACACCCAGGCCGCAGGTAGTGGAACCCAGCTCCTCGTCGGTCTTGCCGTCGCAGTCGTTGTCCTTGCCATCGCAGGTTTCCACCTCGCTCCCTTCGAGCGGGTTGCATGCCTGAGGCTTGCCCCCGACGCAGTTGTCGATGGTATGGGTGCAAACGCCCAGCCCGCATGTTGTGGTTCCGAGGCCTTCGTCCGCCGGTCCGTCGCAATCGTTGTCCTTGCCGTCGCACAGCTCCGGTGCGCCGGGCAGGACCGTGGGGTCGAACGGCGCACAGTCCTTGGTGTCCGGCGAGCCGTCATTGTCGTCGTCCAGGTCGCACGCGTTGCCCTGCTTGTCCTTGTCGAAGTCCCCCTGATCCGGATTGGGAAACTCCGGGCAGTTGTCCGTCGCATCGGGAACGCCGTCGTTGTCGTCGTCCGGATCCACGCAGTCCGCCTTGCCATCCGAGTCGAGGTCGCTGAACAGCTCGTCCGTCTTCTTGTTGCAGTCGTTGTCCAGGCCGTCGCAGATCTCGTCGGCCCCCGGGTGGACGGAGTCGTCGAGCGGCTTGCAGTCGCCGGGGACCTGCGAGGTGTACAGCTCCTCCGGGCCGCAGAGGCACTTGGTCTGCCCCTCCACTCCGAAGCCGTCCTGGTCGAGATCGAGCAGGTAGGTCTGGCATCCGGCGGCCCCCTTCTCGTCCACATCGGAATCGCAGTCGTCGTCAATTCCGTTGCAGGCTTCCGCAGCCAGGTGTGAGATCGCAGGATTGGTCGGTGCGCAGTCGGTCAGGTCGTTCTCGCCGTCGTTGTCGTCGTCGTCATCGCACGCGTCTCCGAGCTTGTCCGCGTCCGAGTTCTTCTGGAACGGGTTGGGTACTGCCGGGCAGTTGTCGGTCGCGTCCGGGACTCCGTCACCGTCCTTGTCGCCGTCGCACGCGTCTCCCTCGCCGTCGTTGTCCGAGTCGCTCTGTCCGGGGTTTGCCACGAGCGGGCAGTTGTCGCCCGCGTCCGGGATGCCGTCGTTGTCATCGTCGGTATCGCAGGCATCGCCGAGCTTGTCGAGGTCATTGTCGAGCCCGTCCGGGTTGTAGACGTCGGGGCAGTTGTCGATGGCATCGGGCACGTCGTCGCAGTCCTTGTCCCAGGCCGCCAGCTCCTTGAGGAAGCAGCCGAAGTCGCAGGCATCACCGAACTTGTCGCTGTCGCCGTCCGCCTGGTCCGGGTTGGGGACCGAGGGGCAGTTGTCCTTCTCGTCGATGACGTTGTCCGCGTCGTCGTCGCCGTCTACGCAGTCGGCCTGGCCGTCCTTGTCCAGATCGGAGAAGCCGTCGTCCTTGAGCCCGTTGCAGTCGTTGTCGTTGCCGTCGCAGATCTCTTCTGAAGCGCCCTCCATGGGGTCGCACGTCTTGGGTACACCGTCCAGGCAGTTGGGAGACGTATGCTGGCACGCACCCTTGCCGCACGCGCTCGAGCCCAGGTTCTCATCGACTTCGGTGTCGCAGTCGTCATCGACGCCGTTGCACTTCTCTTCGGCGCCGGGATGGGTGGCTCCGTTGAACGGAGCGCAGTCGGCATCATCGGGGGTCTGGTCGTTGTCGTCATCCGGGTCGCAGGCATCTCCCTGGGAATCATAGTCGAAGTTGGCCTGATCCGGGTTGGCGATCTTGGGACAGTTGTCCGCACCGTCAGCGACCCCGTCTCCATCGTCGTCCTCGGTCATGCAGTCCGCGACTCCGTCCTGGTTCACGTCGTCGAATTCCTCGTCGACGCTGCCATCGCAATCATCGTCCTTGCCGTTGCAGGCCTCGACCGAGGCCCCTTCCGTCGGGTCGCATTCGCCCGGCACACCGCCGATGCAGTTCGGAACCGTGTGCTCGCATTCGCCGAGTCCGCAAGCGGTCTCTCCAAGCTCCTCGTCGACCTTGCCGTCGCAGTCGTTGTCCGCCGCGTCGCAGACCTCCTCGGTCGGGAACTGGGCATCGCACGCGGTCAGGCCGGAATCGGTGCACTGCCGCTGCCCGACGCACTGGCCGTGCTCGTTCTCGATGTAGCAGGAGGTCTTGGCCCCGGACGCCACGGCCAGGCTGTTGCACGAGCATTCCGTCCCTTCGTCCGGCACGCACTGCAGTGCGGTACCGCCTGCGGCAAGGGGCATGTCGAGACACTCGAAGCCCTCGGGGCAGCCTTGGAGGCAGTCGCCGCCGCAGAAGCTGCCGGCCGCTCCGAGCGCG
>VGRX01000594.1 GCA_016875215.1 Deltaproteobacteria bacterium
GGGGCCGTCGCCACCGCACACCTTCCCTTCACAGGCCGGCTGGCAGACGCACGCACCCTCGATGCACGCGTCCTGCGGACCCGGGCACTGGCCGCACGTCGTTCCGCATCCGTCTTGGCCGCATACCTTTCCTTCGCAGGCCGGCTGGCAGACGCACGCACCCTCGATGCACGCATCCTGCGGCCCCTGGCACTCGCCGCACGAGCCGCCGCACCCGTCATCACCGCACTCCTTGCCCACGCAGGACGGATTGCACACGCAGACTGCATCAATGCAGTCGTACTGCGGCCCCGGACACTTGCCACAGACGCCTCCGCAGCCGTCCGGGCCGCATTCCTTCCCTTCGCAGACCGGCAGGCACGAGCACCCCACCGCCAGCTTGAACGTCCCGGACAGGCCGTTGTAGCCGTCCACCACGACGATGTACTCCTGCCCGGCCGTGACCTGGGCCGTGAAGTCGATGTCCCCGTATGCGTAACACGCATCTGCAGAGCAGCCCCCCTGGAGCAGGTAGATGTCGGGATCGAACCCCTTGTAGTCGGACACGACGACCGAGATCTCTCCGTCGAAGCTCGGCGTGAACAGGTAGCCGACCTCGGGGCCGCTGTCCTCCCACGGGACACAGCCGAAGAAATCGTACGCGTTCTTGCCTCCGACCGTGGTCCCCGCCACCGCCTGTCCGCAGCTCAGCAGATCGACCGGGGTGCAGACCGTCGCGCAGAGGCCGTCGTCCGAGCAGGCGATCCCCTCTTCGCACTCGCCGCACGTCCCGAGGCACCCGTCGTCTCCGCATTCCCGACCGAGGCAATCGGGCTGGCACACGCACAACCCTTCCTCGCAGAGGTCCAGGGGGCCGGGGCAGCTCCCGCACTTGCCGCCGCAGCCGTCCTCGCCGCATTCCTTCCCGTCGCAGGCCGTGAACTTGCACAGCCCCTCCACACACCCCTCGCCGCAATCGCAGTCACCGCACGACTTCCCACAGCCGTCGTCGCCGCACTCCTTTCCATCGCACCCCACGTACAGGCACACCCCTTCGCTGCAATCCTCGCCGCACCCGCAGTCGCCGCAGCTCCCCCCGCAACCGTCATCGCCGCACGACTTGCCCTGGCACGACGGGTTGCACTGGCACTGCCCGTCCACGCACCACATGTTCATGCCGCTGCAGTCGCCGCAGCTCCCCCCGCACCCGTCGGGACCGCATACCTTCCCCTCGCAGTCGGCCTTGCACAGGCAGACTCCCTCGACGCACTCCTTGAAGGCGGAACAGTCGCCGCAAGACCCTCCGCAGCCGTCGTCGCCGCACTCCTTCCCGTCGCAGTCCTTCTCGCACAGGCATTGGCCGTCTACGCACTGGTCGTTCGCATTGGGGCACTCGCCGCACGTCGAGCCGCAGCCGTCAGGTCCGCATTCCTTTTCCCAACAGACCGGCTCGCAGATCGGACCGCCCTCTCCCGACGCATCCTTCCCGCTCGGGAGGTCGGGGGTCTCGTCTCCCCCCTTCCCGGAGCAGCCGGTGCACAGCATTGCCCCAACCCCAAAGGCGAGCACGATGGCGAAAGTCCAGCGGTTCATCTGTCGTCCCCCGTCTTGCGCGGTGCTCGGGAAGTCCCCCGCGTGCCGGGCATCGACTTCACTCGCACCTGTTGCCAACCGGCACAAGTACACCAGCACCGCCCTCGCAAGTCAAGGGTGGCGTACGGATGCTCCAGGGTGGGGTCCGGGCACGGCGGGCAGGGGGGGAGGCAAGGCACGAAGAAAAGAGACAACCGACGGCTCGAAGCGAAGCTCACCGGCCGTCTTGGCTCATCCGGACCGTGGGAGCGGTGCGTCTGCGACGTGACGGGAATCCTGGCACGGAACTTGCGGATGTGTCGGGTGCTGACATGGAGGGCGCCATGATCTCTTGCGTGGAGCAGACGATGAACCGATCGATGGAGAGTTGGCTCGACGAGCAGCGCAAGCTGTACGAAGGGGGATTCTACGGCTCCAGCCGCTGGCGATGGGTCTTCAGGGACGACTGCCGATACCGGGGGCGCCGCCTCGGGGAAGTCCTCGCGATGCTGGGCGTTGCCCCGGCGGGCTTCGACATCTTCGAGCTCGGCTTCGGCACCGGCGACCTGCTGTTCCGCTTCCCGACGAGCTGCGCCCTGGCGGGGGTCGAGCTGTCGGCCGGTGCGGTGGACGCAATCCGGAACGACCCGCGGCTCAAGGCCTATCGACCCGGCTGGTTCGAGGTCTCTCCGCCGGACGGCAGCATCCCCGCACCCCCCTGGCCCGCGGACATCGCGATCGCGTCCCACGTCATCGAGCACGTCTCGGATGATCGGGAGACCGTAGGTCAGCTCGCTGCCATCCTGAAGCCGGGGGGGCTGCTGGTCCTGTTCGTCCCGGTCGAGCCCGAGGGGTTCGACCCCAAACACCTGCGGCGCTATACGGCCCGGTCCGTGACGGAGCTGGTCCGAGAGGCCGGGCTCGAAGTGCTCCATGCGGAGGAGAACTACCACATCCGGTCAGGGCCTTTCTCGTGGATGGACCACCCGTCCCGGCATGGCTGGCGGGTGCTGAACTTCCTGGAGGGGGTCCGCAACGTGATGATGACGCTCGTCCCCTACCCCCTCGCCCGGGCAACGGAGGAGCTGCTGGCCCAGCACGGCGTTCCGGGGACCCAGTGCCTGGTGGTCGCGCGACGAACCGCTGGCCATTCCGGGCGCACTGTGCGATAAATGCGTCGGCCCCCAAGGGGGCGGGAGACGCCCGTGAAAGTGGAGT
>VGRX01000595.1 GCA_016875215.1 Deltaproteobacteria bacterium
CCCCCTCCTGTTTTTCGCAAGCGTCCTTTCGTGCCCATGCGTGTCGTTCGGGCGCGTGTCGGATTGACTCCGGGGGGAAACCTGTGTAGTTTCATGCCCCGGCAGCCGCCTCGGAGGCCAGGATGGACCGCACGACGATCGACATGGCCCCCACCCGCAGATGGCCGGCAGTTCTGCTGTCCGTCGTCGTGGCGGCGTCTCTGGTGCTGGCCGGCGGAGGCGTGCGTGCGGGCAAACCGAAAGAGCCGCCGCAGCCCAAGGACCCCTCCCGGGTCGGTGTGATCATTGCGCTCGGGTTCGGCCACGAGCAGGAAGCCCGCGCCTCCCACCGAATGGTCCAGCGGGTCGGTGCAGCGGTCCAGATGTACCGGGAGGGGCGGGCCAAGTACATCCTGTTCTGCGGCGGCTATACCTCCGGCCACGTCGCGGAGGCCGAGGTGATGAAGATCCTGGCCATGGCCATGGGGGTCCCCGAACGGGCGATCCTGCTCGAGAACGGCTCGATAAGCACCGTTCAGAATGCCCGCAACGCGGAGCGCATCGTCCAGAAGAAGCGGTTCCGCTCCGCACTCCTGGTCACCCACCGCAACCACATGAACCGGGCCTACAAGGAATTCAGGAAGGTCAAGGGACTGCGGTCGGTCCACCGCCATCCGGCCGACGACTGGGTACTCGAACCGCAACAGGACAACCTGGACCAGGAACTGCCGCCCGCTGCCCCCATCCAGGCCGTCGTCGTGCACGGCCGCTCCGAGCCGGTCGATTTCCTCGGCGACACGGTCACTCTGGACAGAACCCAGGCATCCCTTGCCCGCACCATGGCATTGATCTACCAGCGGGGCTTCACCTCCATGCCCTACCATGTCTGGCACTCCGCCGTCTCCGTCGGGCACGTCACTCGTGCGGAGATCATCGGAATAGCGGCCTCGGCCTTCGGGTTGCCGTCCAAGGTGCTCGAGCTCGGGGCCTCGCGGCGGTTCGCACCCGGCAAGCTCGGACTGTTCGAGACCTGCAAGGCAAGGGGGTGGACCCGGGTCCTGGCCGTGCTCCCCCGCGAGCGGGAGGAGGAAGTCGAGCTCATGGAGCAGCAGTACCTGGAAAACGGCATCGTGGCGACCGTAATCCTGGCAGCTTCGCCGCCGGGGAAGCAATAGGAGCGGGTGAGATGGCACGTGTTCGTCTGCGGATGGCTCTCGTGGTTCCGTTCGTCGTTCTTGCCGGGCTGGCGGCCCCCGCACTCCGGGCCACGGAGTGCACCTATCCGTTTGCAGCCGAGGACCTGACCTGGCGGGAAGAAGAATCGGGCATCTGGTACGCCGAAGTCTCCGCCAGGGGGAAGGGCAAGGACATTCTGCCCGTACATGCGCACCTGCTGAAGATCGAGCTGGACGACACCGGGCTGACCCTGCGTTCCCTGCGGCCGCTCGGGCGCAGCCTGCGCCTCGAGCAGATCGTGGACTTCTTCCGAAAGGGTGGGGTCGACGTGCGGGCAGCGATCAACGGCGACTACTTCAGCTTCATCGAGTCGGAGAAGGACCCGCTGGGGCTCCACGTCTCCGGCGGGCAGCTCCTCTGGTTCCCGGCCAACACCACGTCGCTGATGATCGACGAGACCAATCGGGCCGTCATCGGCCGCCATGCCATCACCGCCAGCGTCGTCGGTCCCGGGTTCAGCGTTCCGCTGGCCGGCGTCAACCGGAAGGCGGAGCGGGACGAGGTGGTGCTCTACTCGGGGTTCTACCGGGACGACACGATCCCGCAGCAGGGGTGCGACGGATACCGGCTCTCCCGCGACAAGCTGGAGCCCATGGTGAACGGGAGCGTCAAGACCGTGGTGGAGGACCGGTTCCGGGTGGTCAACGCAGCCCGCATGGAGCCGATGGACCTGCTGCTCGTGGTGTGCGGGGCTGCCCGCAAGAAGGTGACCGCCCTGGAATCCGGGGCCGAGGTCACCATCTCGTCGAAGCTGTCCGGCTTCGACCCGGTGGTGGTCGAGGCCATCTCGGGCGGCCCCCGGATCCTCCGGGACCGCAACGTGGTCAGCGAGGCGGGGCAGGAGGGGTTCTCCATCGCACAACGGTTCTACATCCCGCAGCGTCACCCGCGCAGCGCCGTGGGGGTCTCCAAGGACGGCAAGACCGTGTTCATGCTGGTGGCCGAGGGGCGGCTCAAGCGTTCCGGCGGTCTGACCGCTGCCGATGCCGCCTGCCTTCTCCAGGCCGCAGGGGCCAACGACGCCATGCTCTTCGATGGCGGGGGATCGGTGGCGCTCCTGGGCCCCGCAGGCTTCTACAACATCCCCCATCAGAAGCGGAATCGGACCGCCCGCGATCTGGCCAACACGCTGGCCGTCATCCGCAGGAAGAAGAAGTGACACCCAGGCCGTCCGGCGACCTCGCAAGAAAATGGTGGAAATCGCCGCGCAGATGAGACATAATCCGTTTTCTGGCACCTGAGGTGTCAACTTGCAGCGAGCTCGGACAGAACATCTCCTGACCCAGGGACCTTTAGCGAGGCGCCTCCTTGCGGTGGCAACCATGATGTGGGGATGGGGACAGCAGCTTCATCGCTATGCTCTGGTCGGGGGACTGGTGTTCCTCATCGACCTGGTCTCCTACTGGCTGCTCATGACCGTGGCCGGCTCGTGGTTCCTCCATGCCCATTTCGTGTCCCGGACCATCGGCGGCGCATCCTGTTTCCTGCTCAACCGCTACGTGACGTTCCGCCGTTCGGGTCTCGCCGGCCTGGGAGGCGAGCCGGGG
>VGRX01000596.1 GCA_016875215.1 Deltaproteobacteria bacterium
CCCCGACGCAACAGGCTCCAGGTCCAGCCACGACGACCGACTTCCCCCGTGCGGCCATCTCGAGGCCTACCGTGCTGGAGTAGACCAACCCGACGGCCGAACGTTCGATGAGGGAGTACGTCGAGACAGGGTCGTCGGGCATCACCATCCGGACGTTGGCAGGCATCGCTTCCCTGAGCTGTAGGAACTCCTCGAGTTGGCGTCGGTTGTCCCCCAAAGCCTGGCTTCCCGCCGTGTTGGGATGCACTCGGATCACCAGGGAGAGCTCTCTGTGGCCTGCGGCATACTCCACGGCAGCCCTCACCCAGGAAAGCTGACAAGGAAATGCAGTCCGCCCTTCCACGAACGCCGCCACTTCGTCGTCGGACGATGTGAAGAGAGAGAGCAGTGGGACATCCGACCGGAGCCCCAGTTGTGCGAGCGTGTCCCGATTCCGATCCAGCGGAGGGCTGAAGGACCGCCAGTTCATTCCCTGGCCCATCTCCCGTTCCTTCAGTGTGCGCCCGACGGCGGCCAGCTCGTCATCGGTCAGGGGCACCTCCCTCCAACGGCTCCACATTCGGTCCACAGGGTCTTGCGAAAGACAGTGGTCGCCGACGACAAGCTTCACTTGTCCCCGCAACGGGCCCCGCTCATGTGTCACAACGCGTATGCCTCTGCTCCTTGCCAGCTCCAGAGCGACTCGAGTGGTGGACATTCGTCCGTTGAACAGGAACAGGCAGTGAGGCGAGAAAGCATCGAATGCTCGCACCAGCCCGCGACAGGCAAGGGCACCGCTGAGGAGATAGCTGCGGTAGACCTCCGCCACCGGGCCATCGTCCAGCCGAAGTGAAGAGTCCCGGAAATGCGAGTGCACAGAGGACTTCACCCAGTTCCCAACTCTCCAGTCTCCGAACGTTGCGTCTGCGAGTTGGCGGTCTCGCAAGGCGGACACCCAGCACCGAACATCGTCATGATCGCGTGGTTCGAGGTACCTGCCCAACCAGTGGAACGGCAGCCCCATCGTGCAAGTCACCTGGGTAGCCTGTGCCTGACAGTTGAGGCAGGAATAGTTGTCTCTCGCACGGACGGCCCCCCAGAACAGGTCGCAATCCGTGAACTGGGAATCGCAGAGAATCTGCAGCACTTCCACCCCACGATGGCGAAGCCCGTGCAGGACGGTCCCCTCCCAGAGGCCATGCAGTGCCCACATCAGGTAGGGCGAGTAGCACAGCACGCGCCTGCTCCTCGTTGGCGACTGGACTATCATCCGTCTCCCCTCCCGGCTCCAGAACAGCCGGGGCTTTGCCGGCCTGCAAGACCGAGCTGCGACAGCCAGCGGCTACCGCTCCGTGCTTGCCCAGCCCGCTCTACGTAGCGTAGCCGTTGGCCCGGACAACGTCCAGCATCATCATCGACCTCCCGGCGGAACCTGGCAGTCGGGCGACTTCGGTCCCTGCTCCGAGGACTTTGCTGGGCCCGTGTCGTGCAATCGAATGGGGCGGAGGGGGGAAGCGCAGGCAGCCGGAAGTCCGCGCATCGGCATTTTTCCCTTGACACGGAGGAAGCGATTCCGGATTCTTATGCTTGGACAAACTGGTAGCATGCTCGAAGCTCGAATCGGCGATGACGCACTGAGGTGGTGAATGGTCTCCGGTGGAGACAGCACTCTCGGCAAGCGACCCTTGGTCACGGCGTGCCTTATCGTACGCAACGAGGAGAGGTTTCTCGAGAGATGTCTTCGCGCCCTGTCCCCCCTGGTCGATGAGATTGTAGTGGTCGACACCGGCTCCACCGACCGGACGGTTGAGATCGCCCGGTCCTTCGGAGCCGAGGTCCAGTGCACCGAGTGGACAAACGACTTCTCGTTCCACCGCAACCAGGCAATGGACATGGCCCACGGGGTGTGGTTGTTCCACGTCGATGCCGACGAGGAGCTGCTGCCCGTCGACTTCGACGAAGCCCGTCGTCATCTCGAACACGATCCCCTCCCGGCATTCCCTTGCGTCTCCATCTTGACCCCCTCGAAAAAACCCTTGAACCCGTCCACCGTGTCCGGTATTCTTGGGCCGTGAACAGAGGGTCAAATGGTAGGCTATGGCACAAGTCGTGCAAGGGTGAACAGCGGGGGGAATTCTCGGACACTTCTTGCTCCAGCGATTGCATCGGACTGGACGCAGGGGCAGGCGAGTTCGTCTGCCTGCCCCCCCCCGTTTCCGCCGATTGCCCGCCAGAGGTGTCAGCGATTCTCGAAGGCGACCAGCTTCACTTGTTTCGGTGTTTGGTCGCGCCCCACTCCGGGCAGAACGACCTGGCCACCATGGATCAGTACTTGAAGTTCCTCTGGGCCAGCCTGGCCCCGGACGGGCCCAATGCCCTACCGGCCTCGCAGTTCCTCCGGCCAGTGGCGGACCTTGCCATCGTGTTTTTGGCCAACGGGGAGGACTGCAGCATTGACCCTGACTTTGCATCCCCAGGATTTGCCTGCAGCGAGGGGAAGGACTGTCCCGGCTGGGACAAGGGCTTGTCTACCTGCAAGACTGACAGCTACAGCTCCAACTTGTATGGGAAGGAAATCCGTCTCTGCCACGGCGTCGCATGGTTCAAGAACCACGACTACAGTCGGTGCGGCCTGCTGGTGTTGCCGCGCTCGCGAAAGTGCGTGAAAACGCGCACGGGGTCGTGAGTGGAAGTCCGGGTTGGTGAGGCCCCTCCCCCCGCCCTCCCCGCGGGCCGGGGAGGGGGCGAGTTTGACGCATTTGCTCC
>VGRX01000597.1 GCA_016875215.1 Deltaproteobacteria bacterium
TATGCACATCTTCGTGACGATGTCGAAGGCCTTGTCCGTGACGAGATCCCCCTCGCCGCCGTTGGGGCCTACCCCCTCGACCTCGAACTCCACTTTCCCTGCGACCCCCTGTGCATCCGCAATCGTCTCTGCCCCGTTCTGGAGCGAGATGCCCGCATCAGCGTTTCCGGCCACCTTGTTTCCTACGCCGAAAGTGACACTGTTCTCGTTGGCCTGATCGATGATGATGCCCACCCGCTGAGAGCCGAAGACCTCGTTGTTCTCGAGGAGGACCGCATTTATGGCGTCGATCTTGGCCACCAGCAGGCCGTCGGCCTGGTCAACCACCTTCGAGTTGTCGAAATCGACGATGGAATCGTAGTGGGTCTGGTCCACCGAATTGTCCCTCACCAAGGCTGTCGAACCTTCCGTGACCGCGATCCCTGCCGCCCCGGCACCTTCCACCACGTTGCCCGCAATCTGAGCCACGTCCACGCCGCACTGCGCCCAGATGCCAGCGGACCCCAGGTCGGTCAGTTGGTTGCCCGCGACTTCGGCCAGCAGAGGTCCCTCGAGAAAGATGCCGGCACCGGCGCAATTCTCAAAGCGGCTGTCGATCACCTCGACGGTCGTCCCCTCCACCCCGGACTGGACCGCCATGACGCAATTGCCCGGGAAACCGCCCACCTTCCCCTGGACATCCGAGAACAGACTATCTGCAATCTCCAGGCTGCATCCCCGCACTTCGACCCCGCGCTCCATCAGCCCTTTCATGACGCTACCCGCCAGCGTCGAGACACCCGACTGGGGGGATGAACCATGCAGCAGCATTCCGCCGCACTGGTCACCGGAAAACTCCACGCCGTTGACCGCCACCACGGATTCCTCTGCGTAGAACCCCACTGCGTTGTTGTCGGCAACGACACATCCGCCCGCTTCGAGCAGACCGGCTTGTGCGTAGTCGGCAGGCGGCTCGGCCATTCCCAGTACCAGGGAAGACCCTTTCTTGAGCCCGATTCCGGCCGACGCACAGCCGATCCCGTTTTCCCGCACGGAAGTCCCCGACACCGAGCCGGAGCTGGCGGTGAAGTAGATCCCGTACGCCCGGTTCCCCGACACATCCAACCCGGCGGCAGCAACACCGGTCGAACCCGAAACCATGAGGCCCACGCCCACCTGGCCGGACAAGCTCTCCTGGTATCCCGAGATCGCCAACTGGGACAGTGACACATCCTTCGAATCCTGGACGAGCAGCCCGACCCCCCCGGCCCCGGTCAGAGACAGACCGGACGCCGACCCCCCTTCCACCTTGCTCAACAGCACTGTCGGGTTGTCATCCACCGAGTGGAGCAGAGTCCTGTCGCTGCCCGCTCCTGCCAGGGACACGTTCTTGTCCACCTTCACCGATTCCTCGTACACCCCGGCGGCGATCGCAATCGTCTGCCCCGGCTTGCTTGCAGCCAGGCCGGAGCCGATATCTCCGAAGGGATGCTCCAGGGAGCCATCCGGGGTTCCGTCCGCGGCGCAACACACATTCACATAGACGATTCCCGCTGCAGGCAACCCCTCGGCGTAGCTGGACTTGCCGCACGGGTCGGGCTGGCCGCAGCTCCATCCGGCCCCATCGCCAACAGCCACGTCCTTTGAGTCTCCGTTCTGCCCGCCTCCGCAGCCGGACAACGGAATCGAGACAACGGCCAGCACAAGCAGCGTGATTCTCATGACCCAATCCTGCAAAGGCATAGGATGTTCCTCCGCACGGGGGCAACCCGGATTCCTCTGAGGTCTACTACTAGGCTGACGTTCGATCGAAGTCAACAAAAAGTGCGCACGTCCGCGTGCCCACACCTGAGGGGCGTCAGCTTCGGAAGTAGCGCTGCGGCGGGATGCCGGCAACCGAGAGTGCTCTCAGGCCCGGCTGAACCGCCGAAGCAGGAGACCGACCGCCAGCACGAGCAGTGCCAGAGAAGTCGGAGATGCCCCCGTCTTCCCCACCCCGCACCCGCCCGGCTCGTTCTTCTTCTTTTCTACCAGGACGCACTTGCCCTCCACGTTCTTGAATCCGTCCGGGCACTTGCCGAACTCGTCGGGCACGGGGACGGGCTGGCCGTCAGGCCCGCCGGCCGCAGAATCGCCTCCGACCGGAGGCACGTTGGCGTCCTCTCCGGGAAGACCGTCCGTTTCAGATACCACGTCGGGCTCCGGGTCTGCCTTGGGGTCCCAGCGCTCCTCTGGCGGCACCTGTTCCTCTGGGAGGCATTGCCAATCCGACATCGCACACGCCTGCCCGAACCCGCACGACCCGCAGCTTCCGCCGCACCCGTCCGGGCCGCACTGCTTTCCCTCGCAGGTGGGCTCGCACGGCTCGACACAGACCCCGGCAAAGCAGACGAGGCCGGGACCGCAGTTGCCGCAATCCCCCCCGCATCCGTCGCTTCCGCACTCCTTGCCCACGCAGCTTGCCGGGCATTCGTCGATGCACTGACCGGCGTCGGTGCAGAACAGGCCCGGCCCGCAGTTGCCGCAGCTCACACCGCACCCGTCGGTGCCGCACTCCTTGCCGGTGCAATCTCCCACGCAGTTCTGGACGCACTGCCCGCCGTCGGTGCACGTGAGCCCCGGTGCACACTCCCCGCAGCTCATGCCGCATCCGTCACTTCCGCACTCCTTGCCCATGCAGCTCCCGAAACACTGCTCCACGCACTGTCCGGCGTCGGTGCACGTGAAACTGGGCATGCAGTTGCCGCAGCTCCCCCCACATCCCCC
>VGRX01000598.1 GCA_016875215.1 Deltaproteobacteria bacterium
GGTCCGACGTGTCCGACTCCGTCCGACGATCCGACGTGTCCGACGTGTCCGACTCCTTCCGACGGTCCGACTCCGTCCGACGGTCCGACTCCGTCCGACGGTCCGACGTATCCGACCGTCCGACTCCTCCCGCCTTGGGACCGGATCTGGCACCGCGGGCGGGCACCTACTCGTCCCTGCGCTACCTGGGGCAGTTCGCGAACTGCTTCCTCCTGGCGCAGGTGGGGGACCGGCTGGCCATCGTGGACCAGCATGCCGCGCACGAGCGGGTGCTGTTCGAGCGGCTGCGGCGCGAATTCGACGAAGGGAAGGTGGCGAGCCAGCCGCTGTTGGTGCCGCAGCTCATCGAGGTGGAGCCGGCCCTCGCGGCGAAGGCCGAGGCTCGGCGGGAGGCGCTCGAGCGCCTGGGGTTTGTTGCAGAGCCGTTCGGCGGCAACACGCTGGCGGTCAAGTCGGTCCCGGTGCTGCAGAAGGGGCGCAACCCCGAGGCAGCGCTGCGGGCTCTGCTGGAGGAGCTGCCGGAGGATGCCTCGATCCGCCTCTCGGACCTGTATCACAAGCCGCTGTCGACAGTGGCCTGCCACCTGGCCGTCCGGTCCGGGGATCCGATGGAGCCGGCGGAGGTCCAGGCGTTGCTGCGACAGATGGAGGGGGTCGACCTGGCCGCGTTCTGCCCGCACGGACGGCCGGTGATCGTGTTCTTCCCCTCCTCCGAGGTCGCCCGATGGTTCAAGCGGACATGATGCCGCCCGGCGGGGAAGGGTTGCCGCCCGTGCTGGTGCTGGTGGGACCGACGGCGTCCGGGAAGACGTCGCTGTCGATCGAGCTGGCGCAGCGGTTTCCCCTGGAAATCGTGAACCTGGATGCATCGCAGCTCTATGCCGGCATGGACATCGGCACGGCCAAGCCGACGGCGGAGGAGAGGGGGGAGGTCCCCCACCACCTGTTCGACGTCTCGACACCGGACAGGCCGCTCAATGCGGGGGCCTATGCCGAGCTTGCGGACGGGGTGATCGCAGAAGTCCTGTCGCGGGACCGGTGGCCGCTTCTCGTGGGAGGAACGGGCCTGTATGCCCGGGCTCTCCTGTTCGGACTGGCTCGGATTCCCGAGGTGCCTTCCGGAATCCGGGACGCGATCAACGCCCGGATCCAGCGGGACGGGACGGCCGCAGTCCACGCCCGGCTGGCCGAGGTGGATCCGGTCACTGCCCGGCGCATCCCGCGGGGAGACACGCAGCGCATCTCCCGGGCGCTGGAGGTGTTCGAAGCCACGGGCATCCCCATCAGCCGCTACCAGGACGAACACCGGTTCGCTGCCCCGCGCTACCGGTACCTGAAGCTGTGCGTGAGCTGGCCTCGCACCGTGCTGAGACAGCGGATCGTGGACCGGGTCCCCCGAATGTTCGAGGCCGGCTTCGTGCGGGAGGTGGAGGGGCTCCTTTCGGCCGGCTATCCGCCAGGCCTGAGGACCTTCAAGGCGCTGGGGTACCGGGAGGTGATCGACCACCTGGCGGGATGCTCGTCCCTGCCGGAGTGCATCGAGCGGGTCACGACCCGGCATCTCCAGTACGCGAAGCGGCAGGAGACCTGGTTCTCCGGGGAAACGGATTCCGTGCGACTGGAGGCGCCGTTCGGTCCGGCCGCGAGGGCCTCAGTTGAGGGATTCCTGGGCCGGGGTCACGTTCACGTGCAGTGAGCCAATGCAATGACCACTCTCGGGCGGGTCCGATCGGTGACGGGCACGTCGACGGGGATCCGACCGGATGGGGATGTCCTGCGCTGCTTCCGGATCGACTTCTTGTCGCGCGCATACGATCATGGTATCCTACATCGGCAAAACGGGGGTGGGGTACGACATGCAAATGCTGGCTTATGTGCTCCTGGCCGCTTTCGGGGGGCTGTTCGGGGTGGGAAGTCCGTGCTTGCCCGGCGTAAAGGTGGCGAGCTCGTGCCTGGAAGTCCCGGCCGAGGGGTGCTGTACGAACAGCAATGCGGTGCGCTGGTGCGCCCAGGGTGTCCTGTGCGAGCTGTCCTGTGCGGCCAAGCCGGCTTGCGGGTGGACCGGCTCCAAGTATGCCTGCGGGATGAAGCCGAAGGGGGATCCGTCCTGCCAGTTCTCGTATTCGTGCTTCGTGGATGGATGCGCACCGGCATACGAGCAGAAGGGCTGCTGCGGTTGTCCCTGCGAGGACTGCGTGTGCGGCAAGGATCCGTACTGCTGCCAGAACAAGTGGGACCCCGTGTGCGTGCAGGAATGCCAGGAGTGCGGCGGGTGCGGCGGAGGCAAGGACGGGTGCAAGGCATCCGTGACCCCGGGTTGCGGCGGGTGTGCGTGCGAGATGTGCGTGTGTGCAAAGGACCCGTCGTGCTGCACGGACAAGTGGGATTCTCTTTGCGTGGCGCTCTGCTCGACGGACTGCGGTGCGGGATGTGCGCCGTGCAAGCCGGACTGCGTCGGCAAGGTATGCGGACCCAACGGGTGCGGCGGGCTGTGCGGGCTGTGCCAGGCGGGTGCGCAGTGCAAGAACGGCAAGTGCGAGGAGATCTGCGTTCCGGATTGCACGAACCGGGAGTGCGGCACGAACGGCTGCGGTGGGATCTGCGGCAAGTGTCCGGCCGGCAAGGAGTGCACCGAGTACGGCAAGTGCATCGTTCCGCCGTGCAAGCCGAGTTGTGACGGAAAGCAGTGCGGCGACGACGGTTGCGGCGGCAAGTTTT
>VGRX01000599.1 GCA_016875215.1 Deltaproteobacteria bacterium
CACCCCTCCGGCCAGGAGGACCGAGCCGTCCTCAAGCTCTATCGCGGCAGCGCCGTGCCTGGGCGTCGTCGAGAAGGTTGCCTGCACCGAGGGCTCCTGCTGCAGGCTGCCGCCGTTGAGCGTGGGTCCGAACTGGGCAAGCGGGAGCATGTAGACGCCGACCCATTCCTCGTCCCCCGAGATACTGTGGAGGAGCGGGACCGACTGGCCTCTTGACACGACGTTCATGGGCGATCCCGTCCCGTCCGAGTCCATGCAGTCCACATCGAGGACGAACTCCTGGCCCTGGGGGAAGTCCTCCATGCGGGCCTTGCCGGCCATGAAGTCGAACAGCTGGCATCCCTCGGAGTGGGTGCCGTCCGCCGTAGCGTAGCACCCCTTGACGAAGCTGCAGCTGGTGAACGGGGCGAGGTCCGGGAACGCCTGCTTCGGGGGACCGAACAGAACGGCATGTACGTCGCAGTCCTTCTGGGCGGAAAAGTCGCCCCAGGCCATGCAGACCGTGGTCCCGATGCTCCAGTCGACGGAGTCGCCTCCATCGGAGCCGTCAGGTCCGGTGGCATCAGAGTCCCCTGTGTCGTCAGGCTTCTCGACGCAGACGAAGTCCACGCACTTGAGGCCGGACTCGCAGTCTGCGGTCTTCGTGCAGTTCTCCCCCAAGCCGCTGAGTGGCCCGACCTGGTTCTTCCCCGTGCCGCAGGCGCAGAACAGAACCAGGCAGCCAAGGATCACTCTAGAGCGTATTTCCGCCTCCTTGCAGTTCCAACCGTCTCAGGCAACCCGCATACTACGCGTCTGGGACACATTCTATTGCGGACCCTCGCATGGTGCAAGGGCCGCATCGGGGGGAGCCTGCGGTCTGCCCGTTCCCGCAAGGGCCGCATCGGGGGGAGCCTGCGGTCTGCCCGTTCCCGCAAGGGCCGTCGCGTGGGAAGCGGCACTCGATTCCCGTCTGTTCACCGGAAGTGGGCTGCCGGGCCGCGACTTGTCTTGCGCCATCCGGAACGGTCTGCTATGGTCGGTTCGTTGTGCAGTTCTGGACCCTTCTTTTCAGGAGCGATCATGAGTGGCATCCCATCCGAATTCCGAGAGCCTGGGTACCGGTCCCGCCGCCTCCAGAACTGGTTGCTGGTAGGCTTCCTGTATTCTCTGTTCTACATGACTCGGTACAACTTCTCGGCCATGGCGGCGAGCCTCCAGGACGTGTTTGGCTGGACCAAGGGCGACCTGGGCATCTTCGAGCTGGTCCTGCCGCTCGTCTACGGCATCTCGGTGGTCGTGAACGCACCCATCGTCGACAAGCTGGGTGGCCGGAAGGCATTCCTGATCGGCGCGGTCGGCGTGGTGTTTGCTTCGCTCGCGTTCGGCGCCTTCGACTTCGTCGTGCTCCAGGCGGCTCAGTGGGCCGGGACCGGCGATGCTCGCACGATGCTGGCCCCGGCGCAGCTTGCCGGCGGACAGACCCCCCACGACCTCGCGGTGTGGATGGCGATGGTTTGGGGAGTGAACGCGTACTTCCAGTCGTTCGGCGCTTTGGCCATCGTGAAGATCAATGCCCAGTGGTTCCACATTCGTGAGCGGGGGACGTTCAGCGCCATCTTCGGCGTGCTCATCCGGCTCGGGCTGATCCTGGGCAACTCGATTGCGCCGATGTTTGCAAACCTCCTGGGATGGAAGTTTGCGTTCTGGCTGCCCGCTGGGCTGGTTGCCCTCTTCTTCTTCTTGAACATGTTCTTCGTCGTCGAGACGCCTGAGGACGCCGGTTTCGCCACTCGCGACACGGGCGATGCGGTTCACGGCGATGCCGCGGGCAAGGTGACCGTCTTCGGCGTGTTGCAGAAGATCGTCACGAGCCGGCTGATGTGGACCATCGCGATTGCCTCGATGATGGTCGGCATGGTGCGGCGGTCGGTGCTGGATGGAGCGTGGTCCTCGCTCTACTTCCGCGACGTGCACGGGATCACGCGGTCGGACACGATGTTCCACGTGGCCTACTGGGCGGTTGCCATTCTGGGGATCATCGGCGGCTTCGTGTTCGGCGGCATGTCGGACAGGGTGTTCGGAAGCCGGCGGGCCCCGGTCGTGGTCATCGGGTTCTCGGGCATGGTCGTGGCGCTTCTGATCTTCGTTGGCGCCGATTCGCTGGCGCTTGGAGGGGCAGGCGCCGCAGCCAGCTTCGCGATCCTCTCCTTCTTCGTCAACGGTGCGCACGGCATGATCGGCGGGGCCGCGTCCATGGATTTCGGCGGCCGCAAGGGGGCGGCGACTGCGGCCGGCCTCTTCGATGGCATGCAGTACCTTGCCGCTGCCTTCACCGGCCCTGCAGTCGCGTGGATCACCACGAACTACGACTGGCAGGTCTGGAAGCTGTGGGCGCTCCCCTTCGCCGTGGTCGGGGCCATTGCCATGGCCACCCTCTGGAACGTCCTGCCCAAGGGCCGCGGCGGCCACTAGCCCGGCGGCCGATGGTGGCGCATCCGCGGCGTTTCATCGGCCGGTTGCTCACTGCGACGTGGCTTAAGCCACGCCTCATTCGCAACACGGCCTCGCGCCTTGCGGCTGCAACCACCCTCGACCGCCGGCTTCCCGTGGCCGATGGTGGCGCATCCGCGGCGTTTCATCGGCCGGTTGCTTGCGGCCAAGGGGATTGCATCAGTCGCCCATACAGGAGTAACCTGTCATCGAGGCGAACGTGGGGGGAGCCCG
>VGRX01000600.1 GCA_016875215.1 Deltaproteobacteria bacterium
AGGCAGCCGCCGACGCAACCCGGAAGGGGGCGGTGACGGTGATCGGCGGCGGTGATTCGGCTGCGGCGGTGGAGCAGATGGGGTTGGCGGACGCTGTATCACACGTCTCCACCGGCGGCGGGGCATCGCTGACCTACCTGGAAGGCAAGGCCATGCCCCCTATCGAGGTGCTGGACGGGAAGTAGGGGGTGGGGGTCGGGCCATTGCATTGGCGCATGCAGTGGGTGTGGTCCCCCCCACACAGCCCCGACCACGCGGGAGGGGCCCCATGGACGTGCAGTGGGCCTGGCACGGTTGTTGCTCTCGGTGGCGGCGTCTTGACGGAGCGAGCGATGGCGGAACGGTTCAGGCAGGCCGTGATCGTGGCAGCGGGTTTCGGAAGCCGGCTCCAGCCCATGAGGCCGGGCGGAAGCCTCATCAAGCCGCTCGAACCCGTGGGCGGGAGGCCCATTCTGCTGCGCGTGCTCGACGCCGCGTTCGATGCGGGAATCGAGGAAGCGGTCATCGTTGTCGGGCACATGGCGGACGTCGTCGAGTCGACGGTCAGGAAGTGGTCGGTGGCGGGCCCGGTGCGGTTCGTCTTCAACCCGCGGTACGAGTTGTCCAATGGAGTATCGCTCTGCTGCGGGGCCAGGGAGTGCACCGGCCATTTCGTGCTCCTGATGAGTGATCATCTCTTCCAAGTAGGGACGTTGCGGCGGATGGTCACCCGGGGAATGGGAACCGACCTCGCCGTCCTCGCCGTGGACCACAAGATCGACCAGGTATTCGACCTCGATGATGCCACCAAGGTCGTGGCGGAGGGGGACCGGATTGTGCAGATCGGCAAGGACCTGGCCAGCTACAACTGCATCGACACCGGGATGTTCCTCCTGGCCGATACGGTGACGCCCCGCCTGGAGGCCCTGATCCGGGACGAGGGGGACGCCTCGATCTCTCGTGTCATGAAGCAGCTCATTGCAGAGCGACGCATGGGAGCCTTTGACATCGGCGACGGATTCTGGCAGGACGTGGACACGCCGGAGATGCTGCATGAGGCGGAGCGGGCCATCGCAGAGGGGAGATTCCAGGGATGAACGGTCGTCTGGGGATGCTGCTTGTCGGGAACTTCACGCTGGACGTGAAGGACGGCGGCAGTGTGCCCGGCGGTTCGGTGTTCTACAGCGGGTGCGCTGCCCGGGCGTTGGGAGTGAGCGTGCGCGTCGTTTCCGCTGTCGGACGGGGGTTTCCGCTCGAGGAGGCCAGGGCGCAGCTTCCGTGCGAGGTTTCGCTGGTCGAATGCCGGGAGACCACGACGTTCCGCAACGTGTACAGCGGCGGGACCCGTGTGCAGTTCCTGTGCGCTGCGGGGGGACGCATCGAGGTCGACTCCGTACCGGAGGGGTGGGCCGACACCGATGTAGTCCTCCTCTGTCCGGTGTATTCGGAGCTGGGACCGGAGCTATCCGCATCGCTGCGCGGAAGGGTGACGGGAGCCTCTCTCCAGGGGTGGTTGCGGACGACGTCGGACCTGGGGCGGGTGGTGCCGCGGGTCGATTCCGACTTCCTTTCCAGCCTGGCCGGCGTCGACGTGCTCTTCTACAGCGAGGAGGACATCGCACATCACCCCGAGCTGGGGGAGCTCTTCAGGCGCACGGCACCGGTCGTGGTGGAGACCCGGGGCCCGGGAGGAGCTACCGTGTGTGTCGGCGGTCGTGCGACGCATGTGCCCGGATACCCGGTCAAGGAGCTTGACCCCACCGGGGCCGGCGACACGTTCGCCGCCGCATTCCTGGTCCACTACTCCGCCCGGCGCGATGCGCTGGCCGCGGCGGATTTCGCATGCAACATCTGCTCGATACAGGTCGGCCTGTGTGGGCCGTTGGTCCGGGAGGCCCTCGCGGGAATCCCGGGATTCGATGAATGGACCCGGTAGGTCAAGGTTCGGAGGTGGACGCCATGGCGGAGAAGAAGGTGATTCCGATTCGGGAAGCGAAGGGCAAGCTGGGGGTGCTGATCCCCGGCATGGGTGCGGTGACGACGACGCTGCTGGCCGGCCTGGAAGGGATCCGGCGCAACCTCTATCCGCCGTTCGGGTCGGTGACCCAGATGGGGCACATCCGCCTCGGGCGGCGCGACGAGGGACGACAGCCGATGGTGAAGCAGGTGGTCCCGCTGGCCGAGCTCGATGACGTGGTCGTCGGCGGCTGGGACATCTTCCCCGACGACTGCCTCACCGCTGCAAAGAAAGCCGGAGTCTGCACCAACGAGCAGATCGACCAGGTGGGGGACTACCTGAGCAGCATCAGGCCGATGCCCGCGGTGTTCGATCGCCGCTTCGTCAAGAAGCTGGACGGACCCAACGTCAAGCAGGCCAAGACGCTGTGGGACAAGCACCTCATGCTCCAGGAGGACATCGAGCGGTTCAAGTCGGAGAACAAGTGCGACCGGCTCGTCATGATCTGGATCGGATCCACCGAGGTCTACATCCAGCCGTCGGATGTACACTTCACGGTCGAATCGTTCGAGGCCGGGCTCAGGAACAACGATCCGGGAATCTCGTCGAGCATGATCTACGCGTACACCGCGCTCAAGAACGGGATCCCGTACATCAACGGTGCACCGCACCTGACCAATGATTGCCCCGCACTGACGAAGCTGGCGCAGGAGAAGAAGGTCGCCCATTGCGGCAAGGACTTCAAGACCGGGCAGACCCTCAAAA
>VGRX01000601.1 GCA_016875215.1 Deltaproteobacteria bacterium
TGGACGTGGAAACCGGGGCCTTCCGGATCATCCGGGACACGAACGAGGAGTGCCCCTGGTACAGCGATACGGCCCAGTATCGGGGGAAATACCCGGTGGGCGGAAGGACCCTTACCTTCCACGAGTGGATCCGGTGGCGGATTCGGTGGCGGGACGACAACGTGGCCGCGAACTGATCGAGTCCTCGCTCGAACTGTCCGTTTTTTTGACCCGGTCCTCCAGGTCTGTAGGATCGACTTCGCCACGGGGCCTTGACCTGTCATTCAGTTCCGCTTTAGTCTTACTTCTTGCCTTGCAAGAGGGGCCCCGGCCTTTCGGATAGGCAGGGAGCGTCCATGAGAGAACCGGATTTCCGCCCTTCTTCTTCCTGGTCCGAGCGCCTTTCCCGGCTTCGGAACTACCAGTCCAGCGACTTCTGGGCGATGGTGTTTGCCCGCCCGCTGACGATCCTGCTGCTGTTGCCCGTGGCGGATGCGCGCTGGGTGACTGCCTGGAGGATCACGTGGGCGAGCCTGGTGTGCAAGCTGGCCGGCATTGCGGCGCTGTTGGCGTTTCCCGGTTGGTGGGGGGGGGTAGGGGGCGGGCTTCTCATCAACCTCGGACTGGTGCTGGACAACATGGACGGTACGCTGTGCCGGTACCGTGGGAACAGCACGTTCTCCGGGTACTACCTGGACAAGGCGGTGGACATCATCGGAATGGCCGGGATGTTTGCTGCCATTGCGCTGCGGGCCTGGTGGAAGGAGGGGGACGTGCTGGACGTGTTCGGGCCGTTCCTCGGGTTTGCCGGCTGCTCGGTGAGTGCGTACTGCAAGTGGGTGGCCGTCCGAGTGGAGACCGACTTCGACCTGATCGGGCATCGGAAGACCGGGACGCTGGAACAGTACGTGGCGAAGCGGGTGGAGCAGAATCCGAGCACGCCGCCCCCGAGCCGCACGTGGCGCGACTGGGGCGCATTTCTCGCCCGGGCATTCCGCAGCATTCTCGACTTCAACGAAGTGGACATCTACTTCTTCTTCCTCGTGGCTCTGGTCGCCGGCCGCGAGTGGATCTTCACGCAGGTCATGTGCGGATTCTACGCACTCGGCCTGGTCGTGGGGCCCGCCGTGTTCTTCGCGAAGCTGAGGAAGCGGGAGCGGGGGTAGGGAGCTTCTACCCCAGGAATCGCGTCAGCACGAACCCGGAGTTCAGCATCAGCGTTCGCAGGTTGGGGACGTTGCGCAGGACCGCCAGGGCCCGGGCGGGGGACATGTAGAAGCGCCGGTAGGCATCGCGCCAGATCTCCCTGAAGCGGTCGTCCGGCACCTTGCTGAGATTGACCGAAGTGTCGTGGTAGCAGTCCGCAGTCCAGCTCGGCGGCAGCCGGCCGGATTCGCGGGCCTCCTTCCAGATCCGACTTCCCGGGAACGGGATCACGGTGAAGAATGATGCCGTGTGCAGCGGCAGGCGGCAGGCAAGGTCGACGGTGGCAAGCATCTCCTCTTCGGTCTCGGTGGGGAAGCCGAGCATGAAGTAGCCCACGGAGAAGATGTGGAGCTGGTCGCACAGGCGGGCGGCCTCGGCCAGGCGTTCCAGGTCCATCCGCTTGTCCAGGTAGCGCTGGAGGCGGGGGCTGGCCGTCTCGGGGGACAGGGCGATGTGGTGCGTTCCGGCATCGCGAAGCAGGACGAGATCCTCCCGGGGCAGCCGGTCGGCCCGCAAGCCGTTGGGAAAGGCCAGGTTCGCGGGGCTGAGGGCTCGCTGCAGTCCCTCGCAGATGTCCCGCATCCTGTCGCGGTCGGTGTTGAACGCGTCGTCGTGCAGCTCGAGCTCGTCGGCTCCGAACTGCCTGACGCGGAAGGTCACCTCGTCGAGGACGCTTTCCGCACTGCGGGCACGAAAGCGGCGGCCGAACAGGTTGTGGCAGAACGCACAGCCGTAAGGGCAGCCGCGGGAGGTGAACACCGTCAGCGAACGGCCGGTCCGTGATGTGCCCGCCCGGTTCCTCCGGAAGTAGGTCTCCACCGGAATCAGATCCCAGGCCGGCGGCGGCAGCGAGTCCAGATCCTCGATGGGCGGGCGTGGAGGGGTCTGCATTCCTCCCTCGTCTGCGCGGCCGGGCAGCCAGAGACCGGGAATCCGGGAGAGGTCGGCCCGTTCCACCAGGGCGGGGACGAGCTCGAGGATCGTGGCTTCTCCCTCGCCGAGCACGGCAGCGTCGGCGCCGGTGCGGGCGAGCGCATCGGCCGGATCTCCGGAGGCGTGGGGACCGCCCACGACGAGGCGCGCATCGGGGCACAGAGACCGGACCATGCGTGCGAGCAGGGGGAGAAGCCGAACGAAGCTCGACATCGTGCGGATGCCGACGACCTGGGGCTGGAACTCCCGGAGCAGGGCGGCCAGCGGCTCGAGCCCCAGCTTGCAGTCGTGGACGCGGACCTGGTGACCGTCCCGTCGAAGCACGGCCGCCAGCGAGAGCAGCCCGACCGGCTGTGCCAGGAAGGGCGAGTTGGCCGGAACCCGGGTGGCATCCACGAGCAGAACGCGGGCCATCAGGTATCACCCCGGGCTCTGCTCACCATGCTCAAAAAGTCGGTCTCGCTGACGATCCGGATGGACGCCCCGGCAGCAATGTACTTCTCGGCCTTGACCAGCTTGTTGCCCTTGGCCCCCTCGCCGAACAGGGGGCTTCCCTCGTCGCCGACCACCAGGAAG
>VGRX01000602.1 GCA_016875215.1 Deltaproteobacteria bacterium
CCGGACAGCTCTTCAGGAGCTCCCACCCGACGCCGTCGGCCTTGCACACCAGCACGTCGTCATGCGAGCACACCCGCGCCAGCGGCGTGCAGGTCCCCCCCAGCGTGACCTCTTCCTGGCATGCCCACGCCAGCCACAGGATCCACGCACCCGCAAGGATGATCCGGAACCGCATCATCGAGCCGACCTCACCGGAAAGCGCGGCGCCCTCTGCTGTCGTACCACCGGGCCGCCCCGAAGACAACGGAAATGGGCACGACCGGCGCCTCTTCCAGGCTTCCGAATTCGGTGCTTTCGCGCCCTTGCGTGCGCGCGGCCTTTCATCTAACATCGCCCCGGATTGGCATCATGGAGGAAAGTGCATGAAGGCACGATGGCTAGGATGGGTTGCGGCGGCGGCGGTGCTCGTCTCCTGCAATTCCGGCGATCCCCCCCCGTTCGACCGGGTATGGGCCGAGTCCCTGTCCCGGGTCCGAACCGACACGTTCCGCGCTGACCCGGGAGACGCGGCAAGCGTGGTGCAGCGCTCCCACCTGAGGGACGAGTACGGTCGCTACGTCCACTTCCACGGCGTCAACCTGAGCGGCAGCAACAAGTTCCCACCGACCGAGAAGTTCCCGAACCTCGGGGACAAGGTCTCGTACGTCGGCAAGCCGTTCCCCGCGGACGAGGCGGACAAGCACTTCGCACAGCTCCGCCGGCTGGGCTTCAACTCGGTCCGGTTCCTGATCAACTGGGAGGCGCTCCAGCCCGACGGTCCGGACAAGTTCGACGAGGACTACCTGGACTACGTGGACGAAATGGTCGCCCGGGCAGCGGCCTACGGCATCTACGTGCTCATCGACATGCACCAGGACCTGTTCAGCCGCCACCTGACGGTGCTTTTCAACAAGCACCCGAAGGACGCGGATGGCAACGAATACCCGCAGGGCAGCCTGGAATCGCAGCTCTTCTCCCTGGTTCCGCCCTACGACAACTGGGTCCGGGGTGACGGGGCCCCCCGGTGGGTCGTGCAGACCTGCCTGCCCGAGAAGCAGATGGACTCCCCGGCCTGGGGCATCCCCCGGCTGCTCTACAACCTCGGCCCGGAGGCCATGCTCGGCGTGTACGGCCTGTTCGATGCGCTGATGCCCTCGGGAGACGAGGGGCCGACCGAGCCTCCCTGGCTCAATCCGTTCCTCGAAGCGGTCAAGAAACAGGTGGATGCCCTGCCCAAGGCCTTCCGCCCGTACACGGTGCGGCAGTCGAACGACTTCCTGCCCTTCACGTTCTGGGGGATCAACGGGGCCCTTTCCGTGGACCTGCAGCGCTGCTTCGCCTGCTTCTTCGCCGGCGACAAGGTCACCCCCGGATACAAAGTCGGCGGGATGAGCGTGAAGGACTTCCTCCAGGACCAGTATGCCAAGTCGTTCGTGAAGGTTGCCGAGCGGGTCAAGAAGCATCGCAACGTGATCGGCTATGACATCATCAACGAGCCGATCGGAGCGTATATCACCTACGCTGCCGTCGCGCTCTATTTCCAGACCGGGCTCGAGGAGTCGGTGAAAACGCTGCTGACCGACCTGCTCGGTTCGACCCTCGGGGGCTACCTCCACGATCTGCTGACCGGTCTTCGAATCCTCCCGCCGGACACCAAGCCGGAAACGAAGACGGAGTGGGGCTTCGACGGTGTCGACGCCATGGCGGTGGTCGGCCTCAACTACGGGTTCGATGCCACCTATCTCCAGCCGCTGTACGAGCGGGTGGGAACGGCCATCCGGGAGGTCGATCCCGAGGCCGTCATCTGGTTCGAGCCTGCGATGGGGCTCAACGTGCTGTTGGGAGAGGGCTCTCAGTGGCAGATCAACATGACGAGGCCGCTTGCGTTGTGCCCCTCGGACCAGCCCGACTGCAAGCGGGAGCCCCTCCCGGCCGTGTTTGCGCCCCACTGGTACCCCGACATCTACCCGTTCATCGGCCTGAATCAACCTCCACGGGCTTTCGCTCCCGACGAGTGGAAGTACCGGGACTTCGGCAAGGACATCGGGAAGTTCGTCGACAAGGCCACCTTCTCGCTGGGCAACGTGCCGATCGTGTTCGGCGAGTTCGGCACCTACTTCAACTACGGGGGCATCGATGCCTCCATCGACTCCGGGTACTCCATCTCCACTCAGATCCTCGATGCCTACTACCGCACGTTCGAGTCGATGGGGCTGTCCCGGATGCAGTGGTGCTTCTCTCCCGAGAACAGCTACGAGGATGGCGAAGGGTGGAACAGCGAGGACTTCTCCGTGGTCGACCCCGACCTGAAGCCGAGGAGCTGGCAGGCCTGGGTGAGACCCTACGCCCGCACCACGAGCGGAGCCCTCCTTGCGACCCGCTTCTACTCGCCCGCGCACCCGTACGACCTGGACAAGGGGATCCCGATCCCCCGCCGGGAGTTCATCCTCGAGATGGACTCGAAGGAGACCGATGCACCCACCGAGGTGTTCGTGCCCGACCTCCAGTACCCCCAGGGCTTCTACGTCTGGATCTCCGACGGCCTCTGCTTCTTCGATGCGGCCAGGCAGATCCTGCTCTGGTATCCGTCCGACGATTCGCCGGAAGCGGTGCACACGTTGCGGATTCTCCCGCCCAGACCGGAGGCGGACCTGTACGACTGGGACTACTTCTTCCGCGGCGAAACGGTGCTGGACAAGGCAGGAGGCGCCCCC
>VGRX01000603.1 GCA_016875215.1 Deltaproteobacteria bacterium
CCGCACGTCCCGCCGCAGCCGTCGGGGCCGCATTCCCGGCCGTCGCACGAGGGGACACACACCTTCCCGCCATCGTCGCCGCCCGAGCATCCGGCCAGCCCCCCCATCACTACCACCAGCAGAACCGATGCACAGCGCCTCATTGGCATTCCCCCCTGCCCCGGAGGCAGTGAACAGCCGGACTCCGTTGCTTCCGGCGGATCACCTCTCGGGAATCTCATCTCCCCACCTCGATGACCGCGGTCCCGTCCGCTCCGACGGTGGCTTCCACCGGAACGAGCATCTTGCCGGCGATCGCATCGAACGCCCACAGCGCCACGGCCTCTCCGGGGTTTCCGATCAGGCTGGCCCGGATGGCATCCGGCAGCACTTCCGCTCCGGCGATCCGCCGGTCCGCCATCGTCACGTACCGGTCCACGTCGCCGATCAGAGCGAGCCCGTTGCTCTGCACCGGCGCCAGCACGAGGTACCGGAAATCGTAGAGGTGATCCAGGGGGGGGAGGGAGAGAGCGCCCTCGACCAGCTCGACACTCCTCGTTCTCCAGTCGAAGGCCACGACTGGCCCATGGATCTCCAGCTCTGCCGGCAGGTCGACCTGCCAATCGGTCACCTCGTCCGGAAAGACGAACAGCTCGCCGATGTCCCGACCGTCATACATCATGATGGCCCAGGCGCGATCCTGGAGGCTTCGTTCCGGGTTCTCACGCTCCAGCAGGTACGCCGCGAGGTAGACCGTCCGCCCCAGCCCCGGTGTGGCGGACTCCGTGAAGGTCGTGTACGGCCGCTCGTGCGGCAGGAACATCTTGTCGATGGGCGTGGCCGGCCGGTCCGGCTTGAGCAGCACGCCGTCTTCGCGGCAGGTGCGCATGATGATGTCCTTCCTGGCCATTCCGAGGCCGTCTCCGATGCCCACCATTCCTGCGCTCAAGGCACTGATCAGCGCCTCAGCCTCTCCGTGCTTTTCGGACGACTGGAAGTTGTCCTTGAACGGCAGCAGGCCCAGGGCGGACGCAATCATGTTGACCGTGTGGAACTGGGGCCAGTAGCTCTCCTTGGAGACATCCAGGTGGTAGTCGGTTGAGGTGCGGGTCGTGGTAGCGGCCTTGCGGTCGATCGAGTCCATCACGTGAGCGGCCCCGGGCATGCAGAGCTGCGTGGTCAGCCCCTCGCCCAGGGCTGCATCGTCGAGCTGCTGCATCCAGGTCGACGCGTGCTCGACGTGGTTGCGCAGGTATTTCAGCCCCTGCACCTGGTTGATGAGCCAGTCCTGCTCGTAGGTCTCCACGCCCCAGCTCTTCGCATCGCTCATGAACTTCTCGAACACCCCTCCGGAGGTCGGAAGCGACATCGTCTCCTCCACGACGAACGGGAAGTCCTCGAGATAGGCATTCTTCACTGCGAACCACCGGTTGTGCGCGACGAGCGGCAACCCCAGCTTCTCGTGGAAGGCCGAGAGCCCGGAAGGAAACTTCTCGGGCTGCGGCTCCCACAGGACCAGCCCTGCCGGCGGCCAGAGTCCGGCCTCGCCATCCTTGAAGTACCACCAGGAATCGATCTGGAAGTAGCCGTAGGGGATGCCCACCTTGTCCGCCTCGGCCTTCACGGCAAGCAGCGTCTCCTCTTCGTTCATTCCCGGCTCGGTCTTGTAGTAGTACCACGCCCCGTTGTCCGTCCAGTAGCCCAGCCGGGAAAGCCCGGTGTCCGCGTACCGGTCCACCCGCAACTTGCCGCGGTCTTCGAGCATCCGCCGCCCCCACTCCCGGACCGTGGCGTTGACTCCCTGCCCGCGGACTGCGATGAACCGGTGCTCGAATCCGGCGGGCAGCACATCCACCTCTCCGGCGACTCCGTAGCGGATGGCATCGTCCTCGAAGCTCACGTAGCTGACGAAGAAGTGATCCATGGGGGAGAAGACCAGCGTCTCCAGGTCGTCGGCAATCAGGACGATTGGCCCGTTGGTCGGGAGCGCGACCCGACAGGGCGGGCAGAACGGCGTCATCAGGAAGTTGACCAGGTGCTTGAATCGGGGCTCTACCGAAAACCTGCCGTACTCGACTGCGGGAGGTTCGAAGGCCCCGACAGCGATTCCCTCCAGCGGAGCATCCAGCTTGAAGGTCAGGATCTCGACCGCGAATCCGGCGCCGGTCGCGTCCGAGCCGTCCGCCCCGGAATCCCCGGCCGGAGCATCGGCAGTGCAATTGGAAACGCCCGTGCATTTCGCGTCGCCTGTGCACCCGGCCCCGGTGCACAAGGCATCACCGCCCACGTCGAGCGACACCGTCAGCCCCCCGCTGCACGCGCCCCACAGGGTTGCGATCGCCAGCGCAGCGCTCACGGCCGGCAGGGAAGGAAGCTGCCGCATTCGGACGCCGCTGCTTCCCCGTCCGCCCGCGCTGCTCTCCGGAGTGCCCGGAACCGTCGTATCCGCCATGGCTTCCGCCCTCCCCTAGAAGATGATCTTCAAGAAGAAATCGCCTCCGATCCGGACCACCTGGGCAAAGTAGTCCCCGTCCGGGATCCCGGACTTCGACTGGTCCCCGGAGACGTACGGGTCATCGTCATAGTACTCCTGCTCCATGGTCCCCACGAGGGTCCGGGCGTACTGGACCTCGAGCCCCAGCCCCACCGACACGGTTGCCCCTTTTCCGCTCTTGCTGTCCTTCTCGAAGACCCACTCGGGCCGTGCGGAGGGG
>VGRX01000604.1 GCA_016875215.1 Deltaproteobacteria bacterium
GTTTCTCGGGCATGAACCAGCCGGACAGAGCGTAGTAGCCGACCAGCCCGTTGGGAGAGCGGTTCTCGTTTCCCCGGCGGTCCGCAAGCGTCACGGTCGTCGGCGAGAAGTCCTTCTCCTCCAGCGTGCGGGTTCGGCCGTCCGCCAGCGCGACTCTCGCCTGCGCCAGCCCCTGGTCCATCCGGCGCAGCAGGACGTAGCTCCCAGCCGGCAGCGCCAGCGACCGGTCGTGTTCGCCCGCCTGGTCCACCTGGGCCACCACGTCGTTGCCGGACAGCACGAAGTAGCTCCCCGGCAGTCCGACCGGGAACTGCAGTCGGCCGGAGCGCCCTGCCACCTGGCTCAGAACGATGTCTCCCTTTCCTTCCAACGCGAACCCGTACGCAGGATGCTGCGGCCCAGTCAGTGTGCGGGCCGTCGCCCCCAGCGTGCGCCCGTAGGCATGACGGTAGAGCTCCCGCAGCGACACCTTGAGGTCGCCGTCCTCGTCCGCAGCGCCGTACAGGCCCGAGACCAGGTGGTGCGTGAACACACCGCCGCCCAGCTCCGCGCTCTCCTGGGCCATCTCGGTCGCGCTGGTCGACGAGACGACCACGGTCCCCTCCGCCCCGAGCCCCTCGCTCGCATCGATCTCGAAGGCCGGCTCCAGCGTGGCCCCGCGCACTCCGATCATCTGGCCGGACAGACACGCGTCGATGAACGCGATGCGCAGCGTCGCCCCGCTCTCGTCCAGTCGCCTTCGCAGGTCTGCGAACGGGACCCGGTCGCCGTCCAGCTCCAATGCCGATCCGTCCGAATGCCCCGAGAAGTAGAAGAGCAGCAGCGCAGCCTTCCCCGGCACGGCTGCAATGCGCCGTTCCACCGCACCCAGGGCGGCCTCCAGGTCCGAGGCCGAGCCCTCTTCGAGCAGCAGGACGTCCTTCTCCGCAAAGCCGCCGACCCGCAGCAGCACGTCCCGCATCTTGCGGGCATCACTGGCCGCATAGCGCAGCGCCGGCCGCACCGGCAGCCCGACGTCGTTGCCCACGAGGATCGCGTAGCGGGAACCCTCCGGCTCGGCCGCGCAAACGGTGGCGGAAAGCAGGGGTGCCACCAACGCGGGGAGCACCTCGGCAGATACCGTCAGCGACAGGTGTGCGCTCATGGCTTCACCTTGGTGTAGCGCACCAGGACCAGGTCGGCCCCCGTTACCGGAGCAGCGCTCGCCGGGGACAGCGAGTCGGCCGAGCGCTCGAACCACGCAGCGATCGGGGCGGCCTCCACGGGAGCATCACTGGCCAGGCCGACGAGCACCTCGTCTCCGAGGACGGCATCCAATCCGAACGACCCGGGCAGCGCCTCCCCCGGAGGCGGCAGCGGGCCGCTCGTGCTCCCCGCCCACGGGTACAGGATCTGAACCCTGCCTCCTGCGTCCCGGAGGAGCAGGAGCAGGTGCTTCCTCTCCGGTGCGACCGGGACGATCCGCAGCCGGTCACCGGGATGGAGTGCGGTCCCGGGCTCGTACGGCATCACGCGATCGCCGCGCTTGACGTGAACGACCATGGTGGCCGCGCCTCGCTGGCCGACGTAGGAATCCTCGGGGCCTGAGCTACCCGGAACGGGCGGACCGTTCCCGGTTGGCCGCACGATGAGCAGGACCAGGCAGCAGGCGGCGGCTGCGGCGCCGAACAGGACGACGCGTCGCCAGTCCGGGAGGCGAAGGAGCTCAGTGAGGGACCGCTTCGAGACCGGGGTCAGTGGCTTGGGTCGTTGGAGCATGCCCGATTCCCCGGGATACCGTCCGATGTCGCCGCCTCGCGCAGCCTCCGTTCCGGTCCCTGCCTCGAGCGTTGCAAACTCCGCCCTGACGACCGCCACCGTGGAAGGGAGCACCTGGTCGGCGAATTCCGCCTCGAGGCTCCTGGCCTCCGCCAGGCGTCGAGCGCACCGGTCGCACTCCCGGAGGTGCGTCCGCTCCGGCTCGCCGAGAGGGCCTTCCCACCCGTCCGCTGCGACGAGCTTCTCCAGCGCGAGATCGGACAGGCAATTCGGCCTCCGTTCAGTCATGTTCCACCTCGCCCTCCGGGTGCAATGCAAGCCTCCGGCAGAGCTCCCCCAACCTCTGGTTGACCGTCTTTCGGCTGACGGACAGCACCTCGGCGACTTCCCCCTGGCTCATCCCCTCTGCGAAGCAAAGCCACACCAGCGTGCGCTCCTCTTCGGCAAGCGGCTCGAGCTTCTCCAGGAGCTGCCTCCTGCTCGTGACGAGACCGGCAGGATCCGTGCCCTGCGGCCCGGCGACGCTCTCCGCATCGAGCTCTTCCCATGGCTTCCGGTCGCGCAGCCGATTGAGACAGTGGTTCGTGGCGGTGCGGAACAGGTATGCGCGGGGGTTGCCGACCTCTCTCGCCCTCTCCAACTGTCCCATGTAGCGCACGAAGACCTCCTGGACGGCCGCCCGGGCCTCGTCGCGATCCCTCAGCATCCGCAGGCAGCGACGGTAGACCAGACCTCCGTACAGTCGGTAGAGAGTCTCCACGCTTGTCTGGTCCTGCGGGCGAAGCATCCGATCCCCGGCAACCGCCTGCTTACTTGCCGCCCATTCTACCCTGACACATGACCGATGGGAACTGTAACCGTGACGCGGATCGGAGAGGTTACGGTCGGCATGTCGGTCACGATCGCCTGTCCACCGATGTTCGCACGTTCCCC
>VGRX01000605.1 GCA_016875215.1 Deltaproteobacteria bacterium
CCCCGTCCCCCCTGGATACCGTTCCCGTCCTCCGGCATGTGCCCCCCTTTCGTCGACCCTCCAGGGACGTTTCCGCGTCCGGGCCGATTTGACAATACCTACTGCCAATGTTAGGACAATCTCGGTATGAGTGTGCGTGCGTGTGCGCATGCCGGGAGTTGCCGGGACTTCGTGACTGGTTGGAGCTGCCGATGAACTTCGTGCTCTTGCTCGCTGCGGCCGAGGGGGAAACCTACGCGGTGGACGTGTGGGAGGTCCTGCTCAGTGCATCCGCCATGGGCCAGGCGGGGGTCTTCCTGTTGATCGGCATGTCGCTGGTCTGCTGGTTCATCATCGGCTACAAGTGGTACTACTTCCGGAGGGCCCGCCAGGCCAACAAGCGGTTCAGCGAGGCGTTCTGGAACTCCCGCCGGCTCGACGCCATACACGAGGCAGCGCAGGCAGAGCCCGACTCGCCGGCAGCCCGCGTCTTCCGGGAGGCCTACCTCGAGATGAACCGGCTCAAGGGGGCAGACGCCGAGAACCAGGCCGACGGGCGCAACCTGCTCTCCGGGTTTGAGAACGTGGAGCGGACGGTGCGCCGCGTCACGCAGGAGGAGGTCACCCGTCTCGAGAAGATGGTCCCCTTCCTGGCCACCACCGGGAGCACGGCCCCCTTCATCGGCCTGTTCGGCACGGTGTGGGGGATCGTGGAGGCCTTCGACCGGATCCCGAAACAGAGCGGCGGCGTGATCCTCGACAAGGTGGCCGGCCCCATGGCGCACGCCCTCATCGCCACCGCGGTGGGTCTGCTGGCAGCCATTCCGGCGGTCATGGCCTACAACTGGTTCGTGCGTCGCATCAAGCTTGCCGTGGCCGAGGTGGACTCGTTCGGCTCCGAGTTCCTGAATGTAGTCAGGCGGCACTTCTTCAAGTAGGGCAGAAGCCCCGAGGGAGGCATCCCATGGGCATGTCGTACGGAACCGATCCTTCGACCCACACGACCCTGTCGGAGATCAACGTCACTCCGCTTGTGGACGTGATGCTGGTCCTCCTCACGATCTTCATGGTGGCGTCCTCGGTGGAGACGATCCAGGTCGCTGCCGAGCGGGAGAAGCTGCTCAAGGAGAAACGGGAAGAGGAGCAGGCTGCCCAGCTCATGGCCCGCCTCGAGAAGTTGAAGGAAGAGAAACAGGACGAAGCCACCGACCGGCTGCGCGACCTCCGTCGTATGCAGTTCATGCAGATGCAGGAGGACCGGATCAAGCAGGTGGAGGAGGCGTTGGACGACCGGAGTCAGAATGTGCCCATTGAGCTGCCGAAGGTGACCTCCGAGGCGGTCAACCTGGCGGAGCAGCGCAAGATCGTGGTCACCCTGACGAGGGAGCTCGACTTCTACATCGGGGACACCCGCGTCGTGAGCTGTGCGGACAAGGCCTTTGCCGCGGTCCCTGGGGCTGCCGTGCCACCCGCCGGAGCCGAGGCGGCCGTGCCGGGCGTTCCGCCCCCGGTGCCGGACGCGGCCTATCGTGCCTGCCTCAAGGCGATCGAGGCCAAGATGGTTGCCAACGCCAAGCTCAAGACGGACCAGGAGTGCTACCTGCGGGCGGACAGCCGGGTCGAATACGGCCGCGTGCTGGCCCTGATGGCCACGATCCGCAGGGCGGGGATCACCAAGTTCGGGCTGGTCTCCGAGGAGGAGCCCGGCGAGGCAGCCGCGGCCTCGAACTGAGCGTGCCTGCCTTTCGGGGCAAGCACGGGGAGCGAAGGGCGGACGGGGAGATCCCGTGAAGGAGTCGTGAGTTGCACGAGGAACGGCGAGCCATGTTGGTGGGTGCGGCAGCGACGCTGCTCTTCCACCTTCTGCTGGCGGGGTTCCTGGCCGCTGCGGCCACGGCGGGCGGTGTCGCTCAGGAGCAGGCGGCAGCCCCCGGAAACGGACAGGGCAAGCGTCGGGGGGCCCACGTGGAGCAGGCCTTCAACGATCGCCGGTCGGTGGACGGTCCCGTGCACCGCAGCCACCCGTTCGGGGAGGAATCGAGGCAGCGCCGCTCCATCCTCGACATCCGGGGCCGAAGGGGGGGGGACGGCGAGACCGGGCGCCCGCTCCGGTTCATCTCGCTTTCGACCGGACGGCGGACCGTGGCGCTCGAGCGGGGCCGGGGAAGAAAGCGCGGGCTCGACTACGGTGGAATCCCGGACGACAAGGTGCTGATCGCGATGGTGGTTCCGAGGCTCGGACTCAAGAAGGCGGAAAAGGGAAAGCTCCCCCGCCTGACCAAGTACGAGACCCCCGAGAAGGCGGAGGCGGGCATCAACATCTCGAGGGAGAATCCCGTTGGCGAGGAGCTGAGATTCAAGGAATTCGAGAAGAAGAAGGCCCAGCTCGACAAGAAGCGCAACAAGCCCGCCAGCCTCTCGGATCTGATCGACGCGCCGGAGGACGACGATCCGAGGAAGCGGGCGACTCAGCTCGACGAGATCGTCGGCACGGCCGAGGGGACCGTCTGGGGGACCGGGGCCGAGGCCAGCCCGGGGGACCTCTATCTTGCCAAGGTCGAGGCCAAGGTCCGGGACGAGTTCAACATCCCGGTCTTCCTGTCGCCCGACGAGCTGAAGAAGCTCTCCGTCGATGTCGAGATCCAGCAGGTGGATGCCTCGGGACGGGTGCTGAAGTTCCGCCTCCGCCGGAGCTCCTCTTCCAACGCG
>VGRX01000606.1 GCA_016875215.1 Deltaproteobacteria bacterium
GGTTACGCAGGAGTAGCTGCCTGTGCAAGTTCCGAAGTCGTTGCTGCGCACGCAGGTGTCGCCGCCGGTCCCCTCGTCCGCGTCGCCGTCGCAGTCGTCGTCCTTGCCGTTACAGGACTCTGCCATGGGCTCCGGCGCATCGCAGTCGGACAGTCCCGAGGCCTCGCATTTCCGTTCGCCCGAGCACGTCCCGGCATCGTTGCTGACAGTGCACTCCGTCGAGGCCCCGGCTGCGGAGAAGGCCTGCGTGCAGGCGCATTCCCCGGATTCGAGGATGCACTGGTCCGCAAAGACCCCCTCGCCCACTTCGATGTGCTCGCAGACATAGCCGGCCGGACAGGGAGCCGACTTGCCACACTCGATGCCGCAGAAGCTCCCCTGCGGGCCGTACGGAACGCAGTAGTCCGCCGATTCCCACGCTCCGGGCTTGCAGTCCTCGTGCGCCGTGCACGGGCGGCACAGCTCCAGGTGCGGGTAAACGCAGATCGATACCGAGTCGGGTTGCGCTCCTACCGGTTTGCAGACCCAGCCTTCGGGGCACTCCTCCACGCATGGGATCGTGCACACCTTTCCATCCGGGCCGGGAACGCAGTAGCCGCTCTCACAGTCCTCGTTGGTGAGGCAGAGATCCCAACCGGCAGTGTCTTCCACGAAGTCGAACGCGGTCTCCCCCGTCGTCTCGGGGAGCACCTGATCGGCGCCCGGACCGTCGTTTCCCCCTTGGTCGATTGCGACATCCGGCAGTCGCACCGCCGCATCCTGGGCATCAGCGGACGAATCCGGCACCGCCGTGTCGTCCGAAGTCGTCGTCCCTCCCCCGCACCCGGCCAGAGCCGCCAGGATTGCCACTGTTCCCGCATACATCCAGGTCTGCATCTGCACCTCCCTTTTCCTTCCCGAGAGCAAGCAATGGCCCTCTTGCGAAACGAAACAACCCTACAGCGTCCCTGGTTCCGTTGCAACCGGAGGCGCAGATCTCATTCGAGCTTGGTCTTCACTCCCGCGCCCCACCAGGGAATCTGGGTGTCGTGCAGGAGCTTGACTTCTGCAGTGCCGGTGTCGATCAGCAGCACGTCTCCGGTCTTGTCGAACGCAAATGCCTTGTCCGTCCACCCCGCGAGCCCGAAGATGCCCACGTAGCCGGAAATCGGCCCGATGTCGCTCGCGACGTGTCCGGTTGCAGGATCCACGGAAACCAGGAGGTTCGAATCTTCGCCGTCCTTGTGTACTGCGGCGAAAGTCCCCACGCCTGCAATGGAGTAGGCATCGCCGGCGGAGGCGTACTGCGCTCCGTATCCGCCGAGCTTCTTGGCCGCCAGCTCCCCATCGACCAGGTCCAGGCGGTACCAGCCCCCCTCCTCGCTGATCCCGATGAGAACGTCTTGATCCGGGTCGATGAGTCCTGCCGGAACCATGGTCAGACCGTTGAACGCGCTCGGCAGCTTGGCCACCAGGCTGCACTGCACCGTCTCGGGATGACAGGTGTAGAGGTACTCGTAGCTGGTCCCGTACAGCACGCCGTAGCTGTCGATCCCGATGTCGGTCATCTTGTGCGTGGCTCCGTCGTTCGGCCACGCGAAGTCGCCGACCTTGTCGAGCTTGTACATCTTGACGTCCATGGCATACAGCGTGTCCGCCGTATGGGCGTAGACGGTGCTTGGCTTCACCGTGCCCGGGAGACCGGGGTTCTGGGGAAACAGGTCCGCCACGTCCGGAACGCCGTCATAGTCCTGGTCCGGTTCCGAGCAGACGCCATCCATGCAGAACCTGTCCGGTCCGCACTGGCCGCAGCTTCCTCCGCACCCATCGGGGCCGCAGTTCTTCCCGTTGCAGGCCGCTTCGCAACAGAGCCCGTCAAGGCAAACGGCCCCTTCGTCGCACTGTCCGCAGCTTCCGCCGCAGCCGTCCGGTCCGCAATCCAGGCCATCGCATGCCGGTGAGCAGCACACTCCGCCGAGGCACACCTGCAGCCCGCCGCACTGGCCGCAGTTCCCCCCGCAGCCGTCCGGTCCGCATCCCTTCTTTTCGCACGCGGGCACGCATCCCGACTCGCCGCCGGCAGCGTCCGCCGACAGCTCGCCATGGCCATCGCCCGTATCGGACTGAAGCGCATCAGCGAACTGGTCCGCCACTTCGGTTGCGGAGCCGTCCTGGATGTCCGAAGCGTTGTCGGATGAGTTGCCACAGGCCATCGCTGGCAGGAAGAGGAGCAGGGGAATTGCAGGCGGGAAAGCACGCTTCATCGATGCCTCCGGGCGAAATCGTCCGGCATTAGACCAGCGGGGGGGCCGAGTGTCAAGGTGCAGGTGTGCCCCCAAATCGTCCGCTCTCCTTGTCGTTCGTGGCGGCGTCGTCGGCTTGCCAGGCCGATATGCGCCTTGCGCTCCTCAAGGTGCCGCCCCTCGAAGGGGCCTGTCCTCGACTCTGAGGGACGAGCCCCTCAGGCTCGGACTCGAAGAGAGCGGCCCCCCTCGGGGCCTGTCGAAGGCTGCCACCCCTGCGGTGCCTGGGGATGGACGTGACGTTGATCGTTGCCGGCCTTGACGCGACTCCTTCGCAGAGGCCATACTTCTTCGTGATGGAGGGGATGTCCGCCTGGCGCGGTTCTTCCGGGGGTCCCGCCGACACTTGTCCGGGCAATGGAGGCGTGGTCATGGGAACAGGCAGTATTGCATCGGGG
>VGRX01000607.1 GCA_016875215.1 Deltaproteobacteria bacterium
TTTTTCATCTCCTGCTCGGCCTTCACGTTCAGGGCCAGCTCCAGAGAGCCGACCCGGCGGGCCAGGATGATCATCTCCTCGAGCTTCACCGCGTTCCCGAAGTAGCCGACCTCCAGGTAGATCGCGGGGTCTACGGGGAGCACCCCCTCGTCCAGGAAGCGGTAGCGACTTCTCAGTTTCACTCCCTCGTATCCGAAGTCGCCAAAGGCCTTCTGTCGGAACACGTTGTAGAAGCCGAAATCCAGGCGATCCGTGATTCCGTACTCGAACTCGACCTGGTGCCGCCAGTCCACCTCGGTCCAGCTCTCCTCGACTTCGGGCGTGGACGGGTCGTCCCATCCGTCCAGCTTGGCATCGAGGTAGTGCTCCAGCTCGAGAGCACCGCTCGGCAGGGTCATGTACGGGTAGGTCCATCCAAACACCCGGCGATCCGCATGCGCATCGGTCGAAACCAGGGCGACCGCCAGGGTCGCCGACAGGAAGGCAAGGCTGCGAAGCATCTGATTCCTCCATAGCAGTATGGTGGCCGACGCATCGGCCGCCAGGTCGACAGGAAACCTGGGCATCCGGGTGACGCTTATCAAGGGGAGGGACGCGTGGGATAGAAGTCAGCGCGTGGACGAGGCGGCAGCCGTGTCCGGTGATCGATGCTCTGGGGAGTGACAGTAGATTCGCGTTTGCAAGCAACCGTGCAGGCATGGCCCGCAGCCGTGCCCCGTGCAAGGGCTTCGTTGCGTTCTCCGTTGATTAGCGTTCCTTGCGTAGGTGAGCGATCCAATGGGGGAAAGGGCGGAAGACGGAGAACGCCGCCTCCCCCCGGAAACGGCGTCCCCCACGTCCTCTCAATGACAATCCAACCTGGAGGATACGGGAGGCACGCTGGGACGGCAGATGATTGGTTCGCCCCGCGCCCACACTCTCAGTAGTGGAAACACCCCATGGTTGCCTTGGGATCGCACAGATCGGTGGTGGCCGGGTCGTTGTCATCGCAAAGGTTGTCGTCGGGAGTCCAGTCCAGAAGGCTGTTCTCGGGCTTGCACACAGCGCACGTCACCTCCGGATCCGATGTTCCCGGCAGGTAGCAGCCGAGATCGATGAAGCAGTTGCCCGGCTCGATCGCGGCCAGCAAGCATTCGCCGGACTCTTCCTTCCACGAGGCGCACTCGAAGGGTTCCGGACACGCGGCCACCAGGATCGCTATGTCGTCGAGCAGCACTTCGGACCCAAGCTGAGTACTCCTCAGCATCCGGAATTTCAGCTGGGTCTTGCCTGCCGGGGTGGCGGAGACATCGGCGACGTAGCGATGCCAGAATCCGTTGCAGGCGGCATTGGTCACCGTCAACGCTACCTCGCCCCCCAGCGATACGTACAGGGACCAGGGGACCTTGCCGTTGGAGCAGCGTGCGAAGAAGCTGAGCAGGGTCTGACCGCCCGGAGGTACGGACGGAACCCAGATGTTGCGGTGGGAGTAGCCGTCATCTGGCTTGACCTTGTAGTAGCGCAGGCTGCGTTCCCCGGAGTTGGCGCCGAATTCGTCGAAGGCCTGCTTCACGGTCCAGGGGACAGGACCCCAGAACGAATACTCGAAGGTCGGGGAAACGACACCCGGGGTCTGCCCCTCGAAACCCTCGTAGAAGAGGCGCAGCTTCTCCGTGCAGTACATGTCGTCGTCCCCCGGGACGGACTGGATGCAGCCCTCGAGCGGACCGCACTCAGCGTCCGAGAGGCAGCAACCGCTGCAACCGCAGATCCCGTCATTGCACGGCTTGCCCAGAGCGCACATGCCGCAGGTTCCACCGCAGCCGTCGTCCCCGCATTCCCTGCCCGCACAGTCCCGTGCGCAGCAGAGGTGGATCAGGGGCAGTCCTCGTTCTGGACTCTCCAGCACGACTGGAGCACAATGGGTCAGCGGTCGCCGGTGATGGTTCGCAACTTGAGGGGGCGTCGAGATGAATAGTCGGAGAATCACTCTTGCGTGGGCGGCATCAGCGGTCCTGCTTGTTTCGTGCAGCGGCGGGGGAGGGGACGAGGCAGGGGACGACGCCTGGAAGTGGTTTGGCAGCGGCAAGGACACGGCGGGCGGGGGAGGGGGAGGCGACGCTCCGGCGCAGGACGCTCAGGGCGGTGAGCCGGAAGCGCCCGATTCCTGCACCCCGTACTGCGGAGAGCCTGGCGACCCCTGGGAATGCGGTGACGACGGCTGCGGGGGCTCGTGCGGCGAGTGTGACGAGGGGAAGCTGCTGGTCTGCCTGCCATCGACGCACGAGTGCGTGAAGTTCGAGTCGCCCGAGTGCGAGGGACGGCAGTGCGGGCCGGACGGGATGGGAGGGAACTGCGGCGTGTGCGAGGCGGGACTGGTGTGCAGCGAGGCGGGGATGTGTGCGCTTCCGCCGTGTGTGCCCGAGTGCGGGGGCAAGGAATGCGGCGATGACGGCTGCGGCGGGCTGTGCGGCAACTGCCCGGCCCAGGCGCCGACGTGCGTGGATTTCAAGTGCACGCTGGTCTGCCAGCCGGACTGTACGGGAAAGGAGTGTGGCGACGACGGGTGCGGCGGCGAGTGCGGCCCGTGTCCCCAGGTAGCCCCGAAGTGCGTGGACAACATCTGCGAGGTGGTTTGCGTCCCGGATTGCGGTGGAAAGGAGTGCGGCGAGGATGGCTGCGGGGGAGACTGCCCC
>VGRX01000608.1 GCA_016875215.1 Deltaproteobacteria bacterium
CACCGGCGCGCGGTGAAGAAGTTCCTGAAGGGGGAGGACAGGTGAGCAGTGGGACGACCGGGGCCGACGACCTCTGCATGGCTGGGGTCGTGGTTGCACAGACCGGGGGGGTGGTGACCGTCCGCGTGGAGCGCGAAGGGTGCGACCACTGTGCGGAACATCAACGGTGCTCGATGGCGGCGGCCCGGCCGGAGAATGCGCTCCTGGAAGCGAGGAACGTTGCGGGGGCACGGATCGGGCAGCGTGTGATGGTCGCTCAGTCTGCGGGCCTGCACGTTCGAAATGCTTGCTTCCTGTTCGTGATTCCGAGTATATGTGCCCTGATCGGTGCGGGGGTGGGCCAGGAATGGCTTGCTGCCCGGCTGGAGGCGGACGCTGTGGTCGTGGCCGCTGTCGGCGGGCTGGTCGCACTGGCGTTAGGGTTCATTCCTGCGATTCTGGCATCCCGCCGAATCGACTCGCTGCCGCTAGCGACGGAAATCATCGGGGAGGAGACCGGTGGAAATCCTTGAGGCAACCCTGTTCCTCGCAGCGCTGGCCGGGTTCCTGTCGGTCATGCTGGTGGTGGCGGCCCGGCGGTTCTCCGTGGAGGAGGATCCCCTGGTCGGCCAGGTGAACGAGATCCTGCCGCAGTACAATTGCGGTGCATGCGGTTTTCCGGGTTGTGCCGGTTTTGCGGGGCACCTGGTTGCATCGCGTGATCCTGCCGCGGTGTGCATCCCCGGGGGGCCGGAGCTGGCCAGGCGCATCGGGGCACTGCTCGGTATGGAGGTCAAGGAGCCGGAGCCGACGGTGGCGCACGTCTTCTGCAAGGGGACCGACAGCCTTGCGGTAAACACCGGAGAGTACCTCGGACTGCGTGACTGCGTGGCCGCGGACCTGGTCAACTCAGCGACCAAGGAATGCCCTGCCGGCTGCCTCGGGCTGGGAAGCTGCGTTGTCGCGTGCCAGTTCGATGCGATCCGGGTCAGCGACGGCATTGCCGAGATCATCGAGGAGAAGTGCGTAGCCTGTGCCAAGTGCGTGGCTGCGTGCCCGCGCAGCCTCATCCGGATGGTTCCCAAGGGGGCCAAGGTCTGCGTGGAATGCAGCACTCCCGGCCGGGGGGTCCCGGTCAAGAAGTACTGCAAGGTCGGCTGCATCACGTGCATGCTTTGCGTGAAGAACTGCCCGGAGAAGGCCATTTCCCTGGTCCGGGACGTGATCGTCATCGACCATGCGAAGTGCGCGCGGCACTTCAAGTGCATCGAGGTCTGCCCGCAGAAGTGCATCCTGACGGTGCAGCTCGAGATGCCCCGATTGCCAAAGGCCGAGGGAGGGGAAGCATGAAGCAGGCCGCTGCCGGTTTCCCTCGTGGCGGTGTGCATCCCGCAGAGGGCAAGGAGGTTTCGCTCGGAACGGAAGTCGTCCGGGTGGAGGCGCCTCAGAAGATCGTGGTGCAGGTGACCCAGCACCTGGGCAAGCCTTCGAAGGTGGCAATTCAGAAGGGAGACGTGGTACGGGTCGGGCAGCTCCTGGCTTCGGCGGACGGTCCGGTATCGTCCCCTGTGCACAGCCCCGTGTCCGGCAAGGTGCTGAAGATCTCCGGTGCCCCCGTGGTCGGTGCGATCCAGGGGGAGTGCATCGAGGTTGTAAACGACGGGAAGAACGAAGGGGCCGAGGAGTTCACCCGCCCGCCGGTTGTCGACTGGGCTTCCAGGGACGCCTTTCTCGCCCGCATTCGTGATGCGGGAGTGGTCGGCATGGGCGGAGCGGCCTTCCCGACCGCAGTGAAGCTGTCCCCGCCGGGCGACGCGCGGGTCGACTGCCTCGTGCTCAACGGGTGCGAGTGCGAGCCGTACCTGACCGCAGATGATACGCTCATGCGGACCCGGCCGGACGACGTGATGGCCGGTGCGGTGATCATGGCTTCAGTCCTTGCGGTGCAGCGGATCCTCATCGGAATCGAGGAGAACAAGCCGCGGGCCATCGAGGCCATGGAGGCCGCTGCGCGGATGGGAGGGTATCGGCGCTGCTTCCAGGGGGAGGGTCCCTCGCCTGAGGTGCGTGTGATCCCGCTGCGCACCCGCTATCCGCAGGGGGCCGAGAAGCAGCTCATCGATGCTCTGCTGCACCGGAGAGTGGGGAGCGGCAAGCTGCCGTTCTCGGTGGGGGTGGTGGTGCAGAACGTGGCCACGGCGGCCGCTGCATTCGAGGCGGTGGCGCTCGGCAAGCCGCTCTTCGAGCGGATCGTCACGGTGAGCGGCGGGGCTGCGAACCGGCCGGGCAACTACCAGGTCAAGGTGGGAACACCGCTCTCTGCGCTGGTCGAGGCCGCGGGAGGTGCCAAGGAGACCCTGCGGGCCATGATTGCCGGCGGCCCGATGATGGGCAAGAGCCTGCGGGCGCTCGATGCACCGGTGACCAAGGCGTTCTCGGGGCTGCTCCTGCTGGACGACCGTGAGGCCAGGGCCTTCTCGGAGCGGGACTGCATCCGGTGCGGGCGGTGCGTGGACGCATGCCCCATGGGGTTGTCGCCGTGCGAGATCACGGCACTGGCGGAGTACTCGCAGTGGGAACCTGCCGTGGTTTGCGGCGCGCTGGATTGCGTGGAGTGCGGGTCGTGCCAGTACGTGTGCCCGGCCAGGCGCCACCTGGTGGCCCGGATCCGACTGACCAAACTCTACTG
>VGRX01000609.1 GCA_016875215.1 Deltaproteobacteria bacterium
ACGGTCCTGGGGCACAAGACCCTGGTGATTGCCCGTCGCTACGCTCACAGCTCACCGAACCGACTGCGGGATCTCATGCAGCGGATGCCCGGGGCCGATGGCAACGGACAGGAGCAGGGAGGGGGCCATGACTGAGGCGAGGCGCCAGAAGCACGAAAACACGACCGTTCCAACTGCGGCAGATCTCGGGCGTGTAGCCTTGGGGATGCTGGCCGAGTTGATCGTGCTGCATGACTCCCGGTCAGGAGCGGAGGATGCCGCTCCGTGGGAGACAACCGCCATGCACGAGTGCGACAAGCTCTTTCGGGAGGTGCACAGGAGCGTGGCCGCACTGCACAAGAAGCGTGTCGCATGGTCCTACCTAACGGGGGGCATTGAACGGTTCAACGACAGTTTGGCGTTCTCGTGGCTCGTGCTGGCCTATCAACTGGAGGCCCAAGTGGGGAAGCGGGACTCTGTGGACTGGGGGAGAATCAGCCGCGGCGCGTCGCAGTGCATGTACTGGGACGAATCCGTTGGGCCGGCAGATGTACTTGACGACGTGAAGGGCTGGCTGGCACGTTGTACCCCCCCGCTGATTGAGCTTCACACGCCGAAGAGCTATGCCCGCCGGTACCCTGCGTTTGCCGAAGCGCTGAAGGAGAACCCACGTCGCAGAGTCCCGACAACGGAGGAGAAGGCGGACCCTGGCAACAGAGACAAGGGAGTCCTGGAGGAAGCACTGGTCAGATTCGCCGAACACACGGGGCAGAGCGTTCGCAGCATTCGGACCCGGCTGCTTGGGAAGCAGGCAAACAAGGGAAAAGGCAAGGTCTCCCCGTCGAAATGGACACCGAACCCACTTAGAACCGCAAAGGCAGGCGGTGCCAGGGGGGAGCAACTGTGCCGAGTGATGGAGGCGCTTCAATTCCCCCATGACCTCAAGGACTACTTGCACAAGGTCGCGATTGTGGAGCTTGACAGGCCGACCTAGCTGACGCCCCAGCCGCCGGCCTGCTACGTTTTCCACAGTCTGGCAACGTGCCGTTTGCCGCCGCAGCGGCCCCCGTGGCCGTTCCGCGTCGGTTTCTGCCCACCCCTCGGGGCGAACAACGCTCACTGATGGGGCGCGCCGACAGCTCGCATTTCGGGCCTCTCGTTGGCTACGCAGGCCGCTTCGAGTCTGCTTCCCACCCCCCTTCCTGAATCAAAGGGGGCGGTGTGACCAAGCCAGGCATTCGTGCTGTGCTCGTCGCTGCCCGGGATGGTTCCGGGATGGCGAGGTGGACAATGGCGAACAGCAACGAAGCGAAACGGTTCGGACGACTTCTGACGCTCAAGCAGGCTGCGGCGCAGCTGGGCGTGTCTTGGTGGACCCTTGGCCGCTGGGCACGGCAGGGCCGGTTCAGAACCGTGCGCCTGGGAAGCCGGCGCCTGGTTCCCGAGTCGGAACTGTCGCGGCTTGTCGAGTCGAACATGACCGAGGCATCCGCCCCGGCAGAGCTGCGGATGGTGTGAGCTGCGGGGGCCTGTTGTGCTTACCCTGGACGGCATCAAAGCGGTGCTGAAAGAGCGTGGATGCAAGCCGCGACTGAGCCGGGGGCATGTCTACGCTTTGTGCCCGGCCCACGACGATCGCGATCCCAGTCTCTCCCTTACGGAGGCCCCGGACATCCACGACCCTTCCCGCAAGCGCATCCTGTTGAAGTGCCACGCCGGCTGCAAGCCAGCGGCGATTCTGGCCGCGCTCGGTTTGCGGTGGGGTGACATCAACGCCCCCCGGCCAAAACAGGCGATGCCACGAAGTGAGCCTCTGGCCGTGTACCCGTACCGTGACGACGCCGGACAACTCCTGTACGAGAAGGTACGCTGGCCTGGCAAGGGGTTCCCATATCGCCGGCCGCCGCGCCCCAACGACAAGCCCAAGTTCATCAAGACGTCTCCCGATGGCCGAAAGTGGGTCTGGAATCTGCACCGTGTGCGGAAGGTCCTGTATCGTCTTCCCGAGACGATAGCTGCCGTCAAGGCGGGGCGGACGATCTGGATTGTCGAGGGAGAGAAGGACGCCGGGGGAGCCGCATCGTTGGGGCTTGACGCAACCACGAATCCAGAAGGGTCGAGCGCTTGGCGATCCGAATACTCAGAGTGTCTGTCCCGCGCAGATGTGGTCGTCGTGCCCGACAATGACGACGTCGGCCGGGCACACGCGACGCAGATCGTCGAGTCTCTGGACGGGGTGGCACGTCGAGTGCGGATGCTGCAACTGCCCGGAGCGAAGACCAAGGACTTGTCGGACTGGCTCGATTCGGGAGGCACCCCTGGCACCCTCCTGCGCTTGCTCGATTCCGCAACGACCTGCATGCCAGAAGGCCGTGGGGGGGTAGGGGGGGAACGTAAGGAAGAGAGTGTTACTCTCCCTGAAGTCCCTTCTTCTGCCTTGTCAGAGCCTCTTGTGAAGGGTGCGAACGTGAAAGGTCCGCGGGCCCCCTACGGGGAGCCAACGGTGCATACGCTGAGGATTCCAGGGGTAGCGCGCCTCGTCCGCAGTCTCCAAGCGGACGGACTGTCGGCATTCCAGGCTGCCAGCGCGGCGCTCGACTACTACCTGCAAACACGGGGAGGGGAGAATGAGCGTCGTTGATGAGAAGATCACGCAGGTCTGCACGAGGGCTTGGG
>VGRX01000610.1 GCA_016875215.1 Deltaproteobacteria bacterium
AGGACACCACAACTGCGGCGGCGGCGGTGGCGGCGGCGGCTCCTCGTACCTCGGCGGCGTGTCCGGCGGCGATACCCAGGCCGGCGTGCGGTCGGGGGACGGCATGGTGGTGATCAAGTACTAGGATTCCGGGCCCCGAAGGGATACAATGATCGCCGAAGGAGGATCCCGTGACGTAACAGAGGAGGGTGCGCGGTGAGTGGGAGTAGACTGCTCCTCGATACCAACGTGGTCCTCTACGTGCTCGGAGGGCGGATCGCGGAACCGGCTTTTGAGCAGGGGGCCGACCTCATGGTCTCGTTCGTGACCGAGCTCGAGGTGCTGAGGCTGCCCGACGCACTCATTGCCGCCACGGCGTTTGAGAGATCCGCTATCCTGGTGACGAACGATTCCGACTTCCGGAAGGTCCCCGGCCTGACCGTGGGGGCCGTTCCGGTGATCCGGGGATGAACTTGAGGGAGGGTACCGCATGACGAGGAATCCGGCCGCGACCGTGCTCCAGACAATCTTGGCCATGCTCCTGGCTGCCGGCTGCCTGGAATCGAACCCGCAACCCTTCCCCGGGACCAAGAACGACACCGCGGGGAGGCAGTACGGTGAAGCCGCCGAAGGAGGGGTCGACGCCGCGTCCGCCGACATGGCGTCCGATGGCGCGCTCCTGCCGGATGCGGCAGCGGAGACGCTCGCCGAGGTGCCGGTCCCGGAAGACGGCGGAGATGTGCCCGACGCCGACACCCTGCCGGACACACCCGACGCGACCGATCAGGTCGCTCCGCCCGACACCCTGGTCGAGGTGACTCTGCCGATCGAGTGCTTCCACGTGCCCTACATGGTCCCGGCCGGCCAGCCGGTCCCCGTGGCGGTCTACGGCGTGAGCGTGAGCTGCGCCAAGTTCGACCACGCGGACGTGAAGGTCGAGGGCAACGCGGTCGACGTGCAGCTCATCGGCAAGAAGATGGAGGGGGAGTGCCCGCCGTGCGTGTTCGACACGCTCGGCGTAGTCTGGCTCCCCGCGCTCAAGCCCGGGCTTCACATGGTGACCGTGGGAGAGCTGCCTCAGGCCAAGGGCGTCATTGCCGCGGCGGGTGACCTCGAGGTTCCCGTTTGCCTCGCTGCCTGTGCCGGCCCGCTCAAGGATACCTGGCAGCTCCGCTGGCTGGGGGGCATCGACGGGGTGGAGGTGACATGCGGCGTCGGGAACGTCAACACCCCGATCACGTTCGGCGAGGGGTGTCAGGACCACGCGGTGGCCGGTGACGACTGGACCGGCCCGGCCGAGGCGTACTTCTGTTCCCAGGAGCAGATCTTCTTCGGCCTGGAGCCCATGTGGGAGACCACGGGCAGCTACTGCACGCACACGCTCGGCGCCGGCGACCCGGACGAGCATGCCATCCTCGGCCTCACCGTGGACTACGCCGGCCAGCCATCCGCAAAGCTCTTCCTGATGACGGGGAACTGAACGCGGTTCGGGGACGTCGCAGCGGCTCCTTCCCCGAGGCAGCCGGCCCCCCGCTCACAACCCTGGGCGCCTGGTGCTGTTGCAGCTCACATCAGAGTTTGCTATCATCCATGATGGCAGAAGTTGATGCAACAGTGCCAGCAGGAGGCGGGGGGCATGAGCCGGAATGGAGCAAGCAAGCGGAAATCGCCGAAGGGCTGCCTGAGGGTCAACGTGCAGCTCGCAAAAGCCCTGAAGGACGAGGTGGTCGCTCTGTCCTCCCGCCAGGGGGAGAGCGTCTCGACATTCCTGAGGATCAGTGCGGAGATGCGGATCAGGGAGCTGCGGAAGAAGGAGCTGGAACAGGAGCTGACCGCCGGGTACAGGGCCATGGCCGCGGGAAACAGGGCACTGGCCAAGGAGCATGAGAGCGTCGACCTGGAGGGGTGGGAATGAAGCGCGCCGAGCTTCGCCGCGGCGATGTCGTGCTCGTGAATCTCGATCCGGTAGTCGGCAACGAGATCGGCAAGACGAGGCCCGCTCTTGTCGTGCAGAACGATGTCGGCAACCGCTACTCCCCGACCGTGATCGTGGTGGCCATCACGGAGTTCGGTGCGGACAAGGCCCGCTTCCCCATCTGTGTGCCTCTGGAGGCCGGAGACGGGGGACTTGCCAAGCGCAGCATGGCCAACGCATCGCAGGTGAGAACCGTGGACCGCCGTCGGATCGTTGGTGCTCCGCTCGGACGACTCGCGGTGCCCGCCATGGCGAAGGTCGACGCCGCTTTGCGCATCAGCCTGGAGTTGGAATAGAGAGACCCCATGACAGACGACAAGCTTGACATGGCCGCCCTGCTGGACATGGCCAACGCATTTCGCAAGAGCCGGATCTTGTTGACCGGCCTGGAGTTGGGGGTGTTCATGGCGCTCGGGGAGGCGGTGCGGGGAGGGGCTACGGGGCTTTCTTCCGCAGATCTGGCGACCCGGCTGGGCACCGAGCCCCGCTACACCGATCGGCTGCTCAACGCGCTGGTGGCGCTGGGACTGCTGGAGAAGGAAGCCGTGGGCAGTGAGCAGGGGGCAGTGAGCAACGGTTCACGAGCCGGGGGGGCTTTGTCCGACGGTCTGTCCGCGCCGGGTCCGACGAGACCGACAGGTCCGACGAGTCTGACGAGTCCGACACCTGCACCGGCGCCGTCCGACGGTCCGACCGGGG
>VGRX01000611.1 GCA_016875215.1 Deltaproteobacteria bacterium
AACTACCAGGCGTCGGAGGCCGGCGGCCGCTCCTGGCATTGCGGCTCGGGCGGGGTTCCGGTCTCCTCCCCGTCCCCTGTGGTCGCCTCGGGGGTACGGGGCAGATCCACGGTCCCGGGGCTTGACGTGGAGGCACAGCCCGAATACGCGAACAGGCAGCAGCAGAGGAAGTGGAACGGTCTGGGCATGAGGGGCGGAATCTACTCGCCCGACGAGAAGCTCTTCTGGCCCGCGGTGAGGATCGTGACCACGATGAGGCCCGCGACTGCACCGGCCCCCCCCGCGATCAGCAGCACGGTCTTCGGGGTCGAGAGCAGGTCGACCTCCCCTTCCGGCCGGATCTGGCTCAGCATGAAGATGTAGTCGCGGTCCGAGGCCACGAGCTGGCTTCCGGTAAGCTTGAAGTTGTAGGGAGTGATCGGGTAGCGCCGATTGTCCACGTCCCGCACGAACAGGCGGGTTCCGGAGGAGACCTCGACCTGTTCCCCTTCCTTGGTCGCCATCACCTTGTTGGAACCTTCCGCAGCCTGCAGCTCCTTCATCTGGTCCATGCTGATGTGGTAGGTGTTGTAGCAGGCCATGGACCCGAAGGCGAGTGCCACGAGGAGTGCAACGAGCTTCTTCATCGAATCCTCCTGATGCCGACCGCCATGTCAGACCGGACAAAGGTACTGCAACCCGCAGGCCAGTGCAACAGGTTTCTTGGGCAGGAATCCCTATTCTAGTCGCTCACCGGGGCAAGGCCGATCCGTTCGACCACCTCGCGGTGGATCCGGGCCCAGTCTTCCCCCTCAGCCAGGATGGCCAGGAACGTGTCGTCCCCGGCCACGGTCCCGAGCACTCCGGAGATCGCCAGGTGGTCCAGGGCCAGGGCCGCAGCGGCAGCGTGTCCCGGGCCGGTACGAAGGACCAGGATGTTGGCCGATCGGTCCACCCCCTGCACCAGGAGGCGGAATGTCTCCTCGTACTGCTGTCTGGACGACGGCTGGCTTCCAGGCAGCACGTACCGGGAGCCGGTGCTGCCGAGCGGGACCTTGATGACCCCCAGCTCCCGCAGGTCCCGTGACAGCGTCGCCTGGTTCACATCCACTCCGAGCTCGGCCAGCCTGCGCTGCAACTGGTTCTGACTGGAGATCTCCTCCCGCTGGATGAGCTCCATCAGGAGCTTCCACCGCCTGCGCCTGTTCTCCGCTCGTTCCGCCATGCCACTCTCCGATGTCGCTGCCACCTGGACGGCGGCACTGAATCGCCCCTCGTCCCCGGTTCCCTACTCGCACGCATCGAGCATGTCGTACAACCCGCCCGTCAGGTTCTTGAACCAGTTCGGGTCCGCCACGTCGATGCGCTCCCGGTCATCGAACAGCTCCTGCGCCGAGCCGTATCCATGCTTCTGGAGGATCACGAGGTAGGACTCGATCGACTTGCTCTTCTCCTTGGTCATCCGGACGATCTCCGCGTACGGCTCTCGGATCGTCGCGAAGCTCGATTCCGGGTCGAAGTCGATGTTCGCCCGGCAGGCAAGCTCGCGATAGGCGGCCTCGAACCGGGCCAGCTTCTGCTGGTACGGGTCGGTCACCGCAGGCTCAGGCACCGGCTCGGGGACAGGATCCTCCACCCGGGGCGGCACCGGCTCCTCCTTCACCTGCGTCCCCGAGCAGCTCACGAAAAGGAACAGCGCAGATACCATCCCAAGAACCACCAGCGTTCCCCATGTCTTCATCGTTCCACCTCCCTGTTCTTCCCCATTGCCCGTTGCGTTTCCATCCAACGCCGCCCCTTCCGCGTGGTCGGGGCATCTGCCGGCGCCCGAACGGCCCCTCCCGCGTGGTCGGGGCTGTGTGGTCGGGGCATCTGCCGGCGCCCGAACGGCCCCTCCCGCGTGGTCGGGGCTGTGTGGTCGGGGCATCTGCCGGCGCCCGAACGGCCCCTCCCGCGTGGTCGGGGCTGTGTGGTCTGGGCATCTGCCGGCGCCCGAACGGCCCCTCCCGCGTGGTCGGGGCTGTGTGGGGGCCCCGCAGCCCCCAACCCCTACTTCCTCTCCTTCTCCAGCCGGTCGAGGTAGACGGCGACCTGGCTCCAGACCGACGAGCGCCAGAAGTGCTCCAGCGCATCGAGCTTGTCCTGGTAGCCGTTCCGGTCGCGTAGCACCATCGCGATCTGGTACGCGATCTTGGCGCTTTCCGGAACTGCGCCGGTCTTCTTGAGCGCAAGGGCTGCGTTTTCCCGGGCCTTCTCCTCGGCGAGCGTCAGGGTGGCCACCAGGGCCTTTTCGCGCTCGACGCCGGCCAGGTTGCCCCCGGAATCCAGTTTCACCCCGATGGAGTAGAACTTGGCCACCAGGGACGAGGACGCGAAGAAGGAGGAGAGCGCGCCTGCGAGGCGGGCCAGCGACAGCGGGATGCCGGACTCGGCCCACCCCATCTTGCCGCTCTCGGGGAGCTTCAGGTTGAACTGGGCTGTCCGATAGCCCGGCTCCTTCTCCATCAGGACGGTGGCGACCTTGTCCATCGACTTGCCCGACTTGTCCGCGACCTCCCGGACGAAGATGGCATCGAAGTACTCGACGTTGGCCGAAGCGGCCCCCTGGAACAGCCGGGCCACCTCCTCGATGCGCCTGAGCCGGGTTTCGCCGCTGCCGACC
>VGRX01000612.1 GCA_016875215.1 Deltaproteobacteria bacterium
CCCCGGATTGGGGGCCGTACATATGCCAGAAACCGCCGACCAGCCCCAGCAGCAAGACAGCTCCGACCGGTAGCAGAAGCCGACGCCTGACCGATTTCTTGCCCAATTCCTCCAGTCCAGGCCCGTTGCCCCAGGAATCGCTCTGCTCCGACGAGTCCGCCGAAACGGACTTCTGTCCCTTGTCTTCGTCCGGTGAAACAGCAGGGGCCAGGGCCTGCCGACTTGCGGATGCGCCACTTGCAGGATGAGTCTCCGCATCAGGATCGCTGGCGGGACTCTGCTGTGCAGTGGTTTCTGCTTCATCCGCGTAGGACGTCGGCCCTTCCCATTCTCCGGTCTTTACACGCGTCAGCCCCTGCGACGAGGCGAGAGGCGGCAACAGGACGGCATCGACAGGCTGTTTCCCGGAGTCCAAAGCTGTTCGAAGTGCTTCGCGGAACTCCGCAGCAGTCTGGAACCTTCGCTTCGGGTCTTTCTCCAGTGCTTTGCTGAGGAACTCCTCGAGCCTGCGGGGTACCCGGACAGATGGGTTCCTGGCTGCCGTCGGTGGGACCGGCTTGTTCAACCGAGCCAGGATCGTCTGCATCGGAGTCTCCCCCATGAACGGAGGAAGACCAACCAACATCTCATAGAGAACGATGCCCAGAGAGTACAGGTCGCTGGAAGGCCCCAATTCATCTCCGAGAGCCTGTTCGGGGCTGAGGTATAGCGGTGTTCCGACGATCATCCCGGTGCCGGTCACCGCCTTGGCCCCCGATGCCCCCATCAGCTTGGCAACTCCGAAGTCCAGGACCTTGAGTTCCTCCAGCCCCTTCCGCTCCTGGACGAACAGGTTGTCCGGCTTGAGGTCTCGGTGCAGGATTCCGCGTTCATGCGCTTCCTCCAACGAATCGCAAACCTGGAGAGCGAGCCTGGTCGCTCGCTCCACGGCCAGGGGACCATCCTGCCGGATCACACGGGACAGGGGACGTCCACGCAGAAGCTCCATGGTGTAGTAGAGAAGGCCGTCCCCGGTTACTCCGAAGTCGTGCAACGTCACCGTATGCGGGTTGTTCAGGGCCGCTATGACCTGGGCTTCGTTCAGGAAGCGCTTGACCGCACTCCCCTCGCGAACTACTTCGCGACGGAGGACTTTCAAGGCGACGATCCGCTTCACGAGCAGTTGTTCGGCCTTGTAGACAACTCCCATGCCCCCGGAACCGATACGCTCGAGCACGCGATAGCGGCCGTCCAGTTCTTCTCCAACCAGATTCCTGTCTTCGGTCACCACCAGGTTCGAGCCGTCATCGGGGCACTTGTCGACCCTGGATTCGAATCTCCGAAAACACCGGGGACAGTAACGCTCCATCCCGACTCACCTTTGTGGACGAGGTGCGAGCCTCACCGAAGGAGACTCCCTGCCCGACCACCGGAACTCACGGTTCTGCGCCGTGCATCCGCCAGAAGTCATTCAACGCGGTCTGGACTCGAACGAACCAAATCAGGGCGCATGCTGCCGGAATCACCGCCAGAACAACCCAGGCGACCGGATTCAGGATCGCCCCGTTTAGAATCATGACGACCAGGGCCAGCGGCACAAGCAGTCCCGGCAGGAACACCACCAGACCAAACGGCCCGGATACGGGAGACTGCAATCCGTTTCTTGCATACAAATCCCATATATAGCTTGGAATCAAGAAATATACTACAAGAAAGATGAGATTGAAGACCGGGACGAAGAGGAGCAGTACCATGGCCCCTCCCCACCCCTGACCTTGCCGCCAAGTCCGAATCTCGTCCAGAGTCATCCAGAACCAGTACAGCATGTAGAGCCCGAAGGTCACCACCGCAAGCACCAGCACGAGCAGTGGATGGCGCACCTTCCCGGGAAGAGGACCGCGATTCGAACCTCGGGGCTCCAGTCGTTGCGACGAATCCGGGGAGGCTCTGGGGGGCGCAGGAGCAGGAGAAGGCCGGTCGGCGGGAGGTCGCACCGGAGGAGGGGACGGTCTCGCTTCCGGGGGGGGCTGGCGCCGCTGAACCTGGGGGTCCACCGGTGCGAATCCCCTGCGTTGCTGAGCCCCCCCTTCTTTCCGAACGCACACGGCCGCAACTGCTGCCAGGTCAATGGTTTGAGAGGCCAGCGACACCTGGTCGCCACGACCCACTACGGCGCTGTGAATCCTGGTCCCATTTACCCAGGTGCCGTTGGTCGATCCGAGGTCAGTTACTCGGATCATGCCATCGGGAAGCACCTCGAACAGTGCATGGCGGGACGAAATCACTGGGTTCGAGAGGCGAATGTCGCACTCAGGGGCGGTGCCCGCAACTGCCCCCGAGGTCCAGGTCGAGCCGTCGAGACCAACCGGAGAGCCGCAGCCGTCGCAAAATGCCGAGTCGCCGGGCAAGTTCCTGCCGCACCTGGTACATAAGGACATATCCGTGCCTCCTTTCATGGCGCCGGTCCGCCGTGGGGAGCATCAGAAGGTATCCTAAGATCTCTCGGGCACCCTACGCAAGACTTCTCGTCAGCCCCGATTGCTGGGGTAACGACTGCAGCGGAAGGTGGCTTGGCGGTACTCAAGGACGAGCGCGCTTCGTCGGGTTGGGAAGCGGTCCGGCCAGCCATCTTCAGCCGTCCTGCAATCTGCGTTTT
>VGRX01000613.1 GCA_016875215.1 Deltaproteobacteria bacterium
AATGCCATCTGGGCCATCCCATTCCACCCCCACGAATGATGCCATGAGTTGACGAACGTGGGCAGGATGATACCATCGACGCCGATGTTGAGTCCAATCCCCAACACGGCATGTCCGGCAACAGACAGAGCCGGAGCAGAAGGAATCTCCCCGGTAAGCGGAGAGATGCTCCTCCATCCGTTGTGAACATTCAGGCCGTAGGTGAGCGGGCCTTTCTTCAGGGCCTCGAATAGCTCAAGCGGCAGCACCTCAATCCTACTGACCGAAGCATCCCTTGGGTAAATCCCAAGCTCGATGCAGGCGTCAACCGAATCACCCAGCGTCAGCCCGGACAGGAAGTTAACCGACTTCCCCGGGTGGCGCATCTCGTGCGCCCTGATGTAGATGGCAATAGCGTCTAGCTGGGTCTCCCCAAGAAACACGTCCTCGCCATGCGCGGCATTGATTAGCACCTCTGCGCGCCCCGCCTCGGCCCTAGCGCCGCAAGTCCCAGTATTCCCCTGATCGTCTGGCACGTTAACAAAGGAGTCCCACTTGTGGACTTCCTCTGTCACCTCAGCAGCAGAACGAAGGATCATGTCCTCCGTGATGGGTGTGTCCTTGAGTCCAAAGTTCGGGATCAGTCCGTAGTTCATTTCTGCTCCACAGCCCACGGCGGGAGATTGGTCATTGGGGGATCGTCAGCAAACCACTTAACCGTGGTCTTGCAGCCACTGAGGATACCCAGCAAACACAGCGCGGCGAGCATTCTGATTCTCATTGTGCTTCCTCACTACCTCTTCAAGCGGAAGATTGACCGGAAGGTTCGGCCTGTAGTTGTACGAGTACCACCCAACCGGGGAACTAACCGCCACCTTGAACAGCCTAGCGTACTCCCAGTCCTCATCAGTCAGGCTCTCGTAGAACAGCCTGTTCGTGTCCTTGAACGACAGGTCGTGTACGCAGAACCTAACGTCATGGATGAGGGCCGACCGCAGATATCTTGGGTCATAGGCCGACCACTTCCACGTCAGTATCCACGGCATCGAGCATCCATCGGACACCCACCCCGCCGGGGATAGCCAGATGTGGCCCGTCTTGTCCTTGAAGAGAACATCGTCAAGGATGCGGACGTGCCCACCATCGTAAGGCTCAAGCCTTGGCAGCGCGGTCAGGAACATTAGTCGTTCTTGGGACTTCTCACGCACGGTCGCTGTGCGAGATTCTCCGCAAGCTTCCCGATGTTGTCAGACAGATGCCCCACCTTCTCGGACATGGAGCCAACCGTCTTGTGTGACAGATAGATGGCGAGGGCGGCGAGTCCAACTAGGGCCGTAGTGATGGGCCACTTGCCGAACGAATCAACCGTCGCGTCGTTAATGTCCGCCGTGCCGATGATCCCGGCAGCGGCAGCCAGCCCCATGGCCGTTACTCCCCAAGTTGTCATTCCTCTTCCTCTTCCTCTTCGGGCTGAACGGTGACGGTATTCCCATCCCCGGTCAGTTGTACGTCAATGACGGGTGCCTGTCCGGCAGGATAGACGTACGTGACAGAATTGCCGTTCCCGTTAACGACAGTCCGAAGCGTGGCACCCGGCAGGGCAGCCAGCGACGGCGTAGATTCCCCTTCTCCAAGCCACTCGTCAGGAAGGATGTCCCACCATTCCTGCTTTTCCCCTCCGTAGATGATCGCCGCATGGGCAACCAGCGTCTGGAACGGAGTGTTCTTCCACGAGTAGATGTAGTAGTCGGCGGCAGCCAAGACCTGCCTGATAACAGGCGTCGAGGGGACCCAGCCGGACACTTGGTACGAACCAAGCGACAGCAGGTCAATGCCGGAGACGATACGGTTGCCGCGATTGACAGTCTCGCAGCCAGTCAGAGCGATTGCGGCCAGCAGCACAAGCAGCTTCTTCATTTGGTCCTCACTGTTGGGATGATCTTCCCTTCACCACTACGCCTAGATGGCGTGGAAATCTTCCACAGCCACACATTCCCAGAGTCCGTCTTGCAGGCGAACTCGACTCCCGGCGGATACCCACCGCCGACCTTGTTGAACCGAACGTGCCAGCGGTTGCCATTGTAGATGCCAACCCCGCGCCCAGTCTCAATCCTCGACCCATCCATCTCAAGCCAGCACGAGTTGATGTGCCCCGTAAAGGCAGACGGGCACAGCGCAACCAGCTTCCCATCCGACTCCGAAACTGGCTTCCACAGGAAGTCCCGGGCGTACTGCCCCGGTTTCTCTGGGTTAGGCTCGCCAGCCGGGTCGCCATCGCCATCGTCCGGCGGGGGAGGAGGCGGAGGGGGAGGAGGCGGCGGCTGAGGAGGAGGCTCAGGCTCGATAGGGTCGGGAATCTTGTGCCCGCAGATGCGGCACTTCCAATGATACCCGACATCCTTGTAGTCGTGCTTGCCGTCGGTAAGCCTCTTGCAAGCCCAGTCTCTGATTCTTTGGATAAGCTCTTCCATGTTCATTCTCCGATTAGTTGCCGCGCTGCCAGTCGCACCGGATGTTGTGATTGAAGCCAGTCACGCCGTAGCTGTAGAACAGCCCGCCGATGTAGTAGGTGTAAGGCCGCGGCCCGCCCGGGAAGCTCGTCGTCGTGCCGCAGGCGAGGTTCGTCTCGAACATCCCGCTGACGTACTTTC
>VGRX01000614.1 GCA_016875215.1 Deltaproteobacteria bacterium
CATCGACCATCTCATCTCGTTCTTCCGCACCGGTGACCCTGCGGAGTTCGACAAGGCCAGCATCGCCTGGCTGTCCGAGGATCCGGATGTCGACTTCATCCTCGGGTTCATCGAGTCCTACAAGGATCCGAGAAGTCAGAAGGCGGAGTACGAGGGGCTGGTCTACTACCGCGATCCGGAGCTTACCCGGATCATGCGCGGCATTGCAGAATCGGCCCGCTATTTCGAGCAGCGGGTCCCGTGGGACGAGCGGTATCGCAACCTCGACCTCCGGGTACCGGTCGCATCTGCCATCAACGTGCTGATGGGGGTAGGGGGAGCGGGGCCGAGCATTCCGGCGGGAATCAACCTGCCCAACGCCCAGTGGATACGCGAGAAGCACGGGTCCCGCAGCGTTCTTCTCTCCAACGTGATGAGCGCGGCCCGGTCTGCCGTGTCCGACAAGGTCATGGAGGAATTCGCGCTGCCCGAGGAGATGGCTGCGACGCGGCGCTATGGGCGTGACGTGCGCAACGCGATGGTTGCGCTGCACGAGATCCTGGGCCATGGTTCCGGCCGTGCGAGTCCGATGCTCAAGGAGGATCCGGCCTTCTACCTCAAGGAGTTCTACTCGACCCTGGAGGAGGCGCGGGCCGAGCTGGTCGCGCTGCACCACATCTTCGACGGGAAGCTCGTCGAGCTGGGGGCGCTTCCGGGCGCGGAGGCAGCGGTCGTTGCCCTTGCCGACTACATTCGTTCCGACCTGGTGCAGCTCCGCCGGCTGAAGAAGGGCAACCGCATCGAAGACGACCACATGCGGGCCACTCATCTCATCGTCCAGTACATCCTGCGCAACAGTCAGGCCGTGGAGGTCCGCAAAGTGCAGGACCGCACCTTCTTCGTCCTGAAGGATGCCGGCCAGGCCCGCAACGCAGTTGCCATGCTGCTGGCCGAGGTCATGCGCATCAAGGCGGAAGGGGATTTCGACGCCGGCCGAAAGCTGGTCGAGACCTACGGCATCGAGTTCGACCCGGTCTTGCGGGACGAGGTGGTCGGGCGGGCGGAGCGTTCCGGCATCCCCGATTTCGTGGCATTCCACGTCCCGTCTGTCCGACTGGTCATGGGTGCGGACGGCAAGCCCTCCGACGTGGTCGTGGACTACTCGAGGGACTTCGTCACCAACATGCTCGAGTGGGACATCATGGGGCCGGAATGAGCGAGTCGACGACGGGCCGCAGAAAGAACCTGTCTCACAAGATCACGGAGCTGCTGGCCGAAGAGATCCTCTCCGGCAAGCTCCCTCCCGGATCGCGACTCCTGCCCGAGCGTGAGCTCTCCGTTCGATTCGGCACCAACCGCAACACGCTGCGGGAAGCCATCCGCAACCTCGAGAACCTCCATCTCGTGAGCGCACGCCAGGGAGACGGGATGAAGGTGCTCGATTGGACGCGGCAGGGCGAGGTCACCCTCCTGCCCTGGTTCCTCCAGCACACCCGGGATCTGGAGGCGAGCCGGAAGGTCGTCGAGGACTTCCTGCGGTTGAGACGGCTCATGGTGGTCGACGTGTGCGGCCGCCTGGCGGAGACTGCGGGCCGGGAGGAGCTCAACGCCGTCCTCGAGCTCGTGCGGAGCCAGCGCGGCAATCTCGGCAACCCCGAGCAGCTTGTGCGGACCGACCTGGACATCATGCTCGGGCTGATGCGTGCCGCGCACCGCATGGCCTATCTCTGGAGCTTCAACACCATGGTTCGGCTCTACGTCAACGCGGTGTTCAGCTTCCCGGACCTCTGGGTGTTCGTGCCTGGCTACGTGGATTCGCTCGAATCCGTGCTGCTTGCCGCTCTGGATGGGGATTCATCGACCGCTGCTTCCAGGATGGACCGGCACCTGCGGGAATCCGACCGCCTGATCATGGAGGCGGTCCGGAACTTCCAGACGCTCCTGGAGTAGCGCCGTGCATGCAGTGACGGGGGCAACGCACATTCGTCCGGGCACGCTTGCGGCGTTGCCGTCCGGCCGGTCGATCGCCGACCACCCGTCGAAGGAGAGGGAACCCATGAGCCGTTGCAGCGCTATGTTGTCGCTGGTCCTTCCTGCTGCCATTCTCCTGTGTACGTCACAGACCGCGCAGGCCCAGGTCCGGAGGGTGGATTCCTCGCAGTTTCTGCCGGGAAACGGGCTTGCGGACCCGGGGCTGTTTGCCGGCTGGCTGGTGAATCCTGCGGCAATCGGCCTGCTGCCCGGCGCCCAACTGGCGCTGTTCGGCACCGATTCCGTACTGGGGGGCAGCATCGGCCTGTCGTTGGCAGCGCTCAAGGTGCAGCTCGGGCTGGAGGCACTCAACGGGCTTGGGTCGGGGTCCTTTTCGGCCGGGGGGACCGCCTCCGGCGTTCAGGGGGACATCGACGGGTTGAGGACCGGCCTGGGATTCGCCCTTTCGGATGGCCGGACCCTGTCGCTCGGGTTCCTCTGGCAGCGTGCGTTCCGGCTGGAATCGCTGCCCACTGCGGACCTGCTGTCGGTCGGTCTGCTCTGCCGTCCGATCCGGTGGGTGAGCCTGGCCATGGCTGCGCACAACCTGTCGGAGCGGCCTTTCGACCCGACCGCCCCGGACAGTCAGCCGAGCCTCGACCTGTCGGCCGGAATCG
>VGRX01000615.1 GCA_016875215.1 Deltaproteobacteria bacterium
TTTTCGACGGGCGGGGTCGTTGCGATGCTGCTGCTCTCCTCCTGCCTGTTGTCGGCCTGCCAGACCGGCGCCCTCGCCCCCCCGTGGGACGGCTACCTCCCGCCGGATGCCATGGACGCGCAGGGGAACTCCGACGTGAAGGCCGACTCGGCCGAGGACGTTCTGCGCCTCCCGGACGTACCCGCACGAACGCTTTCCAGCATCGGAACCCACGTCGAGCCCGACACCATGGCGGCCGGCGAACAGGCGGTCGTCACCTGCCGCGGCTACGACCCGGCCGGCAACTTCGTCCCGCCCGGTCCCTGCCACCTGGAGGTCCCCGCTCAAGTCCAGGCGCAGGGCCTGGTGATCTCCACGGTCAAGGCCGGCAAGTACGAGATTCGCTGCATTCCCGATTCCCCGCTCGAGGTCGAGCTCATCCCGGCGACGCTTACCGTGAACCCCGGACCTGCCGCGAGCTTCGCAGTCGAGATGTCTCCGGCGAAGAGCGTGTACGTGATCGGCAACACGGTCTCATTCAAGGCCAGTGCCAAGGACGCACTGGGCAATCCCTACCCCGAATGGCCGATCGCCGCGGTGGCCGTCTCCCCTCCGATGCTCGGACAGGTCAAGGGGAACAAGGTCACGTTCACGGCCGAGGGCAGCGGAGGCATCACCGTCTCCCCCACATCGAATCCGGCCAACGACTTCCTGTTCGACGTGACGGTCGACGCCGGTCCGCCGGTCATCTCCATCACCTATCCCCAGAGGGCCGCGGCCCTGTCCGGCATCACCCCGATCCTCGTCGAAGGCAAGGCATCCGATTCCACGGGGCTCAAGAACGTCCGCCTCAACGGGAAGGCCGTCGAGGTACCCCCCAACGGCAGCTTCGAGGCCCTCGTCACCCCGGCTCAGGGCCTTTTCCTCCTGGTCCTGGAGGCCGAGGACGTTCTCGGCAACGAATCCCGCCTGGTGCAGTCCTATCTCTACTCCAAGAGCTACTACCCGGTGCTGGCCCCCGACGTTGCCAAGGGGATGGTGCAGGACGGGGTCGTCGCATGGCTCGACTACGATGCGTTCACCCAGGAGAACGGACCGGACGGGACAAGCCTCTCCTTCATCGCCCAGGAGTTCCTGCTGGCCATCGACCTCGCCTCCCTCATCCCCACCCCGGCGGCGCAGCAGTCCATCCTCGGGTGCACATACGACGTCTACCTCAAGAACCTCGGGTACGGCGACCCCATAATCAAGGTGTGGCCCATCCCGGACGGAATCACGCTGCACGTGGAGTTCCCCGACCTGGCCGCGGACCTCGAGGCCAAGAGCTTCTGCCCGGACGTCACCGGGAAGGTGACAGCGACCTCGCTGACGATCGATGCGCTCGCGTCTGTGTCCATCGGCGCCGACGGCAAGCTGGCCGTGAGCCTCCTGTCCGTCAACGCGCAGTTCGTGGGGCTCGACATCCAGCTCTACGGTTTTACAGGGGCCATCGTCGGGGCGTTTCTCTCATTCTTCAAGGACACGCTCACCACCATGATCGAGGAGCAGTTCGAGACCGAGATACAGGCCCAGTTCGAAGCCCAGTTCGAGAAGCTGCTGGGGAACGTCTACATCGACCAGGAGCTGGACCTTCCGCCCTTCATGCCCGGTGCCAAAGGCACGACGGCCACGATCCACCTGCGCCCGTCGTCGCTGTCCACGGCCTATGCAGGGCTGAAGGTCCATCTCGACGGGTCGTTCACGGCCTTTGACAAGAAGAAACTGGGAATCCAGGGCTCCATCGCCCGATCCGGCTGCCTCAAGGGGGCCGAGACCCCCGCTGCCGTCGACGGCCAGCACTACATGGAGGTGGCACTGCACCTCGACGTTCTCAACCAGACCGTGTTCGCCAAGTACCTGGCCGGCGGCGTCGATTTCGTCAGCGATGCCGAAACCATGGCGGGAATGGGGGCCGACGTCACCGAGATGGGCGTCGAAAACCTCATGGTCCTGGGCCACTCCCTGATCCCGCCTGTGCTGACCGACTGCTACCCGGACGGCGGCCTTCGCCTCCAACTCGGCGACCTGCAGACCGAGATCAGCCTGACCATGCTGGGCATGCCCCTCGAGATGACGCTGTACATCTTCCTCATCGCCAAGGCCAACATCGCGCTGGTCGGTCCCCCTGGGGGCCAGGCCATCGAGTTCACCTTCGGCCAGGTCGAACGCATGGACTTCCACCTGGCCTCGGTCAACCAGGAGTGGAAGGGAAACGAAGCCCTCTTCTCCTCCCTCATCGAGGAGACCTTCCTTCCCGAGCTGCTCGGGACCATCCAGAGCTACCCCTACGTCGTCCCGATCTCGCAGATGCCCCTGGACGACCTGATGCCCGCGTTCTCGAACTGGACGTTCGTCCCGGTCATCGACTCGGTCGAGCATCGGGAGGGCGAGCTGTTCGTCCGCCTCCACCTCGTGCTGGAGCAGTAGGGCGCTCCAGCCGAGCTGCTGCGGCAGAGTCCGCCACCACAGGTCGGAGCGAAGCTCACAGGCGGTCATGTCTCGGCCGCCCCGTGGGTGCGATGCGCCCGCGGCGTGATGGAATCTACACATCGTCGTGTTGAGCGACGATCAAACATGGCCGATTTGGCCGGCAAGCACCGGCCGGACA
>VGRX01000616.1 GCA_016875215.1 Deltaproteobacteria bacterium
AAAATGTACTCGTCGCCGTTGCCCATGTTGCCGTTGTCGAGGAACTTGTCCACGTCCTTGATGCACTCCCCTTCCTCGGTGCACTCGCAGAACTTGAGCGTGGACCCCGTGTAGTTGCTGTACAGCCCCATGTCGATGGTGAAGATCAGGGTGGTGTTGGTGTTGACGAAGGTTGCCCGAGGCCTGATCTGGATGGGGGAGCCGAACATGAAGGCCTGGTTGTAGACGATGCGGATGTAGTCCGTGGTCTCCTCGTTGCCCTTCACCGCGGTGACCTTGACGACATTGTCCCCGGGGTCGAGGTTGATCTTCTGAGTCGCCCAGAACAGGTCCCCCACCGCATTGCCCGCCTCGCCGGCGCTCGATTCCCAGATGATGGTGTCGGGCTTGCCGACGACCAGGCCGGCCAGGCCGATGCTGCCGCCCGGAACCTGGGCCCAACGGGTCGGTGCAGGGGCCAGGATGCGCAGCCCGATCTCCGGCGAGGAGAAGGTCTTGTCCACGGGCTGGACCACGTCGGTCTCCGGCTCGACATCCGGCGGCTCGACTGCGTCAGTGTCGGGGGGAGCAACCTCGTCCGGCGGCTCAACCGAGTCGGCATCGGGCGGAACCGGGCCATCGGTCTCCTCTCCGGCATCCTCGAGTGCGTCGCCATCCGGAGCGATGCCGTCCGGTGCCAGGTCGACCTTGACGTCCGGGACATCGGGATTGTCCGGGATGTCCACCTGGATTTCGGCATCGCCGCCCGCAGTCCCCTCTCCCGCGCCGTCGACCGGGGTCTTGTTCGCGGTCCCGCAGCCCACCGCCAGTGCAAGAAGCGCAACGACTCCGACTCTGACCAGGCTCATCATGCTGACTCCTTTCAGTCGATCGACCCGAAGGCCGCAGTTATTATACGGGAACGGGAGCTTGCTTCAAGCAGAATTGGACACGGGCACGCGTGGACGCTAGAATCGGAGCGGACTTCTGGACGGAGCGACCGGATGCGCGTGGATGCTTCGAGCAAGGCAGCGTGCCCGCCGGGGGAGGCCCGGCGCAACGTTTTACGTCTCCTCTACCTGCCCTGGACGTGGCTGGTGTTCATCCCGTCCCTGGCCCTTTGCACCCTGTTCTTCGGGACCATCGCGATTCTCCTCTCCTACGTCTGGCCGAGGGCCTCGGTGGCCATGGGCTACTTCTACGGCTGGGTGCTGTGTCGCCTGAACTTCGTGTTCGTGAGCGTCCGCGGGTGGTCCAATCTCGTGCCGGGCGTGTCGTACGTCATGGTCTCGAACCACCAGAGCCATTTCGACGTGCTCATCCTGATGGGGCACATCTGGCGCGACTTCAAGTGGGTCATCAAGGAGGAGCTGCGTCACATCCCGGTCTTCGGCAGGGCCTGCCAGCGGATCGGGCACATCCACATCAACCGCAAGGACCGGCAGAAAGCCATCGAAGCGCTGAATGCCGCCCGCCCGAGGCTGGTCGGCGGGACGTGCGTGCTCTTCTTCCCGGAGGGGACGCGCAGCCCTGACGGACGGATGCGGGAGTTCAAGAAGGGGGCCTTCGTGATGGCGCTCGACCTGGGCCTCCCGATCCTGCCCATCTCGGTGTCCGGAACCAATGCCATCCTGCCGGGCAGGTCGTTCAAGCTGCTACCCGGCCTGGCCCGGGTGACCATCCACCCGGCGGTGGACCCGGGTGCGTACGGGGCCGAGGGGAAAGACCGGCTCATGGCCGACGTGCGGGCGATCATCGCATCGGGACTGACCGAGTGGGAGCGGGGCTGGGTACCGGAGCGGGAATCGTCAGCCCCCTGCCCGTCCGAACGGCCCCCTGCCGCGGAACGGACCGTGCATCCTCCGTCCGGCCTCTCCGGCGATCCGGTATGAGCGTCGTTCCATGAGGATCGTCTTCCTCGAGCCGCCGCTGGCCCTCGAGCCGCTGGGGATCATCCCGCGACATCCGCCGCAGTACGCGCTCACAGCGGCAGCGGTGCTTCGCGACGCCGGCCACCACGTGGCCCTGGTCGATGCCTTCCACGACGACCTGGCCCCTGCGGAGACGGTCCGCCGGGTGCTGGCTGCCGCCCCCGACCTCCTGGTGGTCGTTCCTTACGACTACACCCGGGAGACCCAGCCGGAAGTCACGACGGAGATCGTTCGGCAGCTCTCCGCGTCCCGTTCCGACCTGGTCACGGGCCTGGCGGGAAGCGTCGACGAGCCGCACTTCCGCCGCACCATGGGGGCTGCCCCCGGAATCGCGTTCGCCTGCATCGGCGAGTACGAGAACACGCTGCTTGCCGTGGCCGCTGCACTCGGCGTGGGCGAAGCTCCGCCCCGGGGACGAGGCAACCCCGAGGCGGTTGCGGATGAGCGCACGGACAACGGAGGGATCGACCGGTTGGCGGACCGGCTGTCGGCGGTGGCCGGCCTTGTCGTGAGGCGGGGCAACGAGCTGCGCTCCACCGGTCCGGCAGTCGTGCCCCAGGATCTGGATGAGCTCCCCTTCCCGGCATGGGACCTGGTCGATTTCGAACGGTACATCTACGTGCCGCACCGGTTCCGGCGGTCCCCCATGTACCCGCTGCTCGCCGGCCGGGGTTGCCCGTTCGCGTGCCTGTGCTGCAAGGAGACCCC
>VGRX01000617.1 GCA_016875215.1 Deltaproteobacteria bacterium
CCCCCAGGACTGCGACAAGGAGGTGGACGAGGGGTACCCGGACATGGACGAGGACGGCAAGGCCGACTGCGTGGACGAGGACTACGACGGGGACGGGGTGGGGGACGGCGACGACAACTGCCCCAAGACGCCGAACCCGAAGCAGGAGGACCAGGACGGCGACGGCCTCGGCGATGCCTGCGACCCGGACGACGACGGCGACTTCGTGGCAGACACCAAGGACAACTGCGTCGGGAAGTTCAATCCGTTCCAGGAGGACCTCGACGAGGACGGCGCCGGCGATGCGTGCGACGACGATGACGACGGAGACGGTGTTGCCGACGGCAAGGACAACTGCCCGCAGGCGGCCAATGCGGGCCAGTCCGACCTGGACAAGGACGGCAAGGGAGACGAGTGCGACCCGGACGCGGACGGGGATGGGGATCCGAATGCGCTCGACTGCGCACCGCTGGACCCGGCAGCGTTCCACGGGGCCAAGGAGGTGTGCAACGGCGCCGACGACGACTGCGACGGCCAGGTCGACGAGACCGGTGCGCAAGGGTGCAAGTCGTGGTACCTGGATGCAGATGCCGACGGGTTCGGAGCGAGCAAGGCGCCGCTCTGCCTGTGCGCTCCGGACTTCCAGTACACGGCGACGCAGGCCGGGGATTGCGACGACGCGGACCCGCAGGTGAATCCGGACGGCGTCGAGAAGTGCAACGGAAAGGATGACAACTGCGACGCCGTGATCGACCCGGCGTTCTCGCAGGGATGCCTCGCCTACTACCTGGACGCCGATGGGGACGGATTCGGGGCCTCCAAGGACTACAAGTGCCTGTGCGCTCCCGCGGGCAAGTACGTGGCGACCAAGGGAGGCGATTGCAACGACATGGATGCCCAGGTCAATCCGGGGGCGGCGGAGGTATGCAACGGCAAGGATGACAACTGCGACGAGCTGATTGATCCCGCGCTCATCCCCGGCTGCGTGAACTACTTTGCGGACGTCGACTCGGACGGGTGGGGGAACGGCAAGCTCAAGAAGTGCTTCTGCCTACCCACCGACGACTACAAGGCGCTGGCGGCCGGCGACTGCGACGACAACGACGCAGACGTGAATCCCGGCAAGACCGAGGTCTGCAACGGCACGGACGACGACTGTGACGGCAAGACCGATCCGGCCGGGACTCCCGGCTGCCAGCCCTGGTTCGCGGATGGCGACCAGGATGGATACGGCTGGACCCCGAAGTCTTCGTGCCTGTGCGCGGCGCAGGGGGAGTTCGTGGTGCAGAAGGGGGGGGATTGCGACGACAAGAACCCCCAACGCAACCCGGGGGCCAAGGAGATCTGCAACGGAGAGGACGACGACTGCGACTACAAGGTGGACGAGGATTTCCCGGACGTGGGCAAGCCGTGCGACGGCGACGACATCGACTCGTGCAAGAACGGCACGTGGGAGTGTGCCCCGGATGGGCTGGGCGCCGTGTGCTCGGGCGAGGATTTCGTCAAGGCCGAGCTGTGCAACGGCATCGACGACGACTGCGACTTCAAGGTGGACGAGGACTTCCCGGACACCGACGGCGACCAGCAGGCCGACTGCATGGACCTGGATGACGACAACGACGGCAAGGTGGACTTCCTGGACAACTGCCCTCTCGATGCCAACCCGAAGCAGGAGGACTTCGACAAGGACGGCAAGGGGGATGCCTGCGACGAGGATGACGACGGGGACGGGACCCTGGACATCGAGGATTGCGGGCCGCTCGACCCGGCCCTGCACCTGGGAGCGAAGGAGAGCTGCAACGACATCGACGACAACTGCAACGGCGTGGTGGACGACGACTGGCCCGACAAGGGCAAGAAGTGCGACGGTGCGGACAACGACAAGTGCCAGATGGGGACGCTCACGTGCGCGGCCAACAAGGCGGACCTCGAGTGCGTCAACGAGATCGCCAAGAACATCCCGGAGGAGTGCGGCGGCGGTGACGAGGACTGCGACGGCGAGACGGACGAGGAGAACGCCATCGGGTGCAAGGACTACTACCAGGACGCGGACGTGGACGGCTACGGCCTGGCCACGAACAAGAAGTGCCTGTGCGCCCCGTCGGGGCAGCACACGGTGACGCAGTCCGGCGACTGCGACGACGGGAACCCGAACATCAACCCCTCCAAGCCGGAGGTGTGCGGGAACAGCAAGGACGACAACTGCAACGGGCAGACCGACGAGGGGTGCATCACCTGCCAGTACATGGGGCAGAAATACGGGGCGGGCGACTGGTCCTGCCCGGTCAACATGCGCATGCCGTACCAGAACGAATACTCCAAGGTCCAGCCGTGCGTGGCGGGCAAGCAGATCGACTACTACCACGGCACCGCCTGGCAGGTCGGCGGGTGCAACTGCAAGTGGAACGGGAGCTGGTGCGGCCAGCCCTCCATCGAGACCTTCGAGCAGGGCCGCCTGTGCGGCGACTACTGGGCGCATCATGTGTGCGTTCCGAAGTAGGAGCGGTGGGCAACTCGACCAGGCCACGAGGTCACCCATGATTTCCAGGGAGTTCCTTCACGTAGCGCTGTGGCTCCTGCTGCTGTCTTCCTGCGGAGAGAAGCGGGCCCCCGGGGATGCGGGTTTG
>VGRX01000618.1 GCA_016875215.1 Deltaproteobacteria bacterium
CCCCTGCCCGCCATCTCCGGCACCGGCCCCGACGACGTCTGGATCGCGGCAAGCCCCGGAACGGTCCTCCACTGGAACGGCGACGGGCTCGAGACGCTCCACGTGGATCAGTACGCCACGTTGAACGCAATCCTCGCTGCCGCGCCGGGGAAGGTGTTCGTTGCGGGCTCGGACGGCCTGCTCTTCTCGCTCGACGAGGGCGGGCTCACCTTCTCCCAATTCGATACCGGGACTCTCCAGGACCTCAACCGCCTCTCGTACTCCCCCCAGTCCGGGCAGCTCGCGGTCGGCGGCCTCCAGACCTACAACGTCGGCCCGTTCATGGCCTTCCCCAAGATCACGTCGCCACAGGAAGGGAAGACGTTCGCATTCGACAAGCTGTCCTGGGGGTACCACCAGGCCGATGCCTGGGCCGACCAGCATTTTCTCATCCTCAGCACCGACGACGGCTTCCCCTTCTGGTATCTCGTGGTCGACGGCGAGACCACCGAGGTCGCGCTCCCTCCCGTCTCGCAGGAGATCGGGGCCTACCTCTACCCCGATGGACCCAAACGGATGAACATCACCTCCTCTCTGGCACCTGACTTCGACATCGACAACTACACGCTCAGCGACTTCAGCATCTTCGGCAAGGTCTCCTGGGCCGTTGACCTCGTCTCTTTCGAATAGAGGACCGAATGGCACGTGGGCTTGCAGCCGGCAAATCGGACCAGGGGCGCATCAGGAAGACCAACGACGATGCCTTCCGGCTCTACCACGAGGAGGTCGCGGACACCGGCCGCGGCTTCCTCTTTGCTGTGGCCGACGGCATCGGCTCCTACCGCGCGGGGGGCCAGGCGGCCTGGATGGCCGTCGACCAGCTCTCCCTCTACTTCCGTCTTCCACGGGAGATGTTCGAAGGGCAAAAGACCCTCGAGGACCTGGTCTTCAAGGCCAACGACGCGATCACGGCCCTAAGGACTCAGCAGCAGGGCTACTACGGGATGGGATGCACGCTCACCGCGCTGCTGGTCGATCCCCGGTTCTCCCTGGGGCTGCTCTATCATGCCGGCGACAGCATGGCCTACCTGCTCCGCCGCCGCCGCCTCGTGCCCATCACCACCCCCCACAAGGACGGCGAGGGACTGTCGAACCACCTCGGCCTGGGAGACAAGCTCCGCCTCGACCGTGCCCGGGTCCAGCTCGAGATCGGCGACGCCATTCTCCTTTGCACCGACGGCATCTCAGGGTTCCTCGAGCCGCCGGCTCTCGAGATGCTCATGGCCGAGCATTCCGACCCCAAGGCCGCTGTCGATGCCATCGTGGCAGCGGCCGTCCAGGCCGGTGACGACAACTGCACCGCGATCGTGCTGCGCGTCACGGCCTGACCCTTGCATTGCAACCCCGTGTATGCCCCATCCCCCCCTGGCTGCCGCATTCCAGGCCATTGCGAATCCCCTTGGCACGCCATTCGCCAGGGTCTACCATGCTGTGGACCGGTTGTTCCGTTTCGATGGCCCGTAGGAGGCTGGCAATGAGCTTTCGAAGGCTCATTATTCTGATCACAGTCGTCATGGGGGTGACTTGCTGTGGGACGAGCAGGACTGGTATCGCAGACAGCGAGGGCGCCAGGATGATGTTTGACGAGGCGTCAACGGACGCTCGTGCCGAGAGAGTTGACATGGACATTTCGGCATCTGAGACTGCCGACGGGCAGTCGCCGGAAGCCGACTTGTCTGATATCACCGCGAGGGAAGATATGCCGCAGGATCTGGTCAGTTGCTCGCCCGTTGCTGGCGCAGAACCCTACTGCATTGACTGGGATCCAATCGGGGCAATGGCCAAGCTTGTGACGACAGGCGCGGAACTCCAGCAAGTGAATGCTAAGTGCGACGAGTTTGCACCGTCTGCCGCAGGCAACACCCTCGACCTGGAGGACGAGGTGCTTCTTGTGGTGGAAACATACGATGCCAAACCGTACTACTGTTGTTACTATGTGTCGTTGGTGTTTGAGCACTTGGAGATGTGTGAGTATCCAGACAGCAACTATCCGTTGTACAAGGCCCACGGTGCTTACAACTGTTGTGGCACCATCACCGACCCGGAGGAGGGTTGCTCAAGCGCTAGACTCTTTGTCAGGATCCCGAAAGTCGAACACGCCGCCGGCTGGTTCGACTACGTTGAGCACAGCGACACGGAAGAATGCGCCGACTGGTTGGGATCTTGAGGGGAATCGGCTTCGGAAGCCGATGCCCAGCACTGGTGCGGGTCTGCGCTTCATGAGCACCTGTTGACCGAGGATGAACTCGTCAAGAATGCACGACTTCCTGGTCGAAGTGTCGGCGATGGCCGGCATGACCGGCGGTGCTCCTGGGCCCGGTTCCGTGACCTGCCAGACATCCCCGAGAGGGCTCGACAATTGCGCGAGTTTCACCCGCTTTGGAATTCAGCCTCGCCTGGGCCAGTGACGGACTATCGCTTCTATGTCCTTTGCCTCATTGACGAAGACAGCGCCCCCCATGTCCAGAAGCGCCTCAGTCGCAAGGCCTGTGAGGGCAATGACGACGTGCGGGTAGATGTCACCATGGATGTTCTCGAACGCCATCATCTCGTCCGGGCCGA
>VGRX01000619.1 GCA_016875215.1 Deltaproteobacteria bacterium
AGCTCGGGCGGAACGCCGTATTCCTGGAACATGCTGTCGGGCACCTTCCAGAAGCCGGCGTTGCCCACCCGGTGCGCCTTCGCCTCCTTCTCGGCAAAGCGAGCAAGATCGTCATCGGCGGATGCCGTGCACGCCTCCCGGTCACAGGCACGGGCAAGCAGAGCCACCATGCTCATGGTCGCGCCGTGCGTCTCCCGGAACATCAGTCCATGCTCGATGAGTTCATCAATCGTGTCGCTTCGGTCGCGCCCGAACGCCCGGCACACAGAGTCCGGTTCTGCATTCGACATGCCAGAGGCGGTCAACGGAGCCGCGTGTTGTTCAGATTGGCCACGTTCGCGTTATGGTTCACCGTCGTGACAAGGCTGTCGTGCGAACTCGCAAGATCCCCGACTCTACTCACAAGGCTATCGTGCGCACTCGCAATATCTCCGACTCTACTCACAAGTCCATCGTGAGCCGTCGCAAGCCTGAGTAGGTCGGCACGCAAGGCTGCCACCTCGCTCTCAAGTATCGCGAGGCGCTCCGACGCAGTGGCCGCAGGACGCTCTGCCGTGTCGCGGGTGCGGCCATCGGAGGCGGGATCGCCTATACTCTGCGCGGGCGCGCCTGGCAGTGCATCTTGCAGGCGCGAGTTCGTGCCCTGCCCGGTGCCGGTCGGGATCCCCATCGGTCCGTAGCCATGCCTGAGCCCTGCAGGCGGACCCGCAACTGCCTTGGCACCCCCGTCAGCCCGGGGCTCCAAGGAAACTCGCGTCTCTCTTCTGCCTGTCGCCCCGCCGTCATGGCGAGCGCCCCGCAAGCTCCGAGTATGCCCAACACCCCACCCCACCACCACACCGACGAGGATGGTGCCGACCAGCACAAACGGCCACAACGGCAGCACATCGGTCCGCCTGCTCATGTGATCGATCCTCTCTCGCAGCGTCTCCGGCGCGAGCGCAGTTCCGGCCTCCGTGATAACGGGGGCCCGTAGCGCCGAGTCCGGCACATCCATGGGGACCCATCGGTCCCGGTTCGGGGCCAAGCCACCAAGTCGCGACGCGCTGGGCACGGCACGCGCGTGCGCAGGCTAGTCCCCCAGGTGCTGCGGCCCGAAGTCGGTGCCGTTCACGAACGTGGCTCGGTACTCGCGGTAGCGCCTGAACGTAGCGTCCCCGTAGCCCGCACCAACATGCGGATCTGTTCCGACTACGCGGTAGTCGTACTGGCCGGGCATGACCCGTACCGAGCCCACCCCGTAGGGCGCGATCTCGAGTCTGCACACTACCCGGTAACCCGAGGACAGCATGAAGACCAAGTGGTCCCCCTCACCGTTGGTGACAACGATGGTGGGCGTCTCAGTCCGGCTGGTGGCTTCGGTGAACGGGCCGGGGCCGGGGCCTGCGCCCGCCGCCGGGGCCAAGTTGGTGAGTGGACCGGTCGCAAGGGATGGCGCATCCGCACGCCCCACCAGAGCGCCCATCGGCGATCGGTTCGATGGTGTCGGCGTGCCCGTCTGCCCTGCCACCGGTGCGATCCGCGTGGTGCTCGTACCGGCAACGCTGACCAGACGAGCACTCGGGCACTTGGCGTGGAGAGCGATCGTCGCAGCCAGCGCCGCCGTAAGCGCTACCAGAAGCGGGCCCACGTGGACCCGCCGAGCAGGCTGTAGGTGGCTGCCTCCCGCAACGAAGATTGGCTCCTGCCCAAGAGTGGGAACGGGCAGGCCCGGACTGCACTGGGTGCGGCATAGGTACCCGCACTGGCCACACTGCGTTGCGGACAGCACCACGGGCGCGCTGCATCTTGGACAGACCTTGTGTCCGCCGTACACACGCAAGTCCTATCCCAGGATCCGTGTTGCTTTCCACAGAACGCCGAGCGCGTCATGGCCAGGGCGTCGGCGCGCCCCACGGTGAGCTTGGCAAGCCCGAGCTAGCGAATCGATCGCACCCATGCGTCCGGCTCCAGTCCGAGAAGAGCGACCTGGCCCTTAATGGTGCGCATCTTGCCGTGCTCCATGTACGTGATCACCCACAGCGGCCACAGCAGCAGCAGGCCGCCGATCAGCGTCCACATGTAGCTCCGGTTCGCTTCCCGGTACTGGCGCGCCAACTCCTGCAACTGAAGGGCGGCCCCGGCTTGCGTCTGTGGCACGTACGACGACGGGGCCGATGGAAAGGCGCCCGTTGGAGCGGCGTGCGTGGGCGGCAGCGCTGCGGCGCCACGGGACGCTAGCATCTGGGTCTTGTCCACGGGCGGCGGTAGTACCACCTGCGTCTGCCCGAGCGGCGGGGCGAACCGCGTGCGGTACACATGACCACACCGCAGGCAGACGCATGCCTGCAACTGCGCGGGTTCCTGACACTGCGGACAGACCTTCCAAGGCTGATGCATCGGAGTCCTCCTGTGCGCTCCGCACTACCGGGCAACCAGCACGCCAATTCTACGCCCGATCGCCCCACGCGTCAAGGCCCCGATCCTCCAAGGATCGTTGGCACTCGGGTGGAAGCGGGTTCTCGGGCCGGAAGTACGACGCCGTCGCCTTCGCGATCTTTGGCTGCACCCACGACGACACCGGCAGGTCCTTCTCCGGGTCGAGTTGGATCGCGTTGGACG
>VGRX01000620.1 GCA_016875215.1 Deltaproteobacteria bacterium
GGGGGTTGCCGCCCGGCTGCCCGCAGCCACACGGATCCATCGGATCCTCACGAGCGGGGACAGGTTTCGCGACATCCCCCTCCAGGGCGGTTCGCAGACCGGTTTCTTCACCAAGGAGATCGAGGACAGGCTCCTTTCGGGCGAGGTCGACATCGCCGTCCACTCACTCAAGGACCTTCCGACGATGCAGCCTGCCGGCCTGTGGGTGGCAGCGTGCCTGGAGCGTGCCTCCGTTTCGGATCTGCTCATCGTCCACCCGGACTGGCTCGATTCGTCGAGGTTGCTGCCGGTCAGAGAGGGGTGCAGGGTCGGTGCGGGCTCCCTGCGACGCCAGGCGCTGGTGCGCCTCTACGGCCCGGTTGCCTGTCCGACGCTGATTCGCGGCAACGTCCCGACGCGGCTCCGGAAATGCCGAGACGGGGAATACGGAGCCGTGCTGCTCGCTCGAGCGGGAGTGGAGCGGCTTGGCCTGGACCTGGCGGGGCTGCACGTGTTCGAGATGAACCCCAGGGTCTGGCTTCCCGCACCGGGCCAGGGTGCGGTCGCTGTCGAGGTCCGTGCAGAAGACGAGGGGGCCGGCCAGGTGGTCGAGACGATCGACCACGGGCCGACCCACGCTGCGGTTCGCCTGGAGCGCCGGCTCCTGGTGCGGTTCGAAGGGGGCTGCCACACCGCGTTCGGTGCGCTGGCGCGCCCGATGACTTCCGGAGCGTGGAGGGTGCGCATCGGCATCGACCGCGGTCCTTCCGGCTGGGGCCAGCTCGAGGTGGAAGGAACGGCTGAGGAGTGCGCGGCCTTGTCCCCGAAGGACATCCCGTCGTTCTCCTCCATTCGCGTGGACGACCCGGCCGCGCTTCGCACTCCGTTTCCAGGGTGAGCGTGGGATGATGACTGAAGCCCTCCGGACGCATCGTGCAGCGACCATAGTCCTGACCCGTGAGCCGGACGACAATGCTCCCCTGGCCCAGCGGCTGTCCGGCGAAGGGCTGAACGTGGTGGAGTACCCGTGCATCGCAACCCGCCTCCTTCCGTGGGATCCGACCATGCTGCCGCCCGGGCTGACGTTGCAGGACTTCGCTGCCCTGGCGTTCGCGAGCCGGAGGGGGGTGCTGGCCGTCCCCCCGGAAGCTGTGGCCCTGGCCGTATCTGCCCGGCTGGCTGCCGTGGGCAAAGCCACTGCCGCCCTCATTGCCCGGAGATTCGGCCGGGTACCGGACGTGGTTGCCACGACCCAGGATGCGGAGGGGCTGGCGGCCGAGCTCTTGCCCCTCTTGCCGGCAAGGGCGAGAGTGCTGCTCTTCCGCGGAGATCGAACCACCGGGCTCTTTCAGGCCGCAGTCCGGGATGCCGGCATGGAGCTCGTCGAGTTCCAGGTGTACTGCAACGAGACCCCCAGGCTGGAGCCGCTGGAGCTACCCGGCATGCAATCATCTCCGCCCGTGGAAACCGTGGTCGTTCTGTCGAGCCCCTCGATCGTGGAGCGTTTCTTTGCCGTCAATCCCGCATTGCTCGAAGTCGTCCACGTCGTAGCGTTCGGTGCGACGACTGCCCGACGGGCGACGGAGCTGGGCTGTCCCCGTGTCCGTTGCGCTTCGAGCCCCGCCACGGAGAGTGTGGCGGAGGCCGTGTTCTTCGTACTATCGGAGGTCGTTCCATGAGCATGAAGAGATCGAACGAGCTGTTTGAAAAGGCAAGGACTCGCATCCCGGGCGGCGTGAACAGCCCCGCTCGTGCGTTCAAGGCCGTCGGCGGGAACCCGGTCTACGTGGCATCGGCCGAGGGAGCGGAGCTGGTGGACGTGGATGGGAACCGCTACGTGGACTTCTGCATGTCCTGGGGGCCGCTCATCCTCGGGCATGCCCGGCGGGAGGTGGTCGAGGCCGTGCGCCAGGCAGCCGGGAAGGGCCTGTCCTATGGGGCCGTGCACGAAGGGGAGATCGTGCTTGCCGACCTCGTGCTCGAGGCGTTTCCCGAGTACCAGCGCGTCCGGGCGGTCAGCTCAGGTACCGAAGCGGTCATGACGGCATTGCGCGTCGCAAGGGGCAAGACCCGTCGGGAGCGAGTCGTGAAGTTCGACGGCGGCTACCATGGCCACTTCGACGGCCTGCTCGTCAAGGCCGGCTCGGGCCTCGCCACCCTGGCCATCGCGGATTCCGGGGGAGTGCCTGCGGGCATCGCTCAGACCACCCTGGTGGCGCCACTGGACGACCGGCCGGCTGTCGAGGCCCTGTTCGAGCGGTATGGCAAGGAGATCGCTGCCGTGATCATCGAGCCCATGCCTGCCAACAACGGCCTCCTGCTGCAGCGGGCCGAGTTCCTCCGATTCCTCCGGGAGATCACCACCGCTCACGGCGCCCTGCTGATCTTCGACGAGGTCATCTCGGGATTCCGCGTCCGCTTCGGCGGATATGGCCAGGCCGTCGGCGTACAGGCGGACCTTGTCACGTTGGGCAAGATCCTGGGCGGGGGGATGCCGGTGGGAGCATTGGTCGGCCCGGCCGACATCATGGATGTGCTTGCGCCCGTGGGCTCGGTCTACCAGGCAGGGACCCTCTCGGGCAACCCCGTATCCCTGGCTGCGGGTACGGCCCC
>VGRX01000621.1 GCA_016875215.1 Deltaproteobacteria bacterium
CACTCCGGAGCCACTCGCAGGTCGCGCCCAGGCCAAGGGGGAGCCCGGTGCGGATGACCCGGGCACCTGTGCGCCCGGACAGGATATCGGCCGCCCGGCCGGCAAACGGAAGCGCGATGAGCGTCTCGGCGCAGGCTGCGTCCGCGAGCTCCGCCACGGGCCTGCCCGAAAGCCAGACCGAGGTGGTCTCGAGCCCCAGCCCGGAAAGCAGGCGCATCAGCTCCGCCAGGTTGGCCTCGTTGTCCCCTTCGTACCGGTCGAACAGGTAGCCGACGATCGCCACGGTCCCGGCCCTCGGCGTCCGTCCGGCCAGGTCGATTCGGGCTGCCAGCGTCTCGAGCACCTGCTGGTAGCCATCCACCCCGGGGCCCAGCGAGTCGAGGGGATCGACCACCAGGACCGGCATGAGCTGCCTCCGGGCCAGGCTGCGGATCACGTTCCGGTAGTCCGCACCCACCATCGCAGCGACCGATGCCGGATAGACGAACAGCGCTCCCCCCTCGCGTGCGGCAAGCTCCTCGATCTGCCGCCCGAGGAGCTCGGTACGGTCCAGGATCGCCGAAGTCGGACACATCCCGGTGCTCGCAATCCGATAGCGCCCGTCCGTGCCGATGACGTTCGCGAACCAGTCGTGGTTGTCCTGGAGCACTTCGGCCCTCAGGGTTCCGCAGTCCGCTGAATCCACCAGCATCCATGCATCGGGGATCGCTGCGGCAGCGACATACGCGCCCAGGATTCGGGGATAGTCGAACGGGGCGCGAAAGCGGGAGCGGGAAGGATGCGTTCCTGTCATTGCCCCCCCTCCTCGCATCGGTAAGGCGCCAGGTGCCGGAAGAACCGCATGTCCGCGAGCCGGAGCAGCCGCCTCGCGGTCCGAATCGCTCCGGCCACCCCGGGCTCCAGGTCAGGGAGGCCGAACGGGGCCACTCCGGCAGCGGAAAGGCGGGAATCGAACGACAGCTCGGTGAAGACCGCGGACAGCCTGGAGCGGAGCCACCAGTCCAGTCGCGCCGGATCCTGGGCGTCGTGGAGGATCTCGACCTGGAAGCCGAGCTCCCGAAGAAAGGCGATCAGGGGAACCCCGCAGGCCAGCTCCGGGGAATCCGGCACAGACGTGAAATGCGGGGTCACGGCCACACCGAGCCGCACCGCTGCCGCACGCTGCGCAAGGACCGCGAGGTCGCGTCCCGCTGTCTCGAGCTGCGCTTCGATGCGAGCAACCGCGTGCGGAACGTGCAATCCTGCGGCCCGCACGGCCGCGTCCAGGAATGCCCGAGTCCCGGACAGGCCGAACGGTGCCGGGACGCGGACGGCAGGAACGGACGCTCGGAGAAACAGCGCCTCGTAGAGAGGCTCGTACTCGGCCTGCGGCCAGAGGAGCTGGGCTGATGCCTCGCCGGAGTACCCGGAAAGCCGACGCAGCGAGACATCGGGCACCTGCCGCTGCACGACCTGCACTCCGCACGCACGCAGGAGCCCGCAGAGCTCTTCCGTGCCCCGCGTTCGGGGAAAGCCCACCAGGTGCACCCGGCCCTGCGCTGCCGCATCGGAAGGCCGCCCTCCTGCGGCGGCATTTCGCCGGTCTGCCGCCCTGCTGTCCGCCTTCCCTGCAGCCCGCCCCTCATCGTGCCGGACCTCGCAGTCCTGCGCCTTTGCCGAGTCGAGCACCTCTCGGCCGACGCGGGCGATTTCGAGAATGAGGTCATCCCCCGCGATCGCGGTGGCCATGACCGGGGCCTTGTGCACCTGGCGGAACCTCTTCACGGTGCCGGCCCAATCTTCTCCGGAGACCACAGGGGAGCACGCGACCGCGACGATCACGGCATCGTCCGGGTGGTTGGCATGGACCTGGGACAGGGCCCCCTCCAGTGCCTCGTTGCTGCCCGCGATGATCTCGTGCTCCCGGATGTCAGTCAGGTAGTAGGCCGCGCCGGCACGGGATTCCCTTCCGGTACGGTCCTCCCTCCACGGGTAGCGCACGAAGTGGGAGGAGTACTCGGTCGTGGCCTGCTCGCTCGCTCCGCAGGCCTGCGTGCCGTGCTGGACCAATGTGACCGGATCACAGAGGCGGACTTCGGCCACGACCTGCCGCTTCCGTTCCTGCGGAAAGAAGAAGACGCCTGCCAGCGAATCGCCGGTCCATTCGTTCCAGTGGCGAGCTTGCGGGATCGCCGGGCGGATGCGCCGGTCCCGGGCTTCCTCCGACGTAGCCTCCACCGAAGAGCCCGCGTCCATCTCGATGCGCGTGCACAGGTCCGCGAACGTCACGCCGGACCTCTCCAGGCAGCGGATGCAGTAGTCGAGGATCCTGCTTCCCCCCCTGGGAAGCGGCTCGGAATGGGCGACCGCGATGTCCCTGACTCGGGAGTATGCCTTGTCCGTATTGCCCGAGAGCTGCAGCTCGATCCTCCCCGATGCCGGCGAATCCAGCACGATGAACAGGACGGCCCGGCGCACCTGGACCTCCGAGACTTCGAACAGCAGCCGGGAGATGGGCTGGCGATCCAGCAGGAAGAGGCGGAAGAAAGCTGCTCGGGTCTCCGCCGAAGCGACAACGGTGCGATCCGCGGGGAGAGTCCTGTGAGCC
>VGRX01000622.1 GCA_016875215.1 Deltaproteobacteria bacterium
GGCGACGACAACTGCCCGCTCCTGGCGAACCCGAAACAGGAGGACCTGGATCAGGACGGCCTCGGAGATGCCTGTGACGCGGACGACGACGGCGACGGCGACGGCGACGGTGACGACAACTGCCCGGCCGTGGCAAACCCGCAGCAGGAGGACCTGGACAAGGACGGCCTCGGGGATGCCTGCGACGGCGACGACGACGGCGACGGCTACGGCGACGGTGACGACAACTGCCCGCTCCTGGCGAACCCGAAACAGGAGGACCTGGACAAGGACGGCCTTGGAGATGCCTGCGACGGCGACGACGACGGCGACGGGGACCCCGATGCCGATGACTGCGCCCCGGCAGACGGACTCGTGTTCCACGGGCAGATCGAGGTCTGCAACGGACAGGACGACGACTGCGACGCCGGGATCGACGAGCCGGGGGCGACCGGATGCGTCGACTACTTCGTCGACGGCGACGGCGACAAGTACGGCGGGGGCGCCCCGCAGTGCCTGTGCGGGCCCGAGGCCCCCTACCTGTTGACCGTGGGAGGGGACTGCCACGACTCGGACGGTGCCGTCAACCCTTCCGCCCCCGAGGTCTGCAACGGGATCGATGACGACTGCGACGGCATTGCCGATCCGGAGGATGCCGCGGGCTGCAAGAGCTACTGGACCGACAAGGATGACGATGGCTGGGGCACCGGCGACAAGAAGTGCCTGTGCAAGCCGGAGGGGGATTTCACCGCGATGCAGGCGGGGGACTGCCTCGATTCCGATCCGCTGGCCAACCCCGGGCTCGACGAAGCGTGCAACGGCTGGGACGATGACTGCGACGGCAAGGTCGACGAGCTGGGTGCGCAGGGATGCACGGTCTACTATGCCGACAAGGACGACGACGGTTGGGGGGATCCGCTCGATTCCCAGTGTCTGTGCAAGGCCACGCTGGAGTATCACCTCGACGCAGCCGGGGATTGCGACGACAAGGCAGCGGACATCCACCCCAAGGCCGTCGAGATCCTGTGCGACGGCAAGGACAACAACTGCGACGGAGCCAACCCGAATGGCACCATCCTGCTCTGGTCGGACAACTTCGACGACGGGGATTCCGGGGGGTGGTCGCTCAGCACCAGCAACGTGAACGTGTACTGGCACGTGACGAACTACCGTCGCAACAGCCTTCCGTACTCCCTCGGGTACTCGAACGTGGTGACCCACTCCTACAACTACGGCAAGACCGTCGGGGCGGCACAGGCGCCGGTCGTGCAGATCCCGGGAGCGCTTGCCGGCGGCAGCAAGGTGGTCCTCGAGTACCGCCTGCTGGCCCTGCACGACAAGCTCGACGGCTGCACTGCGGACAAGACGAAGTACGACGTGTTCTCGGTGGTTGCCGGGAACACGACGCTCTACTCCGCCTGCTCGGACATGCTGGACCTGATCCCGGCCTGGAGCCTCCAGCAGGTCGACCTCACCCCCTACAAGGGGCAGTCGGTGAACCTGGGGTTCCGGTTCGACACGGTGGATGCGAAGAACAACGCGGGCGAGGGGATATACATCGATGACGTCGCGGTCTCGGTCGCATGCCCGAAGTAGGGACGCCTGAGGGACGGGCCGGTGAGAAGCGGCCGTGCGACCGCATCATGCGGGGAAGAGCCGCCACGTGAATCACACACGGAGGTTCCGGATGAGAACGATGTTGCTGGTATCCATGTCGCTCGTGCTGTCCTGTGCCTCGGGGGGCGGACCGCCGCCCGTCTATGAGCTCAACCGCTTCGAGCTCGAGCACCGAATCCACAACGACTACCGGCTGCTCGGGAACGCCGCGGCCGGCTTCTCGGACGGGCTGGAGTTTGCCAGGAGTCGGCCCGACATCTTCCCCGAGCGGGAAGTCGATCGCCGGGAGCTGATGCCCGCCAAGGCTCGAGACGAGGTGCGCAGCCTCTGGGCATCCATGCTCGACCGCTACCTCGCGCTGGACTCGGTGAAACGCTACCACCAGGACTACTGGCGCATCCGTGACGACCGCCTCAAGAAGCACTCGTTCGTCATCCTGTTCGCCACCTTCCTCACCCAGTACACCACCGCGCTCCAGTTCCTGGAGCTTGCACGCAACAACCCGGACCTGGACGTGCTCCTGGACGAGCCCATTCCCGAGCTGGGCCTTGGAGCGGGAAGCTGGGCACGCTTCAAGCTGCGCTTCCTCAACGTCGCGGCAGCCACCGAGTATGCCGCGCTCGACGTGACCTATGCCGCGCTCAAGAAACCGGACGTGTTCGGACTGGCCGAAGGCATCGAGCAGGACCGCAAGGTCATTCTCGACATGGGAAAGGGAGCCGGCGTCGAGATGACCGTCGAGAATGCCGGCGCCATCATCAGCAAGGCCGGCTTCTCCGCCTACTTCCCCGTCCAGGCCGGCATCTCGGAGTGGATGGGGGACACGAAGGTCCATCGCCCCGGCAAGTCGCTCGTCCAGCCGGAGCAGCTCGAGGAGCTCGTTCCCCAGCTCCTTCCGGGGGACGTCCTGTTCGAGCGGCGGGAATGGTACCTGTCCAACATCGGTCTGCCCGGCTTCTGGCCCCACATCGC
>VGRX01000623.1 GCA_016875215.1 Deltaproteobacteria bacterium
CCGGGCTGCCGTCACCCGGCGAAACCTGGAACGAGAACTGGAGCACCTCGCTGAGCACGCGCTCCCCCACGAACCGCTTGACCGGCAGGGCCACCCGCACCAGCGGGACGCAACGCTCGAACATGGCGTCCGGTACCAGCCGATATCTCAGGTTCGCCCGGCGATGCCACAGCGTCGGCGGCGGCAGGAGCCACTGGGACGGCTTCAGCCGCATCGCGCTCCGGCTTCCGGACGGCAGCGTCTGGACCGTGGAGACTGCTTCGGGAACCAGCGGGATTGCGACTCCGTCGGGCCGGACGAAGCCGGCCTGGGCCCAGTCCACCAGGAGATCGCCGTCACCGGTGTTGCTGAGCGACACCCGGATGGCCCCCGGCTCGAACTCGAACCCCACCTCGAGGTCCGGTCCCACGAAGTAGTTGTAGGCCGATACCTGCGGAAGGACCATCCTGTAGACCGGGGGCCGGGAGCAGGCGGCGGCCAGCACGAGCGCTGCGGCGACGAGAAGGGGACGCACTCGCATGGGTCAGCACACCCCCCGACCGATGGAATAGTAGCGGAACCCGTACTCCTTGATTCGCTCCGGGCTGTAGAGGTTGCGCCCGTCGAACAGGACGTTGCCCCGCATCATCCGCCTGATCCTGGGGAAATCGGGAGTCCTGAACTCGTTCCACTCGGTGGACACGATGAGGCCGTCCGCTCCCTCGACCGCGGCATAGGCATTCTGAGCGTAGGTGATGGTTTCACCGAAGATCTCCTGCGCGGATTCCATGGCCGCGGGATCGAACCCCACGACGCGCGCACCGTGGTCCAGGAGCTCCCGGATGATGACGGTGGCCGGCGCCTCGCGCATGTCGTCGGTGTTGGCCTTGAATGCCAGCCCCCACATTGCGATCACCTTCCCGTCCAGGCGGCCGCCGAAATGGAGGACGCACTTGCGGGCCATCAGCTTGCGCTGGTCCCGGTTGACCGCATGGACCGCCTCGAGCACCCGGAGCGGATACCCGTGCTCATGCCCGGTCCGCATCAACGCCGCCACGTCCTTGGGGAAGCAGGAGCCGCCGTAGCCGATCCCCGGGAAGAGGAACTTGTTCCCGATGCGGGGATCGGTCCCCATTCCCATGCGGACCATGTGGACATCCGCCCCCACCAGGTCGCACAGGTTCGCTATCTCGTTGATGAACGAGATGCGCGCGGCCAGCATCGCGTTGCACGCGTACTTCGTCATCTCCGCGCTGCGCTCGTCCATGAACAGGATCGGGTTCATGGTGCGCAGGAACGGGGAGTACAGCTCCTTGAGCACCTCGCGTGCGCGCTCGGAACGGGTACCCACGACGATCCGATCGGGCTTCATGAAGTCGCCCAGTGCGGCCCCTTCCTTCAGGAACTCGGGGTTTGAGACCACGTCGAACGGGTGCGAGGACATGCTCTCGACCTTGGCCCGGACCTTCTCGGACGTGCCGACCGGCACGGTGCTCTTGGACACGATGATGCGATACCCGTCCATGTAACGGCCGATCCCCTCGGCGACATCGAGCACGTGGCTCAGGTCCGCGGACCCGTCCTCGCCGGGCGGGGTCCCGACCGCGATGAAGACCACGTAGGAGTTCCGGACCGCGTACTCGAGGTCGGTGGTGAAGGACAGGCGCCCTTCGGCCAGGTTGCGCTGGAGCAGGGATCCGACCCCCGGCTCGTGGATGGTCACCTTCCCTTCGGAAAGGGACCGCACCTTGTCCTCCATCTTGTCGACACAGATGACGTCGTTTCCGCTCTCGGCGAAACCTACTCCTGCAACGAGGCCGACATAGCCCGTTCCCACGATAGCCAGCTTCATGTTTCCCTCCGGCCCGCTGTTGGGCCGGGCAAGGTTACGACACATTGGGAGCTTTTGTCAAAGCGCGTCCGCTGCTATACTCAGGCGTCGCACGGTCCGGCCGCCAGGGGGCGCCGGGCATGTCCGGAGGGTGCTCGATGTTCGATCGGCTGGCTGCCATCCTGCTGCGCTTCCGCTGGGCCTTCGTCGCTCTGGCCGTGGCGGTGACCGCGGTCATGGCGTCTCCGCTGATTCCGCCGGACGAGATCCGGTTCGACTTCTCGTTCCGGAGGCTGTTCCGATTCGACGGGCCGGAAGCCGAGGAGCTGACGAAGTTCAAGAGCCTGTTCGGAGACGATGCGGGCACGTCGGGAGTGCTGTACGTGTGTCGGGAGGGGTCGTCCAGGCCGTGCGCCCTCGCACCCGGCGTACTGTCCTCGATGCGGGACATGGAGTCGTGGCTGTCCGCCCGGACCGAGCTCGACCCCACGTTCATGCTGTCTTTGTTCTCGGCCACCGACTTCTTCTCCGACCCGCTGGAGAAGGGGGCGCTGGGAAACGCGCTGGCCGAGGCGGAGGCGCAGGGGGGGGACCTCGCGTCTGCGGACGAGGCATGGCACGATGGCTCGCCGCTTCCCGGTGCGTACGCCCGTTACGGGCAGGTGGCGGATCGGCTTCTGGGACATCGGATCTACCACGGCATGCTGCTGTCCCCCGACGGCCGGGTCGCTGCCCTGTCCTATCGCTTCAACACCGCG
>VGRX01000624.1 GCA_016875215.1 Deltaproteobacteria bacterium
CCCTGGAGGCCGGGGGCAAACAGGTCATAGGCGAAGAAGCTCAGGTCGAAGAGCTGCGCCCGGTTCCCTTCCTTCTGTTTCAGGGAGCCGGCGGTGAGGTTCCTGGGGTTGGGGAACGAGGCGGCGTACTTCTGCCGGAAGACGGACCGCTTCATGTGGACTTCGCCGCGGACCTCGATTTCGGGCAGTACGGAGGCCCCGTCCAGGGCAGCCGGGTTTTCGGCATCGGTTGCTTCGAGAGGGGGACGTCCAGGCGAGGTGAGCGCGAGCTGCCACGGGATTCCCGGGACCAGGCGCGCATTGAGCGTGAAATCCTCGCCCGCGATGCCATCCCCACGGGTCGCTGCGACCGCGAGGCGCCCGTCCGGCCCGTAGCGGAGCGCGGCAGCGACGCCGTCCACCTTGGGGCTGACCGATACCCGGAACCGCTCGACGATGGGGGGGATCTGGTCCTCCCGATCGATCGGAGCGAACAGCTCCCGAACGGTCTCGGGAACGCGGGGATCCCGGTCCTGGGCCGCGGTCTTCAGGGTCCTTCCGACCGTGGTCTTGAGCCAGGCGAAGAGCTTCTCGTCGTCATAGCACTTGTCGAGCGACAGCATGGGGGCGGGGTGCACGACCTTCTTGCGGAAGGCCGCAGTGAGCGGGGAGTTGCCGCCGACCCGGTGCAGGACCGGGGAATCGGGCCTCAGTTGTTCCAGGCGCCGGACCAGGAGGTCGTACTCCTCGTCCGCAATCAAGGGGGCATTGAGCTCCCAGTACTGGTGGTCGTGGAACTCGACCGTGCGTTCGAGCTCATCGACGGTCATGTCCGCGATCGGTTTGTCGCTCATGCCCGAGCCTGACCGGAGATGAAGAAGATCCTAGTCCTTCTTCGAGCTGATGCTGGTCTCCACCGCGCGGCCGAGGATCTTGGCCAGAGACTCGAGCACGTTGGCATCGTTGGTGGTCCAGGTATCGTCCTCACCCTTCTTGTTGATCATTTCGATGGCGCCGTAGGTCCGTTCGCCGTGCTGGATCGGGACGCACAGGATGGAGTGGGTCTTGAAGCCGAATTCCTGGTCCAGCTTGCCGTAGAAGTTGGGGTTGCGGTCGACGCTGTTGACGATGAGCTTGACGCCGTTGACGACCGAGAAGCCGACGATGCCCTTGCCGAGCGGGATCCGGACGCCGAGGATCTTGCCGCCGACGGGGCCGGAGGCCGCGACGATCACCAGGTCCTTGAGCGCGGAGTTCATGTCGGAGTAGAAGATCGAGGCGGCTTCGGTGCTGACGTACTTGGCCGCCAGCTTGAGGACTTCGAGAGCGGATTCCGACTCGTTCTTCTCGTGGAGATTCGCTGTAGCGAGGAAGAGGTCGGAGACGACTCCGTCGATGGTCTCCTCGTTGGTATCGACGCCGTCGTACCAGTCGTCGAGATCCCCCCATTCCTCCCGGGCCGGCCTGGCCGCTGCTGCGGGGGATTTCACTGCGGCGGCAGGCTTCTTCTCGACCTTGGCGACCTCGACATGACCGAGCACACCGGTTGCCTCGTCGGCTGCCTTCCTGGCCGCGGCTTCGAGCTTGGCCTTGGCTTCGGCGAGCTCCGCTTCGAGGCGGCGCTTCTCGTCTTCGAGGCGACGGGCGGTTTCATCCACGGCCGGTGCCGGGGTGGGGGCAGCCGGTGCGAACGAGACCTGGCGGGCGGTTTCCGCTGCTTCGGGAGCGGGCTGAGCGGCGGCAGCGGGGGCTGCCGACATGCGGTCCTGGACGTCCTTCAGCCGGGCCTCCGTTTCCTTGTGTGCTTTTTCAGCCGCTTCGGCCAGGGAGCGGGATTCGGCAGCGCGTCGCTCGGCTTCCTTCTCGAACTCGGCATCACGGGCCGAATCGACCTTTGCGATGAGGAAGACCCGCCGGCTGGCGGGGTCCGCTACGCGGATGGAGCCGTCGGGAGCCGTCTCGCAGACGATGTTGGCGAGGGAATCGCCCTGCTCGCCGATCTGCTTGAGGCTTTCCTTGAGGGCCACCAGCCAGTTGGATGCCTCGACCTTGAGCGTGAGGTCGGGCATGTCGGAGCCTTTGCGGGCCGGGACGAACACGTTGAAATTGGCCATTGTGTGATCCTCCTTACGAATCGATCAGGTTCTGCGCGGTCTCGACCACGGCAGAGGCCGGAAGGTCCTGGACCGCCGGAGCGCTGGGGGTCCGGGAGAACAGGGCGTACAGCACGAAGGCAACCAGGACGAGACCGAAGACGAGCACGATCCACGCGAAGATCCCCACGCCGCTCGGGGCCGAACGGGAGAGGGATCGGTCATCGTCGTCGGAATAGTCCTCGGGTTCCGGTTCCGGCTCGTGGATTCCCGCGGCCGCTCCGGGGATGGCGAAGTCGGCCAGCGCTGCCTTGACATCGATACGGCCGGACGTGTCCGCCGGGGTGATCCGGGGGAGCGGGGGCTGTGCGACGTCCCCCTTGCGGCGGTCAAGCGGCGGGGCTCCGGGAGAGGGAGACGGGACGGTGGGGGCAGGCGAAGCCGGGGGGGGAGAGGCCGCGGTTGCCAGGGGCTGGGCGGGCGTGTGGTCCGTGA
>VGRX01000625.1 GCA_016875215.1 Deltaproteobacteria bacterium
TTTTTTGGACGGCGCCTCCATCGGTCTCCGTCCACGTTGCTGAAGATCGCGAACTCACCGGGCACGACCACGGAGGAGCCATCTGGCAGTGGCTTCTCCCAACCGGCGATGAAGTCGTACACGAGCTTTGACACGGAGGTGTTGTTGCAGACGACGATGAACACCGGTGCCGTCTGGCCCTTTTCCCGGGCCTCGGAGGCACTCTCCCAGCTCCGGTGGTACTTCTCGTAGTTCCCATAGAGACTGTAAAGAGCCCCCTGGAGGTCCTTTGGAAGGTTCGGCTCCCTGCCGGACGAGTCGCCGAGGCTCTTCTTGGGGAGGTGCTCCCGAATCCGACCCCACAGGTCTCGGTAGGTCGGCATGTCCCCGGTCATCTGGTCGTCTTCAACGGGAACCCGCGGCACCTTGACGATGCCGGACTCGATCGCATCGATCAGGGAGAAGTCCGAGACAACCCACGGGAACAGCGTGCCCTCCCGATAGCCTGAACCACGCAAGAAGAAGGGCGTCGCCGACAGATCGTACACCATGCGGATGCCGAGCTTCTTCTTGACCGCTTCCAGCCCAGAAAGCCAGATCCTGGCCTCCTCCTCCCGCTGCTCCGCCTCCTTCCTCTCCGCCCCTTTGATCGGGGCTTCATCGTCGGCGACAGGTTTTGACCGGTAGCAGTGGTGGGCCTCGTCGTTGATGACGACGATGTTCCTCTTCTTCTCCATTCCCCTGCAGACTCGACGGACCATCTCGTCCGGGGACTCGACGAAGGCATCGTCTTTGCCGTCGCTGAGAATGGCCTTGGTGAGCTTCCCTGCACTGATCTTCTCCCGGCGCAGGAAGCCGTGGAAGTTGGTGATCACGATCTTGGCAGACCGCAATTGCTCCAACTGCTCGTTCGTCACCACGTCCCGCTGGCGATAGAAGTTCTGCGGATCTTCTGGGAGGAGGACACGCAGGCGGTCCCGGATGGTGATGCCGGGAGCCACGATGAGGAATGCGTCGGAGAACCGCTTGTCCTGCGGGTTTGCCAACCGGTTGAGCACCTGCCATGCGATGATCATGGCCATGACGACGGTCTTCCCGCTGCCTGTTGCCATCTTGAACGCCACACGGTACAGGCTTGACGCCGCTTCCCTGGAGGATTCCTGCAGGGTTCTCGCCACTCGCTCCGTGTTGTGCTTGTCGGCTGCTTCGAGGAGGTAGATCGCAGTCTCGACCGCCTCGATCTGGCAGAAGAAGAACCGTCGGTCACGGTCCGGGTCCAGCCAGTACTCCAGGAGCTGCGCGCGTCCTTCAGACCAACAACCAAGCCTCTTGCAGCAACGCATACTACCGACCGGTCAGCTGTTGCGCAATGGTGAAGTCGAGGCGGTCGTCGTCCCCGTATCTTCTGGTAGCAGAACTGGGCGGCATGGCGCCGGCGAAGCTCTGCCAGCACCGCTCTCAGGCAGCCAGATGGGGTTTGAGCGCCCCCAGGAAGTCACTTCGCCGCTTCCCCTCCGGCCGGCAGGTGACCACGATACGAGTGCCGCACGGGTGGGAACAAGCCGCCTCGACGACTCCCCTCTGCTCCACCGGCTCCACAAGGAGTTTGTCGGCGAAGGGCTCGAACCAGCTCATTCCGACCATGAAGAGAGCGAGCCTGGGGCGGAGGGCTTCCAGTTCCATGGACAAGAGATCCACCGCAGCGCTCTTCTGCAACTCGATCTCTCGTCCGGTCGGATTCCCGGTAGAGGCAGGGGCGATCTTGTACAGGTTGCTCCAGGCCAAGTACTCGAACCAGTTGTCCTGCGCACCTGAGTGCACCTGGAGGACGAGTTCTCGGGCCACCTGCCAGAAGGCCGATCGGCGGATGTGATACCGGACGTGGGCGCATTGTCCCTCGCCGCACGGGCACTGACGGTTCCACCAGGAGCCGACCCACGACAGCTTCTGCTGCTCCGACAGCGCCTTGGCTCGTCGGACGATTGCATCCGGAGCCGCCAGTGCCTCGGGCAGGGACCACCCACCGTCCCACCCGTTGGTGGCCCGGCCGACGACCATGATGTCGACTCCCGGGCGATAGCTGTCGCCCACGCCCGGGCAGGAGAGCGAATAGGCGGTCTCCTTCTTCCTCCGGCAGGGCATGGAGCAGAACTGCCGCATCAGGCTCATAAGGCATTGCTCGTAGCTTGGCGGTAAGAGCACTTTGTCCATCTCCTTGTCCTCCTGTGGCGGGCCAACCGCACGCTACTCCCGACGTCTGTGGCCGGCATCGGTCCTGCGGCGGGCTGTCCCGGCCAATGCCCTCTTCCTGATGAGAAGCTCTGAGACGCTGCACCGGAACTCGTCCAGAATCGGTTGCAGCCTGTGCGACGCGTCGAACCTAAGATCTTCGGGCAGACTGGAGATGGCCCTCTCGATCCTGTCGAGGTCTCTCTTCGCAGCTCGAAGTTGGCAGTTCGTTGCGGAAACCGCTTCTCGGGCCCCGGAGTAGACAGTATTGCCATGCACCTTCATCGCCGCCTTCAACCGTTCGGCAGCTGAAGACAGCTCCCTTTCCCGCAGGTATTCGAGCGCCGCCGAGAGCAGGG
>VGRX01000626.1 GCA_016875215.1 Deltaproteobacteria bacterium
CCCCCGCGGTATTGGACAACGACGCACGAATGTAGTTGACGCCGGGGATGCTACGGCTGGCAGGACATCGAGGAGCAAGGCACCAAGGAGAGCCTCGGGGTGCTCGCCTGGGACGTGTGCTTCAAGACGGCGCCGGGAGCGGATGACGACGAACCCGCCACGTTCGTCGCCATGGGCGACCTCGGGCCCGGCGACGATAGTACGTTCACCCTCGACGCGCAGCCGTCCTACTGCTTCGACGTTTTCGACCTCATGCACCGGGTGGCCCGCGACACGGGACCGGACGCGTGGCTCGTGCTCGGGGACGTGGATAACGACTCCGATGGCGACCCCAACGCGTACGACCCGTTCTTCTTCGGCCTGTACAACGCGTTCACGAACAGACCCGGCCGGTACAACCGGACGAGCGCCTACGACGAGGGGCATGGGAACTTCGGCATCTGCATCTCGACATGGAACGCCAGCAGTATCGAGGAATGGGAAAGAGCCTACGTCAGCAGCTTCAAGCTGCCCTGGGTCAATCCTCCGCCAGAATTCAAGCCAATGTTCAAGCACTTCGATGAACTGAGGAAGCAGGGGAAGAAGACGCCCCGCGACGGCGGCTGCTACGCATTCCGATACGGCAAGGCGGCGTTCTACTCCCTGCCGGAATTCGACTGCGGTTGGGACGGTTGGAGGGATCCCGCCGCACAGGCAGTCGAGAACCTCGCGATAGACCCAAGGGCGTCGTGGATCGTGGCCTTCTACCACAACGGCTACGCCTCCTACGGCGGGTGGGACGCGGGAAACCTGTCCGCGGTGAGCCGGGTGTTCCTCGGCAAACTGGTCAAGGGCGGCGTTCGGTTGGCCCTGGGGGGGCACATCCACGAGTTCCGGGCGGACACGAAGTACCGGGATGACGCCTACGCGGCTGGCAGCCTGCACGCCAACCACTTGCAGACTGCCGTCAGGGGCATCGTCGTCGGCACCGGTGGATTCGGTGACGACTACATCGGCACTTCGGGCGACGACCCCGTGAAGCGTCCCGGCTTCGTGCTGGGCAGGATCCACGGCGACGTGCTCGAGCACTGGAAGCTCGACACGCAGAAGTGGAAGGAATGGAAGGACGGCGGCGACGGGTGGCCGGGCAGCAGGATCGAGGACTTCGGCCCCAGGGTGGTCGAGTACTGCCGGATCTGGAAGGACCCGAACACCGGCGAGATCGCGAAGGTGCGCGAGTACGCGTTCGAGACCCGCGAACGCGAACTCGCGAAGGCGGATCCCGTCCAACTGGCCTACGACCGCCTGCCGAGGGCAGGCAGGTGGGCGCGGTTGTTCGCGGTCCCGGCCGCAGCGACCGGCAAGTGGCAGTCCGTCGACGGCGGTCATCGGCTGTGCCCTCTCGGTGGGAAGCGCGTGCTCGACATGGACATCACCGGAACCACGCCGGGCTTCCGGATGTGGAAGTACGACCCCAACCCCAAGTTCGATCCAGGGCGTGGCCAGGCGGATCCGCTGACCGACCTCTTCCCGCAGGGGAATCTCGCGAGCTTCGTGCCCTCCTTGAAGAAGGTCTTCTGGAACGCGGCGACCGACCACCTTGCCGACGTTCAACTCGGGTGCCTGGGATCCGGGCAACTGCTCGTGTCGAACCGGGCAAGCGGGAAGTTCGCGATCTTCGACGCCGACGCGCAGTTCCGATGCGTGGCTTGGGGAGAGTGGCCGCGACTCAAGGGGCCTGCCGAGATGATCCATCTCGGTGGCGACCTCGTCCTGGACTGGAACCCGAGCACCGAGGAGTGCTGCGTCTGGACGTACCAGCGTCCGCTGACCGAGGCGAAGGCGCCATCGATCCCGTTCGTCGGGGTCGGCGGCACCTCGTCAGAGCCGTTGTCGCGGTGCAAGTGGACTTCGGTGCGGTACGGTCACCGTCTGGTGGCTGTGCGTAGCTCCAGCAGTCCGCAAATCCTCTGCTGGCACTGGCCGTCCGGATGGTATCGCCTGTGGACGGTCGACTCGAAGCAACTGATGGAGAAGGTCGCAGCGGCGTGGCAGTACAAGTCCAAGGTGGCGATCCAGTGGGATCCCCTCGCGGGCGGCCCGGTTCGCGAGGGAAGGTGGTCGAGTCTCGAGGGAGACAAGCAGTTGGTCTTCCTCGATGAGGACAAGGGCCGCATCCTGGAGTGGGAGCCGCGGACGCGCAAGTACCGGCTCTGGAAGCTCAACGAGGGGCCGGGCGCGATGGTGTGAACCGCGAGTCAGCAGCCCTACGGGACGGTGCGCACGCAGCGGGCCCAACCGACCTCGTCAAGACCAACGGTCGGAGCATATCCGGAACCGAAACTGACAGCGTAGCTCTGATCGCCGAGCCATGGAACTGGCGTGGACGACCAGAGGAGGAAACTCTTGCCCGGCGGACATTGGGTCAGCCCGAATTCCCCCGGCCACAAGGGCCTCATCCGGCATTCGGGGAGGTGGACAGGGTATCGGGCGGCCCGTACCCCCCGGTTATCCAGTCCTGATGTAGGAGTGTCGGGCTGGCGGTGCCGCGCGCCGGGCGTGCCCTGTCGGGAAACGGC
>VGRX01000627.1 GCA_016875215.1 Deltaproteobacteria bacterium
AAAAGCGCCACGGGGTTCATCATGGCCATGGGGAACCTCGGGGCCTCGATCGTCTCGGGTTTCGGCGTCGGCAAGATCCTGGACAAGTCCGGGGGAAACTGGACGCCGGTGTTCTACACGCTGGCAGCCATCTCGCTCGTGTCCGCCTTTACGGCCTCCCTGCTCTGGAACGCCCGTCCGAAGGGGAAGTAGCTCTGTAGCCGGTTGGTAGTGGAGCCGGTTCCGGATCGTCCGCCTGGTGTCGCCGCACTCGTAGGCCGATGCACGATGCCGATTCCGGGCCGACCTTGAAGGTCGCCGAGAAAGAACCCCCGGACCGGAGCGAAGCCCACCGGCCGTCATGTCTCGGCCGGTCCGTAGGTGCGGTGCGGCGGGGCAGAACGGCAATAGGACGAATAGGACGAATAGGACAAATGGGACGAATGGGACACCGCCGCCCCAATAGGACGAACGGCCCCCTCCTGCCGGCGGATCGGAGCGAAGCCCACCGGCCGTCATGTCTTGGCCGGTCCGTAGGTGCGGTGCGTCTGCGACGTGATGGTACCGGGTCCTACCCGGCTACCAGGTGACCCAGATGACGCCGTTGGTTCCTGCGGTGGTCTGGCCCGATCCCGGATTGTTGTTGTAGCCCGGGATCACGAGTCCGCCGGCCCCGCCGCCACCGCCGCCGCACGGGCCCACGGTGATGCCGTTGCCGCCGTTGGTTCCACCGACCCCGCCGCAGATGCTGTAACCGGACGTGCCCGGGTCGCTGCCGCCGCCGGCTCCGAAGCCCTGGCCGCTCCAGGCCTGGATATTCTGTGACGGGGAAGGCTGGCCGCCGGCTCCGGCCATTCCCTGCATGGTGATGCCGCTGCCCTTGCCGCCGCCGTCACCGGAGTTGGTGTACCCGGCCCCTCCCCCGGAACCGCCGTCTCCTCCCTTGGCGCTGTCCTGGGGACCGCCCGAGGAGTGGGGCTTGCCCGGCTGCCCGCCGTTGACGGCCAGGTTCCCGAACTTGCTGGCCACACCGGCCACCTCCATCCCCCCTCCCGAGCCGACCTGGATTGCCACGGACGCTCCGGGCACGACCCCGTACGCCTTCTTGATCTCGTAGTAGCCGGACCCGCCGCCCCCTCCCGGGTAGTAGAAGCCGCTCCCGCCGCCGCCACCGCCGCCGATCAGGGTGACGTCCAGGGTGAACACCCCCTCGGGAATCACGAACGAATGCGAGCCCGGATTGGTCCACACGCAACCGTTGCCGAACGTCACTCCGGTTCCGCACGACGCAGCAACACACTTGCCTGCGTTGCAGATGTGCAGACCCGGGCATTGGCCGCAGGAGCCTCCGCACCCGTTGTCACCGCACACCTTGCCTGCGCAGGCCGGCACGCACACGCACAGGCCGCCGACGCAGGACGTCGGTGCCTGGCACAGGCCGCACGACCCGCCGCAGCCATCCGCTCCGCACTGCTTGCCTGCACACGCCGGCTGACACACGCACTTGCCTCCCACGCAGAGGTCCTGCCCCTGGCATTGTCCGCACTCTCCGCCGCATCCGTCCGGCCCGCACTGTTTGCCCGCACACGCCGGCTCACACACGCACAGACCGTCCACGCACGCTGTGGGGGCCTGGCACAGGCCGCACAACCCGCCGCAGCCGTCGGGCCCGCACTGCTTGCCCACGCACGCCGGCTGGCAGACACACTTGCCGCCCACGCACGCTTCCTGCCCCTGGCACTGGCCACACGGTCCCCCGCAGCCGTCGTCGCCACACTTCTTGCCCGTGCAGTCCGGCGTGCAGACGCACTTGCCAGCCACGCACGTCTCGCCCGCCAGCTTTCCGCACGGCCCCCCGTCTTTCACCGCAGCGTTGACACAGCCGGATACCGGCAGGCAACCATCCGTGGTGCACGGGTTGCCGTCGTCGCACGGCAACGCCCCCCCGCCGACGCACCAGCCGGCCTTGCACTGGTCCCCGGTGGTGCACTGGTTCTTGTCGTCACATGGCGCCTGGTTCGCCACGAACTGACACCCGGCTCCCGGTGCGCAGGAATCGTCCGTACAGACGTTGCCGTCGTTGCAGGTCAGCTTCCCCGCACCGACGCAGCTTCCGAGCTCACAATGATCGCCGGTGGTGCACAGGTTCCCGTCGTCGCACGAGGCGGAGCTCATCGTGTACACACAGCCCACCTTGGGGTCGCACGAATCGAGGGTGCACGGATTCCCGTCGGCGCAGGCATTGGCCCCCGCATACGTGCACTTCCCCTCCTTGCACAGGTCTCCGGTCGTACAGGCGTTGCCGTCGTCGCACGGGGCGTTGTTCGGCGTGTGCTTGCACCCGACACCGGCGTCGCACGCGTCATCGGTGCACGGATTCCCGTCGTCGCAGGCGAGCGCCGGGCCGGGAACACAGGCCCCGCCCTTGCACTGGTCACCCGTGGTGCACACGTCCTTGTCGTCGCAAGGTGCCGTGTTGTCCTCGTGCACGCAGCCCTTTTCTGCGTCGCAGGCATCGTCCGTGCACGGGTTCCCGTCGTTGCAGGACAACGCTGTACCGGACTTGCCGGTCCC
>VGRX01000628.1 GCA_016875215.1 Deltaproteobacteria bacterium
GATGCTCTCGTGGACCGGCAGCGGATCGAGGTCCCCGTCATTCGGTGGCCTGCGCTCGGATGCCGGCTGCTGCGGGTGTCGTGCCAGGCGTACAACCGGATCGAGGAGTACGCGGCTCTCGCCGCGGCCCTGCGCCCCCTGCTGTAGCCGCACACGCCGGTCGAAATCAGGACCCTCAGGCGGGCGGGATGCGCCCGGGCCCCCCAAGCGGCAGGCGTACGGTGAACGTCGCCCCCTCTCCCGGCACCGAACTGCAGGAGATGCCGCCCCCATGGCCCTCGACGAAGCTGCGGCACAGGTCGAGCCCCAGACCGAGCCCTGCGTCCCCCTTGGTGGTGAAGAACGGCTCCCACACCCGCTGCTGGTTCTCCGGAGAAACGCCGGACCCGTTGTCGCTCACCTCGAGGATGACTTCGTCCCCCTCCACGCGCCGGCCGAGGACGATCTTCCCCCCCTCGGGGGTTGCCTCGCACGCGTTTCGGATGAGGTTGGTCAACACCCGCTTGATCTTGTGGCGATCGCATACCACCAGGAGGGGGCCGAGGACGGATTGCTCGATGGTACGGTTCAACGCATAGGCTGCGGAAGAGGTGAGCGCCACGACGTCTGCGGTCAGCTTCTCGATGTCCTCTTCCGCCAGTATCAGCGTCGGCCTGCGCCCACTCACGTAGTGCCGGTAGCCGTCGAGCATGTCGGTCACGATGTGGTTGAGCCCCCCGATGGACTCGAGGAAGTGGCTGAGCTCCTCGTCGTACCAGTAGCGTTTCTTGAAGTCGTCGGCCATCATCACAAGGAAGAGCTGGTTCTTCAGCTCGTGCAACATGCCTCCGGCCAGCTTGCCCACCGCGGCCAGCTTCTCCGAACGGACCATCGTGTCCTGGGCCTCCTTCAGCTCGGCCCATGCCTTCTCGAGCTCGCGGTTCTGCCGCTCGAGACGGACGAGCAGTTCCTCCCTTGCCCGCACCGCGTCGCGATGCTCCAGCGCCTGGCGCACGACGATCTCCATCTCGTCCGGATTCCACGGCTTGAGCACGAAGCGGTACACGTCCCCCTGGTTGCACGCCAGCACCACGGCATCGAAATCGGCATACGCGGTCAGGACGATGCGGATGCAGTCCGGCTTCAGGCGCTTCATGGCCACCAGCATCTCGACGCCGCTCATGCCGGGCATGCGCTGGTCGGCTATCACCATGTCGATGTCGGCCTGTGCCAGTCGTTCGAGCCCTTCCTGGCCGGACTCGGCCGTCAGAACGGTGTACTCGTCCTCGAGCAGGCTCTTCATCACCTGGAGGGTATTGACCTCGTCGTCGACGACGAGAATGGTATGCCTGGTCATGTTCTCACCTCGGTTCCTTCCAGAATACGGGCTGCTCACGGACCCCATCCGGCAGTTGCAGGGGCAGGCGCACGATGAACGTTGCCCCCTTGCCCGGCTCGCTCTCCACGGTGATGGCACCTCCGCGGCGGGTTACGATTCCCATGCAGATGGCGAGCCCCAGGCCGGCCCCCTTGCCGGGAGGCTTGGATGTGAAGAACGGCTCGAAGATCTGGTTCCTGATCTCAGCCGGAATGCCCCGGCCGGTATCGCTGACGGAGGCCGCCACGCATCCCTCCTCGGCCCAGCATCTCAGCCGGATGGTTCCGCGGCCGTCCATCGCGTCGACGGCGTTGAGCACGAGGTTCAGGAAGAGCTGGTCGATGTGTCCCGGCGAACAGACGATGAGCGGGATCTCCGCCAGTTCGGTCTCGATGGTGAGCCCGGGACGGGGCTGGCTCGTCACCAGCGCCACCGTGCTCTCGATGCTGCGCCGGATATCATACGATTCCAGGGCCTGTTCCCGCCCGTGAGCGACGTTCCAGAGTCCTTCCACGATGTTCTTGATCCGATTGCCGCCGTTGATGAGGATGGCGCAGAGGCCGCGGGTCTCCTGCACGAGCTTGAGAATCCGCTCGGTCTGGAGCTCGCTCGAGCGCACGAGTGCATCGACCTGGGCTACTTTTCGGTCGACGGCGTAGGCTCCGCCCTGCACGAAGTTGAGCGGGTTGTTGATCTCGTGCGTCGCCCCGGCAGCAAGGCGCCCGACGGAGGCCAGCTTCTCCTGCTGCACGAGGGCATCCTGGGTCTTGCGCAGGTCGTCGAGGGTGGAGGTCAGCTCGTCGTTCTTCGCCTCGAGCTCTCGGCCCGCTTCCTCGAGCTCCCGGGTGCGTGCCTGCACCCGGGCTTCGAGCTCGCGGTTCATCTCCTCGATGCGCGCAAAGGCCAGGCCGTTTTCCATGGCCACAGAGATCTGGCCGGCCAGCATCCGCACGACGTCCACGTGGAACGGCCGGAAGCAGTTGGACCCGGAGTTGTTCTCCAGGTAGATGGCAGCCAGTGCCCTTCCCCCGGCAACGATGGGGAAGCAGAGCACAGAGCGGAGCTGGTGCGACAGCACGCTCTCGGCTGCCCCGAAGCGTGGATCGAGCAGGGCGTCGTCGATGAGGAGGGGCGTTCCCGCCTGGAGTGCGTGCTCGATCACCGATCGGCTGTAGTGATCCGGCTCCAGCATCTC
>VGRX01000629.1 GCA_016875215.1 Deltaproteobacteria bacterium
TCTGGTCGTCGCCGGCCTCCTGCTCCTTGCCCTTCTCCTTGACCCGCACAAGGAACGACGTGCCGCAGCGACCGCACTTGGCGCGGGCGGCAGCAGCCCCGTGTTCGACCGTCACTTCCTGGGAATCGCCGCAATTGGGACAAGCGACCTTCATCAGGGATCACCTCATGGCTTCCACACTACTACAGTATCCCGCGGAGTCAATGCAAACCTCGGCACCGGGCTACGACTCCAGGTCGGTCGATGCCCGGATGGAATTCCAGCACCCTGTGAACCAGGCGTGCACCTGTTCCAGCCCCTCGCGAAACGGTACCCGAGGTTCATACCCCAGGAGAGCACGGGCCTTCCCGATCGAGGCGCATAGCCGCGTCTTGGCATCCCAGTCCCGCCTCGGGAGGTGGCGGATCCCGGCCTTGTTGCCGGTGATCCGGTTGACGTCCTCGGCCATGTCGATGACCCTGACCTCCGTCCCGGAGGCCACGTTGAACGCCTCTCCGACCGCGGCCTCGGAGGTACCCATGGCCAGAAGTGCATCCACGGCGTCGCGCACGAAGGTCCAGTCCCGCGTCTCCTCGCCCGTCCCCGTGATCGGGAGCGCTTCCCCGCGAATGGCCCGGAAGAAGAAGTTCGGAATCACGTTCCGGTAGTGCCCGGGCACCTCGCCGGGGCCGTACACGTTGAACAGCCGGGCGCTCACGAACGGCAGGCCGTAGTGCACATGGAAGTAGTTGCCCAGCAGCTCCCCCAGCAGCTTCGTGAGCTGGTACGGCGTATGCAGCCTCAGCGACACCTGCTCCTCGCGAAACGGCAGCGGGCATTCGGGCCCGTAGACGCCGCACCCCGACGACGCGAACACGACCCGCTCCACCCGGGCCTGACGGCAGCGCTCGAGCACCCGCAGCGTCCCCATGCCGTTGACGTCCAGGCTCGTCTCCGGGTGGTCCACCGAATTCTGGTTCGCAAAGTGCGCGGCCAGGTGAAACACGCGGTTCGGCCGCTTCCCGAACGCCTCGGCCAGAGCGCTCTCGTCACGCACGTCCCCCCGGACCAGCTCCACTCCGTTCGGCAGGTTCCACTCGTATGCGGACGAGAAGTCGTCCAGCACCACGACCGACGCACCCAGCTCCAGCAGCCTGGCCGACAGGTTCACCCCGATGGCCCCGGCACCGCCGGTCACCAGCACACGCATTCCGCCGTATCCGCTCTCCGCCATGCAACCCTCGGTGCGTTGCCGGTTGCGCCCGCTTCCGCAAGAGACAGCGCCCCCCGCTTGCATCGCAGGCCGCCAGGAACCAGCGCAGGCGCCCGCCTCCCCGGCTCCGGCCGATCGGAGCATAGCCTGTCCTCGCTCCCGAGGCAACCGTGGCCCCCGGGACTGTGGGCCCCGGGACCCGGATCGTCCGCTCTCCTCGTCGTCCGTTGCGGGTTGGCCGAAAAGCCTTGTCCGACGTTCGGGAGCCAAGCTATAACAGCCAGCGACCGACCGAGGTCGCGGTCACACTGTTCGACAACCTGAGGAGGGATGGAACATGAGGAGCTTCTCTCGCATCGCCGCCGGACTTGCAGCCGCAGCGCTGCTCGTCGCCTTTGCAGCACCCGCCGCCAATGCCGAAGTGCCGCCCAAGGATGCATTTGTCAAGGGGAGCACGAAGTTTGCCATCGACCTGTTCGGCCGTGTCATGAAGAAGGACCCGCGGGCCAACGTGTTCATCTCGCCGTTCTCCGTCCACATGGCCATGACCATGCTCTTCAACGGGGCCAACAACGAGACCATGAAAGCCCTGAAGGCCGCGCTCGGGTTCGAGGAGCTCAAGCTCGACGACGTCAACAGGACCGCTCAGGAGCTGTCCAAGGACATCCAGGACTCAGGCAAGGGGGTCGCGCTCCAGGTGGCGAATTCGGTCTGGCTGAAGGCAGGCGTCGAGATCCGCCAGGACTTCATCAAGCGGCTCCAGGATTTCTTCGCCGCCGCAGCCGAAGCGGTGGACTTCAAAGACAAGAAGTCGCTCGACAGGATCAACGACTGGACCTCGAAGAACACGAAGGGGAAGATCAAGAAGATCCTGGACAGGCTCGACCCCGACGGGGTGCTCTACCTGCTCAACGCCACCTGGTTCAAGGGGGATTGGGCCGTCACGTTCGACAAGAAGCTTACGACCAGGCGCACCTTCAACCTGGCCGATGGCAAGACCGAGGAAGTGCCGATGATGTCGCAGGCCGGCCACTTCATGTACCTGGATGCCGAGGGGTTCAAGGCGGTCTCCAAAACGTACACCAACAAGCGCTTCGCCATGTTCCTGTTCCGGCCCGACGACAAGGTCGTGCTGGCCGACTTCCTGGCCACCCTGACCTCCGAGAGCTGGGATGCCTGGATCGGCCAGTTCGAGTCCAGGGAAGGGACCGTGATCCTGCCCACGTTCAAGAGCGAGTACGACGTGGAGCTGACCCGCATCCTCAAGGCCATGGGCATGGAGGACGCCTTTGACGATGCCAAGGCCGACTTCTCGAGGATCACGGCCGTCAAGGTCTTCATCTCCCTGGTGCTCC
>VGRX01000630.1 GCA_016875215.1 Deltaproteobacteria bacterium
GGGGGTCAGGGACCGCCCGACCACGTCGCACCAGCCGGAAACGTATTCTAGCGTGGTGGTCCCCGGAGGGGCAAGAAGGAGCATTCCGAGCCCGGCCCGATACAGGGGAGAAGGAGAACCGTCCTCGCCGGTGGCGGTCCAATGAGGATGCCACGGGATCTTCACGTACAGCGGGGAGAATGGACCGCCTCCCGAGCGCGCGATCTCCAGGCGGTCACCGGAATCGGACAGGTGGGTGACCCGAGCCGACGCCGTGTGGTCCGGCTGCAACTGCCCTTCGAATCCGACGGTCGGGACCGGGGCCAGGCCGCCGTTCGCGAACCAGAGCATGGCATACTTGCGCCACGACTCCACCGGAACGCCAAGGAACGGGAGGCTCGAATCGACCAGGCCGCCTCCGCCCAGCGGATGCAGGCGGAAGACGAGGGCGGCGCCGTCCCGCGAGAACTCGATGGAGCTGCCCAATCGCTCCCGAGCTGCCGGACTCGGAGCAACGAAGTTGGGGAAGCGGTGGGTTACCGGAGCCTTCCCGCCCTTTGCCCACGGAGGGATGCGGTCCACGCGGTCCGTGAGCAGATGCGAGAAGCCAAGCAGGTCGAGCTGTCTGCGACCGAGATTGAGGTCCGGGTCCGGAGTCTTCAGCACCGGGCTGTTCCGGTTGTCGACACCCCACGTATATACGCCTGGGTTGAGGCGGGTCACCAGGCCGACTACGGCCTGGGCCGCGGATGCCGACTCGACGGAGATGCCGTGGGAGACGGCCCCGCCCGCCCGTACGACGCCGTACGGAAGGGCCATGTAGCCCGGCGTGTGAAGCTCTTCCGCCAGGGCCATGATCCTCCCCTCCGACCGCTCATATCCGGGCAGCCTGAGCCGTGGCAGGTCGGGGTTGCCTTTCATCTCCCCCACCTGCGCTGCATGGAAGATGCCCGTCAGGACCAGAGCCATCACGAAGTTGCCGAACCGCAGCAGCGGTACCACGCGTCCGTCCCCCGTGGGAGGAGGGGTCGCACAACTGTCGGTATCCTCGCCCACCGGCACCGGGTCGTGCTGGAAGTGAACTGCCGCAAACAGCGCGGGCAGCAGGAGGAACATCATCGGAACCGTAAGCCGGAACAGGTGGAACGGCAGCTCCAGGCGATCTCCCGCAGCGACCACCAGGACGACCGCCAGACCGAGAACCGCCAACAGGTGAGTGGCCCGCGGCATACGCTTCCAGCGCCATCCGATGACTGCGGCAGCGGTTGCAGCCATGGCCCATACCCCGGAACCCCACTTGGAAGGCAGGTGGATGGGGTCCATCAGGTCGGAATGGGCCAGCATCGGAACCACGAAGAACGCAGACAGGGAAGACGAGAGCAGAGCCGCCAGCGCGTATCGGGCGAAAAGCCCCATCCTCCGCTCGATCAGCAGATCCCGCACGGCTGCAGCGACCGCAGCCGCCGCTGCCAGCATCGCCCAGACCGGGTGGGAAAGCACCGCAGCCGCCAGGGCCAGGCCGAGAAGCACAGGCCGCGGCCGCTTCGGCTCGACCAGCAGCAGGAGCACCAGCACGAAGAAGAGGAAGCCCAGCGCCGACGGGTACATCCCGTTGGCGACCGACGATTCCAGGTTGGTCCCGAGCGCCTCCCGCGCACCGAGGAGATTCGAAGGCACGTTCACGCCGCTCCAGGTCACGAGCAGCAGCGATGCCTGGAGCAGCGGGCAGCGGAACCGTCCCCGCTGTGCAAGGTGACCGCTCAGGAAGTACAGGGTGCCCGGAATCACGAGCCAGGTGGCACAGATCAGCAGCTTGATCGCAAATACCGACCCGACCAGGTAGGAAAGGGCCCCCGCCAGCACGTGGAACAGCGGCGGATAGAGCTGTCCCGCAGGAAACCCGGTCCACACCCGATCGCACCAGCCGCTCCCGAACGGAAGGAGATGTTCCGCCGTGAATTCCACGAGCGCCAGGTGTCCTGCTCCGTCCCCCTGCATCAGGTTGTTGGAGCGGAGGAACGGGATGAGCAGGGCCAGCAGGTAGACGTAGATGCCGGCAAGCACTGCCGGAGGGATCAGGCGGCTGTGGGCCACACGGCCGAGGAGCGAGCCCATACCTAGTAGATCCTCTTCACCGTGACGGACTTGTAGTAGAACCGGAGGATGTCGAGGAACGACTTCCCGTCCCGGGCCATCTCCGTCGCACCGAGCTGGCACATCCCGACACCATGACCAAAGCCGCCTCCGGAAAAGACCCACTCGGCGGCTTTGCCGGCCTGCACCTCTTTCTTCACCACGAAAAGGCTGCTCTTGAGCCCCCCGAACAGGCGCCGGATCACCAGCTCGCCCGTGACCTCGAGGTCCCCCTTGGAGCCGCGGATGCGGATCCTGTTCACGCGGCCCGACACGCCGCGGTGCTGCACCTCGACGCCGATGACGCTGCCGATGTCGCGTGTCTTGGCCACCTTCTCATCCATCTCCTTCTGCGAGAGGGATTTCGTCCACCGGAACGTGCCTTTGCTCTTGGGCGATCGGCCGCAGTAGCTGTCCGGCGGGGAGGCCAGGA
>VGRX01000631.1 GCA_016875215.1 Deltaproteobacteria bacterium
AAAACGCGAGGGGCCTCATCGCCGAGGCCGAGATGATGGCACTGATAGCACAGGGACTTGGAGTCCCGCTGGGGAGAATCGTTGTAGAGAACGGCTCCGTGGATACGGAAGAGAACGCTCGTGACGCTGCCATGCTGGCAAGGGCGAGGGGCTTCCGGTCTGGCATCCTCGTGGCACAGAGTGATCACATCGAGCGGGCGACCAATCTGTTCCGGCAGGCCGAGGCATTTGCGGTCCTGCATTCCGTGGTCGGTCTTCGGCTGGCTCCCGATTTCCCCCCCGCTGCCCGAGTGTCCAGTGACGTGCCGGAAGGGAAGTTCGATGCCGTCGTCGTTCACGGCGTGTCGCCGGGGTACGACTTTGGCCGGGATCCTCTCAGCGTCGATCCACGTCTGGCCGCCCTCCTGGCAGCAGCGTCCGGTCTGTACCGCCAATATCAGGTTCCCCTGGTCCTGTGGCATCCGATCTGCCCCAGGGGGCACATCTCGCGGACCGAGGTCATGGCGATTCTCCTGGCTGCGATGGGCGTTCCTGAGGGGAGCATGGTGCTCGGATCCGCTCGGCGCTATGAGGCTCCGGGGCTCGACATCGGAAAGCTCTGCGGGACCGTCGGAGCCCGGCGGGTCCTGGCGTTGCTGCCGCCGGACGAGCTGTTCGCTTCGGTTCTCTCGGAGGGGCGATTCAAGCAGCGGGACCTGGGCGGTCCGGCATCGGCCAGAGAGGCGGAGGAGATGTACCGGAAGGCAGGCATCGAGGCTGTCCCGGTGTTCGTGGAGCAGGAGTAGAAAGGACGTTGCCCAAAGGGGGCTGAGGGAATGAGCACGGAATCGGACGAGGGGCGGGCACAGGGCACGGCAGTGCGCGAGTGCCCGGGCTGTGGGGAGAAGAACCCCGGATCGGGAACGCTCTGCGCAAGATGCGGTGCGCGGCTGGACGAAGAGGCCCCGGAGCGCGGGACGCTTCCACCCGGAACCATGGTCGAGCGGTATGAGTTGAAGCGCCTGCTCGGAACGGGCGGAATGGGCGAGGTGCACCTGGCCGAGCACGCCTACACCGGCCTGCGAGTGGCGATCAAGGCCCTGTGGCCCAACCTCATGGTCGAGCAACGCTCCCGGCGCAGGTTCCTGGAGGAAGGGAGGACACTGGCCCGCCTGCGTCATCCGGGGATCGTGCGGCTCATCGACTTCTTCGAGGAGAAGGGGCGGTTCTTCCTAGTCACCGACTACGTGGAGGGCGAGCCGCTGGACAAGGTGCTTGAGCGACACGCCGAGGCGGGAACGTGCATGGACCCGCTCCAGGTGGCGGGCATCCTCAGGGAGCTGCTGTTGGCGCTTTCACACGCCCACGGTGCGGCCCCCCCGGTCGTACACCGGGACATCAAGCCCTCCAACGTTATGCTCACTTCCGCCGGACGGGCGGTGCTCATGGACTTTGGCATCGCCCGGGCCGCCGGGATGGAGAAGCTCACTCGCACTCGCGGTGTCGTGGGGACGTTCGAGTACATGAGTCCTGAGCAGGTAACCGGGGGCGAGGCGACCCCGGCGTCGGACGTCTACTCCGTCGGAGTCATGGCCTACGAGATGCTGGCTGGGACGGTACCCTTCCCGCAGACCACGGAAACCGGGGGGGAGGCCATGGACGGACATCGGTTCCGCGAGCCGCCGCCGATCAAGGAGCAACGTCCGGACTGCCCCGACTGGTTGGCCGACATCGTGCACGCTGCACTGGCCAAGGGGGCGGACGACCGATTCCACGATGCTTCGGAGATGCTGTCGGACCTTCGACGGGCGCTCGGAGAGCCCGTCGGCCAGGAGCTGACGGAGTCGGGGCAGACTGGAGAGGCCGTGGCTTGCCGCCCAGTTCGCCGCCGGAGACGGCTGCGAACCAGGACGAAGGTCGTCATAGGCCTTGCCGCCGCTGTCGTGCTCATCGCCGCCCTGGCGGGGGCTGCCGTCCTTTCGGTGTACCTGACCGAGGAGGACTGGGGCATCCAGCGCCTGCTCCGCTACGATGGGAATCTGCTGCGCGCCCTCGAGTGTATGAACCAGACCTGCGGGCCTGCCGGCATGTGGGACTGTGGGGGCTGCGGCGAGGGGATGACGTGCCATGAGGGGCACTGTTACGCGCCCGAGCCGCAGGGGCGGGTCATCTGCTCCTCTTCTGGGAAGTGCGAGTGCATCCCGAGCTGCGAGGGCAGGATGTGCGGAGGCGACGGCTGCGGCGGAAGCTGCGGAGAATGTCTGGGCAGCCAGGACGAGTGCCGGGACGGGGAGTGCATCTGCGTGCCTCGATGCCCGGGGCGGGAGTGCGGTCCCGACGGCTGTGGAGGTGTCTGCGGGACTTGCGACGTCAGTCGGCCGGAATGCCATGACGGCAGGTGCGAGTGCATCCCGTCGTGTCAGGGGCGCGTATGCGGCAGCAACGGCTGCGGTGGTGTGTGCGGCGAATGCCCCCCCGGCGATTCGTGCAAGGACGGCTCGTGTCGCTGCTTTCCCCAGTGCAAGAACCGGACGTGCGGTCCCGATGGATGTGGGGGACAATGCG
>VGRX01000632.1 GCA_016875215.1 Deltaproteobacteria bacterium
CCCCAGGCCGAGTTCCGGCGGACGCACAAGGGGGGAGAGGGAACTCGTTCCAGGAAAGCTGCACCGAGCTGAACAGGTGATCGGCCATCTCCCTCTGCTGCGCTTTGCGGTCAGCGTCGTGATGGACGCAGCGGCCGCCCCGACAGCTCGGCTGCCGCCCGCTTCCACGCGTCCCGCCCGACCCTCCGCTCCTCGTACACCAGCCGATGCCAGATCTCGGCTTCCACGGCCATGGCCTGTTCCCGCAGGGGTGCATCGGAGTACCGCGCACGCAGCTTCGTCCGGGGCAGCGGAGCGGGCGGAGAGGGACCTCGCTCGCGGAACACGCCGGGGCCGTACCGGTCCACCCAGAGCAGCGTATGCGCAGTAGAGAGGCTTCCCGCCCACGGGTAGGGGCGCAGGTACCACCTGCGGGCCACGGCCGCGAGCTTCGAGTCCAGGCTCTCACGCTCACGCTCGCTCTTGCCCGCCCCCGCCTCCTCGTAGAAGAGCGCAGTCCGGAACTCGTCCCCCGCGACGCTGAACACCGATTCCAGGCCGAAACGCTCCGGATGACGGGCCACGCCCGAGCCGTGAGTCAGCCCGAAAGTGCCGCACATGAACAGGGAGAGGAAGGGATGGTGCTCTTCCAGGAACGAAAGCGTCTCGCCGGCCTCGGCCGCGGTCTCGGTCGGGAAGTCCAGGAAGACCATGGCCTCGGCCGCAATGCCGGCGCCGGCAAGGTTCCGGACTGCACGTGAGGCGGCCTCTGCGGTCGTTCCCTTGTCCATCCGCTCCAGGACGCGGGGGGAACCGCTTTCGATTCCGAGCGAGAAGGCCAGCGCTCCCCCCTGTGCCACCTGCCGGCACCAGTCCGGAGTGATGGCCGGCTCCGGGCGGAGGTCCGACCCCCAGCGCACGCCGACCTCTCCTTCGGCGAGTGCCCGCGCCAGCCGGCTGCCCAGCGCAGGCGACAACGTGTCGTGCGACAGGTAGATGATCCGGGCTCCCAGCGCACGCATCCTAGCGGCGTGAGCCACAATCGTCTCGAGCGGCCGCTCCCGGTACTTCGCCGTTCCCTCGGCCACCGGCCCGTAGTGGCAGAAGGAACACCGCCCCCAGTAGCACCCCCGGCTGGCATCGTAGGGAAGGACCGGCTCCGGGGCCAGATAGCGTTCCAGCGGGAGCCGCTCGAACAACGGGAAGGGAAGCGAGGCAAGGTCCCTCGACGGGGTCCCGCGGATCAGCCCGAACGGCATCCGGCCGGCCGCTGCCTCCCGTACGATGTCGCATAGTGCCTCCTCCCCCTCGAACAGCACGGCCGCGTCGAACGGGACGAGAAGGCGCGTGGCCGTCGCGTCCGGCAAGTGCACCATGCGCTGCGTGAGCGCCGGTCCCCCGACGACGAGGCGCAACCCCGGGAACCGCTGCCTCAGCGTCCATGCCAGGGACCACGCCGGCTGGAGCTGCCCCGGAAACACCGCCGAGATGCCTACCAGGTCGATGCGCTCCCGATCGATCCGGTCGCTCAGCGGCCCCGCAAAGTAGCCGTGCATCGGGTCATGCTCAGGAGACGCGTCCGAGCGGATCTCCTGCTCGTTCAGGAACGCGAAGGGCGTACGATACGACCTCAGGTCCATGGAGACCGGCGAGTACGCGGCGCTCACCAGCCGCAACGCTGCTTCGACCGTGTCGGCCGCCCAACCGTAGTGGGCCGGGTCGAAGAAGAGGTCTCCGCGACGGCCCCGAAGGAGATCCTTGGCCTCCTCGATCGAGCCCCGGTCGTTCCTCGCTCGGCCGACGGTCTTTCCGGAATGCCGCAGGGCAGCGGCAGCACGCAGCCCATCGTGCAGGGCCAGCCAGGCAAGCTGCCTGCCGTGGTCGAGGCCGGCCGACCGATCCAGCCGGTCGAACCGCCTGCGCACCCGGGCCTCGAGATCCCGGAGCCGGGGGGCGGCCAGCAGCCAGTCCAGCGCTTCCACGTTGGCATCGACCAGGCCGACCTCGATGCCTTCACGCTCGAGCACGGCGGCCAGAAGCGGCGTGGCCACGTACGGCATGGTCGGGTCGCAGACGGGGGGATGGACGAGCAGGACCTTCATGGGGCTGAGTCTAGCACGACGGCCGGCGGAGCGGAACCCGCATCGGCTCTCTCGGTGCGACTCATTCCTGCACGGGTGCTTTGCGCCGACGGGACGGACCCGGCATCCATGCAGGGGCCCTCGACGGCTGGAATCCGGCCGTCCGCCCCTTCTACGACTTCAGCAGCGTGGCCACCCCCAGCGCCAGGACGAGGGCGCCCAGGACGTAGTGCATCCTCTCGGTCGCTATCCGGCGGGTGGCGTGGGGGCCGACCAGCCCGGCCAGTCCGGCCCCGACGCACAGGGCCGCCGCGAGGCGCCAGTCGATGGTTCCGCTCAGGGCGTAGATGGCGAAGCTGGCCAGGCAGACCGGCACTTCGGCCGCTGTCGTGATCGCGACCGCGCTTTTCGGCTCCTGGCCGACGATGACCTGCCCCGCGGCCACGACCGGGCCGAAGCCCCCCCCCAAAAGCCCCTTTTTTT
>VGRX01000633.1 GCA_016875215.1 Deltaproteobacteria bacterium
CGAGGGCATCGTGGCCGCCCGGGACAGCGGGATGTTCAACATGCTCGACGTGCCGGCCATCGCCGGGCTCACCCGCCAGTTGGGCTTCGACGAAGCCGCCGACTGGCTGGGCGACCGCAGCAACCGCAAGACCTACGCCGAGGGCATCTTCCGCGGCTTCACACCCGTGGAGTAAACCATGACCCTCACCCAGGCGGTCGAGCAATTCACGACCTTTCTGCGGGCCAACCGCCGGAGCGAGGGCACCATCGACTGCTACCGGCGTGATCTGCTGGGCCTGGTTCGGTACGCCGGCGACCTCGACGTGGAGGCGCTGACGCCGGACCGGGTCCACCGGTTCGTGGCCGCAGACGTGGTCCAGCTCCAGGCGAATGGCTCGCCCCGCTCCCCCGTTACCGTGAATCGCTGCAAGGCCGCCCTCCGTTCCTTCGGCGCATGGCTGGCCGACACCGGTCTGGTGCCCCGCAGCCCTGCCGCGGGCCTGGAGATCCGGCGCACCGAGAGGCGGTCGCCCCAGGTGCTCACCGACCCCGAGCGCAAGCGGATGGTCAAGGAGCTGGCGGCCCGGAAGGGCGAGGCAGCCGACCGGGACCGGGTCATGCTCGAGCTGCTGCTGGGCACCGGGATCCGGCTTGCCGAGCTGGTCGGCCTGGACGTTGCAGACGTGGACCTCGACGGAAAGCACATCACCGCGCACGTGAAGGGCGGCCGCATCGAGACCCGGTTCCTGAACACGGACCTGCGCCGACTGCTGCGCCACTACCTGCGACGGCGAGCTGCTGCCGACTCGGAGAGCCCGGCCCTCTTCCTGTCGAACCGTCGGCAGCGCATTTCCTCCAGGCAAGTGCAGGCCCGCTTCAAGCAGTGGTTGGGCTGGGCAGGAATCGACCGGCCTGGCCTGAGTCCCCATAGTCTTCGCCATACCTTCGGGACACGTCTGTACGCGAGGAGCAAGGATCTCCTCCTCGTCGCCAAGGCATTGGGGCACCGGTGCGTGGAGACGAGCCGAATCTACGTTCATGAAGACACCGCAGCCCTTGAGGACGCATTGGAATCGCTGTAGTGCCTCGCCTGCCCCCGGTGGCCCCGAATGAACAATCGGGCCTTGCCGTCCTTGTCTGGAGTCAGGAGGGTCTGCCCGCACCCGCAGCGACACCAGATTCTCGTTCTGGGCCTGGTTCTCCTTTCGGTGGCCGCCAGCAGCCTCGCGGTTCCGAGCGCGGCTCGCCGCCGACGTTCTTCTTTCGGCATGCTGCGCCAATGCTCCTTGTCGTGTTCGCTCGGCGTCATGAGTGCGAGGTTCTCGATGCGGTTGTCCGTTTTGACGCCGTTGATGTGATGGACGACCTCGTGCCTCAGTAGCGGCCGTCCCAGCGCCCGCTGCATGACCAGACGGTGCTCCAGCATGCGTCCCCCGATTGGCGCGCCGGGATAGTCTGGGCCGACCTGGATGAGGACATACCCGGAACGGGTAATCCTTCTCCCGCCGCGCCAGTGTGGGCTGGCTGGCCCGCTCCTTCCGCGAGTTGGCGCAACTCGGGAAAGGCCCAGTCTCCGAATGGTCGCCGCCACCTTGGTCCGCCCGCAGCCGAGCCGCTTCGCCATCTGCACCATCGGCACCCTGGCTGCGAACAGTCGCGTCACCTCCTCCTCGTCGAGGATGATCTCGCGTGGGTTTGGGCTGTCCCGGTATGGGCGGGGGCGTTGACGAGTCAGACCCATGCAGCGCACCGCTCTGGCGATGACGGGACGGGAGCAACTCAACCGATCGGCGATCTGCTGCATCGGTTTGCCCTCGAGGTAGAGACGCCGCACGAGCTCTTCGTCCAGGTCAATCCGCTTCATGGCCGCCCCCCTGAACGACGGGCTGAGTGCCGATGGCCGAGCCGCAGGCCCCGGAAGACTGGACCAGCTCCCCCAGCGTTACACCCGGAATCGCTACTCCACACGCTTGGCAAACGAGGGTGCCTGAGTCATCCCCGCAGCCGACACACCCCATCCACCTCGCCTGCTTCCCGCAGGCCGGGCACTTCACGTTCTCGCTCATGGTCGTTCTCCTTGCCGACGCGGGTTGCGCCGGACGGACAGAGTGTAGAAAAGGCGTCCGGGTGGCCCTGGTTCGGGCCCCGGAAAGGTCGCGTAGAAGTCGTCTTCTGCGACGTGTTCGCCGACAGCAGCTCGCGCCCCGTCGACGCATGGGCGCCGGGCCGAGACGTGTTCTGCGAAGTCGAAACGCCGTTCTTCACGGTTCAGTCCTCCTCGGGGTCGCCGGCGTCGGTGACATCGACGACCTCGGCATCGATGACCTGGCCGGATGCGACCGGAGCCGGCAGCATCCCCTGGCGCTCCCGGATCTTCAGGAGCAGCGATGCCACCACCTCGGCCGGCGTGGTCCCGGAGGTGCGGGCCGTGTCCTTCGACTCGCGGGTGACCTGGAGGGCCTTGAGCTCCCGGTGCAGCAGCCGGTGCAGGATGTCCAGGGCGTCGGGCGGGGCAGCGGTGGTCACGGCCA
>VGRX01000634.1 GCA_016875215.1 Deltaproteobacteria bacterium
GATCGGCGACATGCGCGTGGATGGCGACATGACGCTGTTCGGCGCACCGGTCGCCATGACCATGTATGCCTCCATGGAGGCGGAAGCCGACCTCGTGGGCGTGGACGTGCCGGGCATCGGGAAGCAGATCTCGGTGGCGCTTGGAAAGACGCGGATCATGGAGGTCGAAATCACCCAGGTCACCGGCGCCCTGACAGGTGCGGAGGACATCCTTGTCGGACTGGTGAAGGAGCAGCTCGTGGGCAAGTTCCTCGGTGCGTTTGCCGGTGGGGCGTTCGGCTCGTTCCCCGTGCCCGACATTGACCTGTCCTCGGTCAATCCGGCAGTGCCGCCCGGGTCGAAGATCAGCCTCGACCTCAAGGAGGTGCTGCGCATCTTCGGGTACACTGTGCTGACCGGCGACGTCAAGTAGGAGCGGGCTGAGCCCGTGCACATACGGGGGCTGCGCCCCCACGCTCCCGCCGGCCGCTCCCCCGGCGCGGGCGCAATGCAGCGCATGGAACCGGGGAGCGTGCTTTCCAGTGAGGACGCTATGAACCGACTTCTTGCGCTCGTGATTCTGCTTGCCGCGTGGAGCTGTTCCGGTGGCAACGGACAGACCCTGGACACGGCGTCGGACCAGGCGGAACTGTCGCATGACGCGCTCCATGACGCGGCCGATGACGCGGCGGACGGTGCATCATCGACAGAGGTCGAGGCGATCGCGGATTCGGCGACTCCGCCGCTGCCCGGCGCCCCGTGCGACGACCAGGACGACTGCACGTTCGGAGAGACCATCCAGGGCGACGGGGCGTGCGGCGGCGGGCTGGCCTACACCTGCGATGACGGACGTCCGTGCACCGTGGATTCCTGCGACGGAAAGGGGAAAAACGTCTTCGCATTGGTGGAGGCCTGTCTCGTGGACGGCGTGTGTGCCTTCCACGGCGAGCCCGCCCCCGGCCTGCAGTGCGCGGTCTGCGACGTCGCGGAATCCGGCACCGCGTGGACCTACGCCGGGGATGGGGCGGCATGCGATGACTCGAACGCCTGCACTGAAGGGGACGCATGCTCGACCGACGGATGCGGCGGGAGTGCGGTCGACTGCGACGACCAGAACCCGTGCACCATCGATTCCTGCCTGCCTGATTCGGGTTGCCAGCACGATTCAGCGGCTCTGGAGGAGCACCCCTGCACCCTCGTTGATCCTTGCGTGGCCTGGGCCTGGTGCATCGGGGCGGAATGCTCCGCCGGCGACGCACTCGACTGCGACGACGACAACCCGTGCACAGCGGACACGTGCGACGGCGCGGGCGGCTGCCAGCACGACGCTCTCGACGGCCTCGACTGCAGCGACGGCGACGTGTGCACCATAGGCGATGTCTGTGCCGCGGACTCGTGCCAGCCCGGCCCCCAATCCGAGGACTGCAACGACGGAAACGAGTGCACCAACGACCTGTGCCACCCCGTGTCCGGCTGCTACCACGAACTCAACGACAACCCCTGCTGCGACGTCACCGGCAAGAACATGTGCGACGACGGGAACCTGTGCACCATCGACTCGTGCAACCCGGAGACCGGCGAGTGCTTCTACGAGAATGCCTTGTGGAAGTGCAACGACTACGACCCCTGCACCGGCTCAGATCATTGCCAAGCAGGGAAGTGCGTCGGCGTGCCGCTCGCCTGTGACGACGGCAATCCGTGCACGGTGGATTCGTGCGTGAAGAAGACCGGCTGCCTCCATTCCCCCCTCGACGCCGTGCCCTGTGACGACGGGCTCGAATGCAGCACCGGCGACACGTGCATTGTCGGCGCGTGCGTGGCCGACCTTTCCCCGTGCGGGTGCCAGCCCGAATTCTCGCCCGCGGTCAACAAGGTCTCCGTGCTCGCTGTCGGTGCCGACGGGAAGCCGGGCAGCGGCCTCGACGTGGACGGGAATACGGCCACCTGCTCACCCAAGGGCCAATGCTCGAACGGCATCGACAACGCACTCTCGTTCCTGGCCGGATTCGCCGGAGGTGCGCTGCAGAAGGCACTCGACGACGGGCAGGTGATCCTCCTGTACGAGCACCGGGAGTTCGCGGCCGACGGCTCCCCCTATCCTCTGGCCTGCTACATCGGATCCCCGGCCGACCCGGCCTGTGCGCTCCAGACCCAGACCTGCAACTACCTCGTCAAGCAGAGCTCCTTCTCTCCGGACTGCACGCCCCTCATCGCCATGGACAATGCCAAGGTCGCGGGCGCCAAGCTGTCCGCCGGCGGCCCGGGCTACGACTTCCCGCTCCTCCTGCCCCTTGCCGAAGGAGCGATCCTCGACGTCACGCTCTACTTCGCCCAGATCTCCGCCACGGTGACGTTCCAGGCCGGGACACCGGCAGCGCTCCAGGGGATCCTGGCAGGAGCCGTCTCCAAGAAGGGCATGATCGATGCCATCGATCTCGTGCCTCCGGAGCAGCTTCCGCTCGACAAGGAAACCGTCAAGGCCATGATCGACATGATGGTCACGAACGACATCGACACGG
>VGRX01000635.1 GCA_016875215.1 Deltaproteobacteria bacterium
CCCCGCCGCAGGGGGCATGTGCGTCCGGCAACCACGCCATGGGCATCGGGGCCCGGATGATCCGGGACGGCGACGTGGACTTCGTCCTGGCCGGCGGCGTCGATACCCCCATACTCCCGGAGATCATCCACGGGTTCGCGAACATGAAGGCCACGCTCCGCGTCCACGACAAGGACCGGGCATGGGGGAACCCGGCCGCTGCGTCGCGGCCGTTCAGCGCGGACCGCAAGGGATTCGTCCTGTCCGAAGGGTGCGGCGTGCTCGTCCTGGCGGCGGACGAGGCCATCCGTCGCCACGGCCTGACTCCGCGGGCCGAGGTGCTCGGCGTCGGCTGGACCTCGGATGCCTTCCACTACACGGCCCCGAACCCGCCCACGATCATCCGGGCCATTCGGGAGGCGCTCGACGATGCGGGGGTCCGGCCCGAGGACATCCAGTACGTCAACTGCCACGGGACCTCGACTCCCAAGGGGGACATTAACGAGATCGTGTGCCTTCGGGAGGCGTTTGGGAACCACCTGGAGCGCATGCCGATCTCGTCCAACAAGTCGCAGCTCGGCCACACGCTGGGGGCATCGGCCGCCATCGAAGCGGCCCTGACCATCGAGGGGATGCAGCAGAGCACCGTGCTGCCCACAATCAACCACATCCCCGACCCGATCATGGACGGGGTGGACGTGGTACCCAACGGGGCCCGTCACCTCCGCTTCGAGCTGGCCATGTCCAACGCGTTCGGGTTCGGGGGTACCAACTGCTGCGTCGTGCTTCGGGGAGTCTGAGAATGCGGCCCAAGCCCTTCGTTCCTGTACAGATCCAGTCCGACCGGCCGTTCGTGCGGGATGAAACCACGGGGCTGGTCTGGCACCGGGTCTTCAACCGGCCGCTCTATGCGGACACGGATCGGTCCCAGGTGGTATACCATGCGAACTACCTGCGCTACTTCGAGCTGGGGCGCGCTTCGCTCATGCGGGACGTGGGCTACCCCTATCGCGAGGTGGAGGAGAGCGGATACGTGTACCCCATCGTGGACCTTTCGATGGCGTTCCACAGGCCGCTCTTTTATGATGATCCCATGTGGGTGCACACGCGCCCGGTCCGCCTCGAGCGCATCCGGGTGACCTTCGACTATCTCATCACGCATGCGGAGACGGGCCACGTGGTCTGCACCGGTCACACGACCCACTGTGCGCTGCGGAGCTCTGGCCTCCCGTGCCCGGTGGACGAGGCTACCGTCCGCATGTGGGAGAGCTTCCCGAGTCGAGAGGAGAAATGAGCGGGAAAGAGCGCGTCCCGGTTGCTGTCCCCCTTCAGCCGCACCTGGCCGACCACCGCTTCGAGGGGCGGGCGGTCTTTCCCGCAGTCGAGGCGCTCCAACTCCTGGCACGGACCGTGTCGGAGCGATTCCCGCACGTCCCGGTGCTCACATCCAGGGATGCTTCGTTCCCCCGCTTCCTGCCGGTACCGGCCCGAGCGGCCTGCCTCGAGGCCGTCGTCGAGCTCGAGCCCTGCTCCGACCGCGCGGTCACGGCACGGCTGCTCACCCAGACCCGAATCGGTGCCGCTGGAATGGGCCGGATGCTCGAACATGCTGAGGTGACGTTCGCCCCCGCCCCCTCCCCTTCACCCCCTCCGGCATCCGTCCTGGCAGCACCGTCGGGGCCGGGGCTGACCGTCCGCTCGACGGATCTCTACGGCGCCATGGTCCCGTTCGGGCCGGCTTACCACAACGCCCGCGACCCGATCGTCCTGACCCCGGATGGGGCCGCTGGACGCGTCGTGTGCCCACACCTTCCGTACCCTGGAGGCCCGCTCGGATCGCCGTTCCCCTTCGATGCAGCCTTCCACATCGCATGCGGGTGGGGAGAACGGCACGTGGGGGCCGTGCTCTTCCCTGCCGGCTTCCAGTCGCGCTTCGTCGCACGGCCCACCGAACCGGGCGGGACGTACCTCTGCCGCGTGATCCCGCATGCGGAGCGCTCCGCAGACTGCCCCGCATGGGCCTCCTTCGACCTCTGGATATTCGATCCGGATGCCAACCTGCGCGAGGTGTGCTTCGGCGTCCGGATGGAGGATGTCTCCCGGGGCCGCTTCCGCCCCCCGGACTGGGGACTCTGGGATGGAACCGACCCGCTTGCCCCGCTGAAGTGCGACCTCCTCGACCTGGTCGCTTTCGAGCTTCCCGCCGTGCTCCAGCCTCTGGCCGCGTCCACGCTGACCCCCGGTGAGCTCGAGCTCGCTTCGGGGCTCGGCGAACGGCGCCGACCCAGCTTCGTCGCGGCCCGGACCGCGCTGAAACGACTGGCGCGCCGCCTCGCACAGCCCCCGGCCGACGACACCACGCTGCGTACCATCGCTGCGGACGGCATGCGGCCGATCTGTCCCGCGGGGACGGAGGCGCCGTACTGTTCCGTCGCTCACGACCGGCGCTTCGTGGTGGCCGTGGCCGCAGGCGGCCCCGTGGGGGTCGACGTCGAGCCGGTCGCGGACCCC
>VGRX01000636.1 GCA_016875215.1 Deltaproteobacteria bacterium
CAGGCATCGCCGTCATCGCATGGGTTCTGGTTCACCTTGTGGACGCAGCCGAGCTTGGGGTCGCACGAGTCAGTGGTGCACACGTTGCCGTCGTCGCAATCGGCGAGGCCGCCGTACACGCACTTCCCCGCGTCGCAATGGTCCTTCTCGGTGCATGCGTTCGAGTCGTCGCACATCTCCTGGTTCGACAAGTGCTTGCACGTTCCGTCCGGGCCGCAGGAGTCGGTCGTGCAGGGGTTGCCGTCGTCGCAGTCCGGCGCAGGCCCGGGGATGCACTTGCCCGCCTGGCAGGAGTCGTTGAGCGTGCACGGATTTCCGTCGCTGCACGGTCCGGGGGCCGGCTCGAACACGCACCCCTTGAGCGCCAGGCAATAGTCCTTGGTGCACGGGTTGGAATCGTCGCACTTCTTGTCGCCGGAGCTGACGCACTGGCCGCCCGCACAGTAGTCGAGCAGGGTGCACTCGTTGCCGTCGTCACACATCTCCTGGTTGGCCACGTGGAGACAGCCTTTCGCCTTGTCGCACGAATCGTCGGTGCAGACGTTGCCGTCGTCGCAGGCAAGCGCTGCTCCGGGCACGCACACGCCCCCGGCGCATGCGTCGCCCAGCGTGCAGGTATCGAAGTCGGTGCACGGCTGGGTGTTCGGCACGTGCAGGCAGCCCGTGGCCGGCTGACACGAATCATCGGTGCAGGGGTTGTCGTCCGCGCACGAAGCAGCGACCCCGGACACGCACTTGCCCGCCTGGCACATGTCTCCCACGGTGCAGGCATCGCCGTCGTTGCAGGCGAACCCCTCGTGGACCGGTGCCAGCCCGCACTTGCCGGTGGCCGGCTCGCAGGATGCAACCTGGCAGATCGCATCCTTCCCTTCGGGTTCCGGGCAGACCACCGGGGAACCGGGCAGCACCGCGCATTGGAACGGGAGCCCGTCGGTATCGCAGTGCAACACCCCGTTGCACAGGTCGCCGTCCTCGAGGGCCTTGCAGTCCGCGTCTTCCTGGCAGTCGCACGAAACGGCCACGCCGGAGCACACGGTCTGTTCGCACTGGTCGGCCACCGTGCACGGATCTGCGTCATCGCACTTGGCCTGGTTCGCCTGGAAGGTGCATCCGCCCAGCCCGTCGCAGGCATCATCGGTGCACGGGTTCTTGTCGTCGCACAGTGCCGGAGTTCCCACGCACTGACCGGCCACGCAATGGTCCCCCACGGTGCACACGTCGTCATCCTTGCATTCCCCGACATCGAGGGGGACCTGCTGGCACCCGGCCGCTCCCTCGCACGAGTCCTGAGTGCACTCGTTTCCGTCATCGCACAGGTTGATGTAGTTGCCTCCCTGCTGCGCTGGCTCGTCGGTCGCGGCATCGCAGTCATCGTCCACGCCGTTGCACGTCTCGATTGCCGGAATCGAGGCCGAGCACTCGGACAGCCCGTCCGGGCCGCACACCCGCTTGCCCTTGCACGTCCCCCACTCGCTCGCAGTCTGGCACGGTGTCCACAGCCCCAGCTCCACCGAGGTCGCGGTACAGGGGCACACGCCGGCATCGGCCACGCACTGGTGCAACGTGATGCCGTCCACGGTCTGGGCCTCCTTGCAGGTGAATCCCCACGGGCACACCTTGCCCTCCCCCGGTATGGCCGAGGGGTCGCACGCACCGCCGCAGAAACTGCCCTGCGGGCCGTAGTCCACGCACACGTCTTCGACCGTGACCAGGCTCTTGCAATCCGCTCCCGTCGAGCAGGGACGGCACAGGTGGGTGAACTGCGAGATGCACACGGACACGAGGTCGGGCCCGCCGCTCCCGACCTGTCGGCACTCCCATCCCGGAGGGCACTCGTCCTGGCAATGGCGGGTGCACACTCCTTCCCCCATGTGCGTGACGCACCACCCTTCCAGGCACTCCTCGTTGGAGCTGCACGGGTTGCCGAAGCAGCCGTCCCCCGGTTTGCAGCCGCCCCCCGGCAGCTCGGTGTAGAAGTCAAACGCCTCTTCCACCCCGTAATCCGTGCGCAAGGCAGTGTCCGGAGCGACCTCCTCCGGGAGGAGGTCCGGCTGGTCGACGGAGGCCTCCGGACCCGCGGTCTCCGGGACCTGGGTGGTGGTCGGTTCGTTTCCACAGGCAACGGCAAGTGCCGAGGTCAGAAGCAGCGACGTGACCCTCATTGCGAATCCCCTCTTTCAGAATAGGATGGCTATTGTACACAGGCGCTGGCGAGCGCACAACAACGGGTTTGGGCGGCCGGGCAGATCCGCACAGGCCTAAGTCTTCTTCTTCCTCCCCACCACCAGTCCGCCGCGGTCAGTGGTTTCCAGGATCTCCACGTCCGCAAGCCCGGCGGACTCCATCCAACCCCGGACTTCATCGGCCGTGTAGGTATCCCCGACGTCCGTGTTCACCAGCATGTTGAGCGCGAAGAGCGCACCGGCAACCGGCAGCGTGCGGTCCGGCGACATGATCCAGTCCCGGATGACCAGGCGGCCTCCCGG
>VGRX01000637.1 GCA_016875215.1 Deltaproteobacteria bacterium
GGCATCTCCACCAGGGAGGATATCGGAGGGACCTCGAGCGTGGGGACCGAGGCCAGACATTCGACCGGCACGGTATGCACCGGTCCGACCACGGCAGCGGAGATGAAGCAGGTGACGTTGGAGAGCCGGACCGGCACGAGCTCGTCCGGTCCCGCACCGTTGCTTCCTGTCCGCTCGGGCGGCCCCAGCACCAGCGGGTGCTTGTAGTAGAGGCGGAGCAGCTCCTTGTGCGGCTCCTGCGGGGTCTCGAAGCAGGGGAATCCGGCGGGGTCGTAGCTCTGTACCCTGCCCAGGCTCTCCCAGCCCGAGATCTTGACCAGAGCGGGCGGTTCCTCGGCCCTGGCCGTCCCCGACGGCCCGCAGGAGGTCAGGAATGCCGCGGCAAGGGCTACGGCCAGGCCGGGCAGAGCGGCGGCAAGGAGCTCGGAGGCGAGCGAAGCGGCGTCGCCTGGCAGCGACGGCGCGACGGCATCGTGGCGGCCGGTCCGCCTACATCGGGAGGTCATCGTCTTCTTCATCCTGCGGGTCCGGTTCGTCGCGCGCCCACTCGATGCGGGTCAGGAACCACTTCCCGCCGCTGGGCTCGAGGGTGCAGGTGCGAGGGAGTGAAGCGGGCGTCTGGAGCGTGCACCGGTATCGCCGCCCGTCCGGACTGCATCTCGGGGGCGACTTGAACAGGCCCTCTCCCAGGAGCGGCTTCACCGCTCGGTCGTACGTCTTCTCCACGGTCTTGACGTCCACGTGGACGATGGACGGCGCCGGGGATCCTTCCGAGGAGACATCGACGTCGAGCCCTCGGGCGGGGTGAACGAAGGGGGCGAACTCCAAGGGTCCGGACTTCAGGTCGAGCCTGGCCAATCCTGCAAACAGGTCTGCGGTCGGGCCGGCTGCCGAAGGCTCCGTCGGCAGCGCAGCGGACAGCAGGAACGATGCCACGATGAGCGGAAGATGCATGGATCCCCTCGCGAGCCCCGTAGGGCGGTACCGTTGTCCATGATACCCGGAACGCGGCCGAAAGCCATCCGAAACCGGTCCCACGAGGCAGTCGTTGTCGTGCGTGGGTCACGGGAATAGGCCGGAGGGCAACGAGTTGACAACCCGGGGGATCGGCATGACGATAGGCGCATGATGCGGGGCGGCATATCGATGGGGAGCGTACTGTGTGCGGGGGCGGCGACGGGGGCGGTGTCCTCGTTCCTCGAGCTTCCCGGGCTCGTGCGCGAGCTGTACCCCACGCTCGAGGGGTTCGGTTCGGTGGTGCTGGCAGTGGGAATCGGGGCAGCGGTCGGACAGTTCCTGGCCGGCCTCCTGGTGGTGATGCTCACGATGTCGTTCGGAACCGGCCCGACTGCCGCTGTGGAGCGGTTGCGAGAGTTGGCAGGGACGCTGGCGATGGGCCAGGCGGAGCCGGATTCAGCCCGGTGGGTGGTTGGGGTCCAGCCTGCGGCGGCATTGTGCTGCGTGGTCTTGCCGTTGGGGGGCTTCGAGGTCACGCGGCTGCTCCTGGAGCGACTGAACGATCCGAGCCTGAAGGCAGCGGCGATTCTGCTTGCCCTGGGGACGCTCGGGGCAATCTGTCTCCTCCTGGCGGTCAACCTGTTCCGGGTGGTGCGAGGGTTGCTGCAGAGGCTGGGCTGGCCGGCGGGGTCGATCCCCTACGTAGCGCTGTGGGCTCCTGCGCTCATGGTCGGCGGGATGGGGGCGGTGGTGGTCGGGCATCGGATGCTGGCTGTTGCCGAGGCTGCGTCGCTGGGATGGATTCCGCAGATGCTGCTTGCCGCGGCGCTTTCGATCCCCGGTGTGCTCGGAGTCGCTGCCTGCCACCGCTCGTGGCCTCGGCCGGTGACCACCGGGCTTGCGGCGCTGCCGCTCCTGGTGCTGGTCGTGCTGGGGAACGTCGGTGCGACGCGGAATCCCCTGCTTGCCGATGATCGGATGGGACAGTTCGGGCTGGGGATGGCAGCGCAGGCATCTGACCTGGACCGGGACGGGTTCGGCTTCCTGTTCGGCGGAACCGACTGTGCGCCGTTCGACCCGGCTGTCAGCCCTGCGGCCCGAGAGATCCCGGGAAACGGGCTGGACGGGAACTGCAGCGGAGAGGACGGGAAGATGGAGGAGCCCGGGGAGGCCGAGGCGGACGAGGTGCTGCAGGCGAGGATCCGCCGCCTCCTGCCAACGCCGCCGCACATCCTGCTGATCACGGTGGACTCTGCGCGGGCCGGCAACTTCTCCTGCTACGGCTACCCGGTAACCACGACTCCCAATGCCGATCGGCTCGCGGCGAAGGGGGCCCTGTTCCTGAATGCCTATGCCCCCGGCCCGAACACCCACTCGTCGGTCCCGGCCCTGCTGACCGGCAAGAACATCTTCTCGGTTCCGCTCAGCATCGACCCGGCCAACCGGATGATGATCCGCATGAGCGAGGACAACGTCACCCTGGCGGAGCTGCTGAAGGCGCGGGGGTACCCCC
>VGRX01000638.1 GCA_016875215.1 Deltaproteobacteria bacterium
GTGCGATGCGGAGGATCGCGGAGTCGTACCCCAACGTGCGGCGGCTGATGGTATGGGCCGTCCAGCTCGAGCCGGGGTCCCCCATGTTCGAGCAGCCGGAGCATCTCGGCATCGTGAGCAGCCGCCGGTCTCTGGCCGATTTCATCGCTGTGCACGGAAGCCGGTCCGATGCCTACTCGGTGCTGGGCTACCGGGTGCCCGGGTTCTTCGGGGACTTCCGGGACCATGGCGGGATCGAGGAGTTCGAAAAGCACTTTCAGCAGTTCAAGTGCATGGAGTTCTGCTTCCACAGCAGGGACCCTCGAGTGTACAGTCACCCCGGAATCGGGCGGCTGGAATGCCTCGAGAAGAGAAGGATGCTGGCCCGAAGGCAGGGCCTTCCGGTACCGGAAAGCCCGGTCGGGACGGATGTCGGATATGCAGATGTGGTGGCCGCAGAGCGCCCGCGGCACCCCCGCATCGAGCTGTAGCTGCTCCGGCCTGCTGCCGGGGCGACCGTGAGGCGAGGAAGCGGTGAAAGAGAGCGAACGACTGGTCCTGGTGGACAACACGCTGCGGGAGGGGGAGCAGACTCCGGGCGTGGCATTCTCTGCCGAGCAGAAGCTCGAGATCCTGGGACTGCTGGTGGCAGCCGGCATCACATTCGTCGATGCGGCCTTCCCCGAGTCCTCGGAGGACGAACGGCGGTTCCTCGGTCTGGCCGCGCTGCGGTTTCCCGACGTCGCGCTGGGAGCCTCGTGCCGCCTGAGGGCGGGCTCACTGCAGCTCGCTGCGGACTCGGGTGCCCGGGAGCTTTTCGTCGTCGTTCCGGTCAGCGACATGCACCTGGAACAGCGACTCGGCCTGGACCGTGAGCGGCTGCTGGCTCGGATGGCGGAGGCGCTGGTACCGCCGTTGCCTGCACGTGTCAACGTGGCCCTCGAGGATGCCTTCCGCGCGGACCCGACGTTCGTCCTGCAGGCGGTGCGCAGAGCGGTGGAGCTCGGGGCATCGCGGATCTTCCTGGCGGACACGGTGGGCGTGGTGCTCCCCTGGGAGGTCGGCGGGCTCGTCGGCCAGGTGCTGGAGGCACTGCCGTCGGGGACGGCCCTGGGCACCCATTTCCACAACGACTTCGGGCTGGCGACGGCCAATACACTGGCGGCCCTGACGGCAGGAGCGACGCACCCGACCGCGGCCGTCAACGGGCTCGGGGAGCGGGCCGGCAACAGCGACCTGGCCCAGGTAGCGGCCGCTGCGGAGCTCCTGCTGGGCAGACCTGCCGGGGTCCGGCTCGACCGGCTGCGCCACCTGAGCGCACGGATTGCGGAGCTGACGGGCATCGTGGTCCCGCAGACGGCGCCGTTGACCGGATTCAACGCGTTCCGGCACACGAGCGGAATCCACGTGCACGGGATGCTGCGGGACCGGCACACGTACGAGGGGGCGGATCCGGAGCGGTTCGGTACGGAACACTCCCTGGTCCTGGGCAGGCACTCGGGGCGACGCCACCTGCGGCACCTCCTTCCCGGCCTGTCGGAGAAGCGGCTGGGGCAGCTCCTCCAGGCGGTCAAGCTGCGGGCGCTGAGAAGGGAGCGGGGCGACGGCGCGGCCGAGCTTCTCGACAGGCTGGACCGGTTCAACCGGGAGTGCCTGGGCATCGGAGAGGAGGAGCTGGCGGAGCTGTTGGAAGGGCTGCCCGAAGACGAGGAACGGTAGCCCGGCAGCACGGAGGAGAACCAACGGATCGAATCGGAAGAAGGACCGCGGTACGAGGGTGGCGTGGAGCTGGAACGCATATGGGAGGCGCACTGCACGGGTAGGAGGCGGGGCTCGTACGAGGAGCTGCGTCCCGACCTGGTGTACGGGCACGAGGGCACGCTGGCGCTCATTCTGCCGGAGCTGGAGAGGCTCGGTGGGCCTCGGCTGAAACCGGAGTGCCTGTTCTTCGTGGTGGACCATTTCGCTCCGCCGTCGACCGGGCCGTTTGCCGACATCGTGCAGGACTTCAAGGGGTTCTGCCGCACGCGTTCGATAGGGCTTGCGCTGTACGAGGGGATCGGCCATCGGCTGATGCTCGAGAGCCCCCGGGTGACCCGTGGGATGCTGGTGCTGGGGGCCGACTCGCACACCACGACGATCGGGGGCAAGGGGGCGCTCGGGATCGGGCTTGGTTCGACCGACATCCTGGCCGTGCTGATGACCGGTACCGCCTGGCTCCAACGTCCGGCGGTGTCCGAGGTCGGGGTGGACGGGACCCTGCCCCCGTTCGTGGATACGCGGGATGCCACCCTGCACCTGCTTGGCCGGGTCGGACAGGCCGGCTTCCTCGGCCAGGTCGTGGAGTTCGTGGATTCCACGCCGGACGGCCTGTCGCTCGAGGCTGCCTCGGTGCTGACCAACATGACCGTGGAAATGGGGGCGGTGTCCGGGTTGCTCGCGCAGAGGATGGCAGGGGACGAATCGGGCTCCCGGCCCGGCACGAG
>VGRX01000639.1 GCA_016875215.1 Deltaproteobacteria bacterium
TTTTCTTGTTGGCCGTGGCATGAGTCGGGGCCAGCGTCGAGGCGATGACGAGGTTGCGGACCCCGTTCTTCTGCAACCAACGGTTGAACGTGGTGGCGAGGGCGCGGGGATCGAAGCTCCAAGGCTGGGAGAGATCGATGGTGAAGACGGCGCGGGCGGGGCCGGAGAGAGGATTGGGAGAGGCGACCAAGGGAACGGCCACGGAGGTGTTGTTCATCAACGACCGCTCGTCCGGCACGACCTGCCCGATGTGGTACTTGTCGGACCACCCGATCTTCCGCATGCGGATCCTGTCCCCGGGGTTCATGGTCTGCGGCCCGTAGTGGAGGACCTCGTTCATCCAGTCCAGCATGCCGCCGCCCGTCGTCCGGTCCTGATGGGCGTCGGCCTGAACGAACAGAACGCCGTCGGCCTCCTTCATGGCCTCGATGATCGGGGAACGCATGTTGCCCATCAGCTGATAGCCCGCCGGGATCAGGACAGTGCCGGGGCGAATCTCGCGCATCATCTGGGCTACGGCGTTGTCGGTCACGCCGACCACGGTGGTGTTGATGACCGTCGCCCGACTGCTGGGCTGCGCGGCCCTGAAGTCCATGACCTCGTACGAAGGGGAGAATGTGTCGGGATCGAACAGCATCTCCTCGTCCGGCATTTCGGCAAAGACCTCCAGCTGGGCCATGTGCCGATCGTCCTGCCCGGAATCGAGAACATCCTCCCAGCCAAGCTGCTTCATCAGCTCGCGCATGTCGTTCTCGTTGCCGGACTCGATGCCATGGGCCTTGCCCTGGTCGATGTAGTCCTCGAGCATCTGCTTCACGCGGAGCATATCGTCCTTGGCAATGGCCCTGCGGCTCGCCGTCGTGCGCGTGGCGTGGATCTCCCGCTTGAGCGAAACGAGATGATCCTCGAGGACGGCAAGATTGATGCCGTGATCGGAGAGGAAGGACAGGCCCCGGGTCCATAGGCCCGGCTGCACAGCCCCGACCTTGTCCAGCTCGGCGACTTGGGCTGGAGTCAGGCCAAACTCGTTCGGTTTATCATCGAGGTCCTCATCGTCCAGCGCCTCCCGCGTTGTGTCCCCCATCTCGTCGAGCTGCTTGTTCTTCTCCTGCTTCAGCGGGGAGATGCCAGTCCGTTCATAGCGACTGGAGGACTTGTGGACCGTCACGCCGTCCATCTCGTCCATGCGGGCAGCCTGCAGCCGGCCCATGGCCAGCTGCGCGGCGCGGATCTGGATGTCCGGCCGCATGACCTTGCCCATGTGCGTCTGCTCCATGATCGCTTCGGCGTCGAAGATGCCCTCATCGACGACATCCTTCGCCACGACGCTCCAGCCGAACGCCTCAAGGATCTTCATCCGGGCGATGCTCCCGAAGTCGAACAGGATTACCTCCTCGAGGATTGCGTTGCCCTGCTCGCGCACGCTGTCGTAAAACGCAGTGCGGAGATCCTGAAGGATCGTGGGGAACAGGTCAGCGAGGAACGGATTGGCTTCAGCGATCTCCTTCAGCACGACCGCCACGCCAACCTCGACGTCCGTCATCCGCTTCACGACCTTCTGCTGCTGCTCGCTTGCCGTGTCGGCCAGCATCTGAACCAGCACTGCCCGCTTCCTGTCGGACGGTGTGTTGGTTGCGTCGAGCATGCCCAGCATGACTTCATCGATGTTCCCGCCCACCATGACGGACAGGTAGTGCCCGACCGTGGCGTAGAGGGCGGCAGTCATGTAGTCCGCCACCTCGGGGGAATGGGCCGATGTCGCGGTCGAGATGCCAGCCTCGTTCAGCTTCCTGATTAACACCTCGACGGGCAGCATCCCGCCTTCCTTCAGCTCTTTGTTCTTCCCGGCGAACTGGAAAAACGGATCGAGGGTGATGGGCTTGGCGCCATACCCGCTGCTCTGCGCCCAGTAGCGCACCACGGTGCGGATCAGGGAATGGATGGCCATCACGGGGCCGGGATCCTGGCGCTTGTCGCGCTTGAATCCCACCCACCGATCGAGGGCGACGAAGCTCTCCATCCCCTCCAGCTGCCAGAAGGTGGAGAACATGGACCGCTCGGAGACGAGCGGAGTCATTTCATCCTCGGTGGACGGCATGCGGGCGCGAATATCATCCGCGTCCTCGATCAAGGCACGGTCCTCGTTGCCGGCCTGCTCGGTCTGCGGACGCATGGAGAAACCGCTCGTCGCCCCCTCGACAACCGGGACGTCGGTGCGGCCCGGCTCCACGAAAGGTTCCTTCCCGGCCAGCTTGCGCCTGCGGGCTGCGTTTGCCCTCACTCCTGCTGTTGCCGACTTCGGCAGCCGGGTGAGGCGCACCAGAGCGAGGTTTTGATCCTCCTCGATCTGCTCCTGGAGCATGGTCTGGAGCATCGACATCCAGCGCATGTTGAGTTCCCGCTCCAGCACGCCACGGTCCTGCTTCGCCATGGCGGCTGCAGCCCTACCCTGTCCCGCGAACCCC
>VGRX01000640.1 GCA_016875215.1 Deltaproteobacteria bacterium
GGTTCCACCTCCTGTCCACCGAGGAGGGATTCGGGCTGACGCCGGACCATCCGATTTCCTGTCGTCCCAGGCTGCCCTATGGGCGGCCGTATGGGCGCAAAGGGCTGTCTTCTTGTCCAAAAGAAGTGAATGATCTTGCGGAGTTCGGCTGCCGGATTGGACGATCATTTGGAGAACTCGTCGTAGTTGCCATCCAAACCGTCCATAGGATCGGGGGTGGGAAGCCACCGGGCAGCACGCGTCACTCCGACCAGACGAACCCGGTTGTCCCGTCGGAGTTCCTGCATCAGGTACTTCACCTGGGGTCGTGTCAGCGCGGGAAGCACCTGGAGGAGTTCCTCCATGCATGCCCCATCGGGAGAGGAATCCCGGACATGCCTCAACAGCAGTTCCTTGTTCGTCTCGTGGTCGAGCCCTCGTCTGCGGGTATACTCCCCTGGCTTCCGGAGGAACCGGTAGAACTTCCTGGACAGGGCCAGGCGCTTCCGCCCCACTCGCTCGATCACTCCGTGGTCCAGGAGGTGCCCCACCTCTTTCTGCAAGTCCGGCGGGACCGATTCCCCCTCGTGGACAAGTGACAGGATCATCAGATCCCGGATGCCGAACGACGCCCCCCGCTTTCGGGCCACCTGTTCGAGGAACCGGACGAACTGTGGGTCGCTCACGTTCCCGTGCAGGGTGAGGAAGACCCAGTAGGCATCGGTATTGGTGAAGTCGGGGCGGGGCTTGCCCTGCTCGATGCAACGTCGGAACATCAGGTCGGCCCCCTGGCCCGCCCGTTCCACGAAGCCGCAGCGGGCAAGAGAGTCTGCCAGCAAGGAGTTGCGGGCCTGCTGCCGGAAGAGCATGTTGTCGGCCGTGATCCCATCCGGGAATCCCCCTGGGCTCTCGATCACGAGGTGCCTCGGGAACTGGCGTACGAACACGATGCCGCCGGAGCGGTAGTCCCGATGGCTGACAGCGTTCAGAATTGCCTCGCGGCACACCCGCTCGTCGAACGTCGGGATGTCATGAATCAGGAACCCCTCCTGGTAATGCTGCAGGTCGTTTCGGAGGTTGATGAGGTTCCACAAGTCATCGAAGAAGGAGAGGAATCCCTGCCTGAACTCCACCCGCTGGTTCGCAGGGCCTGGCTGTTCGTCGGACCGGTACTCGAAGATCACCTCAACCTGGGGCAGGTTTCGGGCGAGAGCCTTCTTCGTGCCCAACAGGACCAGCGCTGCGACGGTGACTCCGCCGTTCACGAGCAATCCGGCATCCTCCAGCAACTGGGCGGGGGAGAGCTCCGCCAATGCCTCGTTGCCGGACTTCTCCTGCCACAGAGAGCGGAACCGGTCGAGTGCCCCCGGATCCAGAGCGTCCATGGAGGCCTCCGGGCAGACCACGGCGGAGTAGTCCGGGATCGCCTCATCGAAGATCCGCTTGAGCTTGTCCGGCGTCATACCGGTCACGCTCCCGCCTGCCCGCATCCAGTAGGTGCCCCCGACCTCCAGAGGAGTACCAACGGGACGAGGCGGCACTTCGAAGACCACCACTCGGCCACCAGGGTGTTGCACCTCCTCGGCCTCCACCCTCAGGTTGATCCGTTGCAGGACTCCGTGCACGGTATCCTGCAGGTTCCTGAATGCCTGAGAGTCGACCACCTTCCGGGGGAGCTTCGGGCTGATGCCCAACACAAGGTACCCGCCCTTCTCGTTGGCCAGGGCCGCCACGTACCGCACCAGTTCGTCGAACGGGAAGGAGGTCCTCGCCTCCTTGAACTCGGTGTGTTCATCCTCGCGGGCCGTGAGCCACAGGTCTATCTGTTCCACCGAAATCACGCCGGCCTCCGATCTCCAGTCCGCTGGAAGGTGGCATCGGCAACGATAGCGCGGGAACGGGGGGGAGGCAAAGCAAATCCGTGGAGCTTTGAAGCCGTCCCTCTGGGCTCAATCCCCGCCCCCCTTCCGGCTATAAGAACTCCGGACCAGCAATTCCTGCCAGGTCCGCAAACCAACCACATTTTGAGGTGCAACATGAAGGTGAAGGTGCTTCGTTTGGGCCACTCGGCCACCATCGTCGACGTTCCCGCCGGTTCGACCGTCCAGGAAACCCTCGAGTCGAACCAGATCCCCCGGGATGGGTACTCCATCTCCATCAACGGCCTCGGTGCCAGCCCGCAGGCCGCGCTCGGTGAGGGGGACGTGGTCACCCTCGTACCGAAGGTCGAAGGGGGCCGCCGGTAGCCCTCCCGGCACTCCTGCCACAGGTTCCGCAACAAGAGTGATGTTCAACAAGCCGGAGGGGAGGTGCGTGCCTTGTCACCGCTTCCCCCTCCGGCACCGTGGAGGTCTGCCATGATCGACCCTGCGTTTCACCCCGGCCTGGCCGCCCTCCTCTCGTTCGAGGAGCAGCGCCTGGGCGGGATCCCCGTCGAGGCCCGCTCAAGGAGCCTCGGTACCCTTCCCATCCAGGTGAAGCTC
>VGRX01000641.1 GCA_016875215.1 Deltaproteobacteria bacterium
GCCTGACCTTGGCGCTCTCCGGCCAGATTGCCCGAAGCGGCTGCTGGACGTTGTGGTCCGGGCATTGGCCAAGCGCCCGGCGGACCGACATGCGCATGGTGGGGAGATGCGGGCGGAGTTCGTGGGATCTGAGGGGGGGGAACTCAACACCGGTGGGTCCAGCCCCACTGAGGCCGAGCGTTCCGTGTCGGCACCGTTGGGAGTTCGTATTCCGACCCTCCAGTCCCTCTCGATGGTGCGCATCCCAAGCGGGAGTTTCCTGATGGGGTCGCCTCCGGACGAACGGGGGCGGTCTGCCGATGAGATGCAGCACAAGGTCGTGCTTGACAAGCCGTTCCTTCTGGGCCGGATACCGGTGACGCAGGCGCAGTGGAGAGCCGTGATGGGGACGGACAAGTCGAGTTTCCGGACCGGAGGAGCGGACTGCCCCGTCGAGACGGTCTCCTGGCTGGAGGCAATCGAGTTCTGCAATCGCCTATCGGAGAAGGATGGGTTGCGGCCGTGTTATGAAGTGAAGAACTCACTCTTCCTCGGGCTGCGCGTGGAGTGGAACGTTGGTGCGGACGGCCATCGGCTCCCCTCCGAAGCGGAGTGGGAATACGCGTGCCGAGCGGGGACGACCGGAGCGACATATGCGGACGTCGACGACATCGCCTGGCACAACGGCAACTCGGGGGGACATCCCCAGCCTTGCGCACGGAGGCAACCGAATGCATGGGGACTGTACGACATGCTCGGGAACGTGATGGAATGGGTGTGGGACTCGTACGAGTACCGCTCGATACTGGGAGTGGCGATCCCGGAGGGGACAGATAGAGGGGCGCGCAAGGTGGTGCGAGGGGGTTCCTTCGAAGTCGACGCCCGAGGGTGCAGAGCTGCCTGCCGCACTTGGGTCGTGCGCGACTGGCCTTCTCGGAGCCTGGGCTTTCGTTTGGCCCGGTCACTGCCCGAGGCGTAGTGTCCTACGGGGGATCCGTGGTCCGTTGCGAGGCCGAGGACATGGCGGGGCGCGTCATTGCATAACTTCTCCGATACGATTTGACCCGCAGCATTGGCCCTTGTAGACTGCCGAACCAAGGAGTTAGGGCATGACCACATCCGAGACCAAGCTGTGCCCGTTCTGCGGCGAGGAGATCAAGGCCGTCGCGATCAAGTGCAAGCACTGCGGCGAGCGGCTGGATGGCGGCACCCCGTTGCCGGGGAACACGCCGCGGCCGGCTGCGCGAGGAGTCGCTACGGTGCCCGATGTTGCAATCCACGGCGGTACGCTGAATCCAGACAGAACGGTGAACCGCTACCGTCTGAAGGGATTGCTGGGTGCGGGCGGGATGGGGGAAGTGTACCAGGCCGAGCACCAGTACACAGGTCAGATAGTGGCCATCAAGGCGGTCTGGCCGAACCTGATGGCTGAGCAGAACGCCCGGGCCAGGTTCCTGCTGGAAGGGCGGACACTTGGCGGGCTGAAGCACCCGAACATCGTGGGCCTCCAGGATTTCTTCGAGGAAGGGGGCCGGTTCTTCCTGGTCATGGAGTACATCGAGGGGGTGACGCTCGATGCGATGCTCCGGCAGAAGCGGGAGCAAGGAGCCCCGCTCGAGCTCAACGGCGTCGCTCGGATCCTGACCGGGGTGCTCGAAGCACTGGCCCATGCGCACGGTCAGGCCCCCGCCGTGGTGCACCGCGACATCAAACCCTCCAACGTGATGCTGGCCAGGGACGGCCGTGCCGTGTTGATGGACTTCGGGATTGCCAAGGTCATCGGCGGGGAGAAGCTCACTCGAACGCGTGGCGTCGTGGGGACCTACGAGTACATGAGCCCGGAGCAGGTGCAGGGCGGGGAGATCACACCGGCGGCGGACGTGTACGCGGTGGGAATCATGGCCTTCGAGATGCTGGCCGGCCGGGTGCCGTTCCCGCAGACCACGGACTCGGGCATGGAGGTGATGAAGGGGCATGTGGAGCTGCCGGTGCCCGAACTTCGGTCGCTGCGGCCCGATTGCCCTGAGTGGCTGCTGAAGGTCGTTTACCGAGCGTTGGCGAAGACCCCGGGGTATCGGTTTGCGGACGCGGGGGAGATGCTGGCCGCGTTGAAGGCGGATAGCGGAGCGGCTGCCGTGGTCCCATCATCCGCTTCGCCTGCGTCGGTGCCTTCGCTGGACGAGGGGCGGATGCCGTCGCCGACGACCGGGCAAACAGCGTCGTCGGCGGAGAATGGAGGTTCCAGCACCAGGGGGGCAGTTGAGGATGTTCCTATGCCGGTGCGGGGCGGAGATGAGGCATCGGAAGTGCGGGAGAGTGGGCGGGGCTGGAAGATGGGCCTGGGGCTGGTCTTTGCGTGCGTTCTTGCTGCAATCGGGCTGGCCGTTGGGGTCGCGGCGTCGAAACGAGGCGGGGATACCGCCATCGTCAGGGAGTCGGAATCCGAAGCAGCGATGCAGGCGAAGGCGGAATCGCTGA
>VGRX01000642.1 GCA_016875215.1 Deltaproteobacteria bacterium
AAAACAGCGGCACCATCAGTGAGGAATCCGCAATCCTCGGGTTCCCGGCCGTGACGATCCGCGAGGCCATCGAGCGTCCCGAGGCCCTGGATGCCGGCTCGATCCTGATGACCGGAATCGACCGCGACCACATTCTGAGCTGCGTCGAGGTGGCGTTGCGCGGCGGCACGCCCGCCTGTCCTGCGGACTACTGCGTGGAGAACACGTCCGAGCGTGTGCTCCGCATCATCCTGGGCTACGTGCAGTATGTGAACCGTCGTGTCTGGGGCAGGCAGCGCTGAGAAGGCACCGGACTGGGGCGGAGGGAGGAGACATGGCGATCGAAGATCTCATTCGAGGGCGCACCGTCCTCATCACCGGAGGGACCGGCTCGTTCGGTACGACATTTGCCCGCCGCCTCATCCTGGGAGGCTTCGAGCCCGAGCGGATCGTGATCTTCAGCCGTGACGAGAAGAAGCAGCACGACATGCGCCTGGCGTTCAACCACCCTCGGCTGGACTTCCAGATCGGCGATGTCCGGGACGAGGGGCGGGTGCGGCGGGTGATGAGCGGCGTGGACCTCGTGTTCCATGCGGCCGCGCTCAAGCAGGTGCCTTCGTGCGAGTTCTTCCCGCTCGAAGCGGTGCGGACGAATTTCCTGGGGGCCGCCAACGTGATAGCGGCGGCCGTCGAGCGCTCCGTCACCAAGGTCGTCACGCTCAGCACGGACAAGGCGGTCTACCCGATCAACGCGATGGGCATGTCCAAGGCGCTCGCTGAGAAGCTGGTGGTGGCGCAGGCCCGCATGCAGGACTGCGGGACGGTGTTCTGCTGCGTGCGCTACGGGAACGTCATGTACTCCCGGGGCTCGGTGATTCCGCTGTTCGTCGACCAGATGGCGGCGGGTCAACCGTTGACGGTGACCGAACCGAGCATGACGCGGTTCCTGCTTCCCCTTCCTCGGGCGATCGATCTCGTGCTGCACGCGCTGGAGCATGGGGACTCCGGGGACATCTTCGTTCGCAAGTCACCCGCAAGCACCATGGGGGATCTGGCCCGGGCGATGAAGGAGCTGTTCTCCTACGGCAAAGAGGTCCGGCAGATCGGCGTCCGGCACGGAGAGAAGCTGTACGAGACGCTGGTCACGCAGGAGGAGCTCTGGCGTGCGGAGGACATGGGAGACTTCTATCGGGTCCCGTGCGACACGCGAGGGTTGCGGTACGACGAGTACTTCGCACAGGGCAAGGCGCCGCGCATCGACCAGGAAGGCTACAATTCGAACAACACGGAGCGGCTGGACGTGGAGGGGGTCAAGCGGCTCCTCCTGTCCCTGGACGAGATCCGTGAGGAGCTGTCCCGACATGAGAGTAGGCGTAACCGGGCATGAGGGATTTGTCGGCAGGCACGTTCTGAGGGCCCTGAGTCGGCGGGGAGTGGGGGATGTCGTCGGCCTCGACCGATCCCAGGGGGGGCTCCTGGACCGGGAGGCCGTTGCGAGGTTCCTGGACGGGCTGGATGCCGTGATCCACCTTGCGGGCGTGAATCGGGCCGAATCCGAAGCCGAGTTTGTTCAGGGGAACGTCGAGGCGACCGGCTGCCTTGTCGACGCGGTGGAGGCTCAGCCGCGCCCGCCGGCCGTCGTGTTCTCGTCATCGATCCATGCGGGCAGACCCGATCCGTACGGCCGGACGAAGCTGGCAGCGGAGGAGCTGATCCTGGGGCGGGCCGAGCAGCATCCGTTTCCGGCCGTTGTGTTTCGGGTGACCAACGTGTTCGGGGAGGGATGCCGACCCTTCTACAACTCGGTGGTGGCGACTTTCTGTCACCAGGTGGCCCGTGGGGAGGAACCGAAGATCCTGGTCGATTCCCGGGTCGCCCTGGTTCCGGTGTCCGTCGTGGCGGACGCGTTGGTCGAAGCAGCCTTGTCGTGCCCCGGAACCGACGTGCGGGAGCGCCGTGAGCTGACCAGCACGGACGTGATCGCAGTATCCGACCTGCTGGCCAGGCTCCGACGGTTCGCCGGCGAGCGGGCAGCAGGGCGGATCCCCGAGCTGTCCGGCCTGCTGGACCGGCACCTCTATGCAACGCTGCTGAGCCACTATCCGCTTGACCGAATGGCTCTTGCGGGTCATCCGTGGAAGAGCGATGCCCGGGGGGAGCTGGTCGAGCTGTTCCACTTCGAGCGGCAGGGACAGATATTCTTCTCGACCACGCGCCCCGGAGTGGTGCGCGGCCACCACTACCACGCGCGCAAGGTCGAGCGCTTCCTGGTGGTGAGAGGGGAGGCGGAGCTAAGGCTCCGGCACGTGGACGATAGCTCTGTCACGGTCTTCCGCCTGACCGGGGCTGAACCCCGGATCGTCGAGATCCCGGTGAGCCACGCTCATTGCATCGAGAACACGGGGTGCGACGACATGATCCTGCTGATCTGGGCGGATGAGCTGTTCGACCCCTCGGATCCGGATACCTA
>VGRX01000643.1 GCA_016875215.1 Deltaproteobacteria bacterium
TTTTAATGGCTCAGCGGGCCTGGGAACACAAGGTCACTATCGTCCGGGGTTCCCGGGACCGTTCCCTCTCTACGCGGCTTCCCAGGGCAGACTCAAGGTGTGGACCGCGTCCCCATCCCGGACTCGAAGCTGCGACCGCCTGCTGAACGCTACTCGACCACCAGGTAGCGCAGCTCGCCCGGTTCCAGCGTGAACGTGGCATCAGGGCCGCTCACGTCGGTGCCGGAGGGCTTGCCATCCAGGCCGAGGAGCTTCCCCGTCATGCCGTCAGGAACCGGAAGGGCAAACGAGCACTCCTCGTCCTTTGGGTGGGAGCTCCACGCGGCCCAGACGGTGTGGTTTCCGTTCTCGAACCGCAGCGCGTGGCAGTGCGCGGCGGGGGAGAGGTCATCGACCAGGTCATGGCCGTTGAGCAGGCCGGTCATGGTCGACAGGGCCTGGAATGCGGGCTTTGGCGCGGGCGGAATGCCATCCGTGGCATCGGGGTCATGCTGCACGATTCCGAAGTAGTTCTCCGAGAAGACGGCGTTGTTCCCATCACCGTCGATGAAGTCATACCAGAGCCAGGTGGCGGCCCGCTGCCGCCAGGCCAGGAGAGCGGACCGGACGAGGTACGAGGCCTGCTCCTCGTAGCTGACGTTGGGGATGAACACAGGTGGCTCGAGCGGCGGGCACGGGCACGCCGGCCACCCCAGCTCGGTCAGCCAGACGGGCTTCCGCTCCAGGCCGAAACGGGCAAGCGCGGCGCGGGCAGCGGTAAGCATCTCCTCGAAGGTGCCGGCCGGGCTTTCCTGCTCGGGAGCCAGGCTCTGCGCCAGCGTGTACGGGTGGATCGCCAGCGCATCGAAATGGCTGCCCAGGTCGGGGTATGCCCGGTGCACCTGCTCGAAGAAGTCCCACGGCTTTCCCAACGCCACCGAGGCCGAGCTGAGCCCGCCGAAGAGGACCGTTGCTTCGGGGCTGGCTGCCTTGATCGCTGCATAGGCCTTGCGCAGCAGCTCGCCATACTTCTGCGGGTCCGGCTCGGGCTTGAAGAAGTTGGGCAGGTCTTCCTCGTTCCAGATCTCGAACGTGGAGATCCGCCCCTTGAAGTGCTGGGCCACCGCCCCCGCGAACTTGCCGAACTTCGCCGCATCCAGGGTGGAGTCGTTTCCCGGTTCGGCCTGTGCCCATGCGACGCCGTAGTCCAGCAGGGCCAGTACCTCGATTCCCCGAGCGTTCGCCTCGTCGACCATGGGGTCGTAGGCCTCGAAATGGAACTCCCCCTCGTTCGGCTCGATGGTGGACCAGGAGAAGTCGGTGCGGATCCACTTCACTCCGGCCTGCTGCTCGAGATCAAGCTCATGCGCCTGGGCCGGCGAATCCGGGCCGAGTGCGATGTGGGTCGACAGTCCAAAGGCCGGCGGCGGAACCGTCTCGGGCAGGGACACGGTCACCACGTGGAGCCCCGGCGACCCCGCTGACGGGGTGAAGCGGGCTTCCCCGGCCTCGGGAACGAAGAGGGCGGGGCAGGGCTTCTCGTCCGGTCCGGTGCACTTTGCCGAAACCCCCTCCGGGTAGAGCAGCGGAGGAACGGACACGACCGCGTCGCCCGCGGGCCAGCCCGTCGTGTCGAAGGTCAGGTCGAACGATCGGGCGGTGCGATCATGCTGCCACGAGACGAGGGTACCGGGAATCCGCTCGGGCCGAACCTGGGTCAGGCGCTCCAGCGACCAGAGCGGCTCGTGGGATGGGCTCACCAGGCAGAAGCCGCCTCCGCACGGGTCGAAGCTCCATGCCGTGTTGCTCAGCGACATCTTGTCGAACAGCTCGATCTGGTGGTCCGCATAGAGGAGGTCTCCGTCGTTTCCAGCGAAGAAGCCCCACTCGCCGAGGAAGAGGGGGCCGCCCACCTTCCACGCCTCCTCCCAGAACTGCTGGAACAGCGCCTCGAGCATCTCCGGCTTGCCGCCATAGGTGGCCAGCAAATCCATGGTCGGACAGTAGTAGTGCGTGGCCAGTGCGACGTTGTCATCGCCAATCGGTCCCATCCCACCCAGCACGCCGAGCGAGCGGGTGGCCGTCGGCTCGACGAACAGGATGTGGTGTGGGTCCACCGTCCGGATCCCTTTTGCCACTGCAGCATAGAACGGTACCAGCTTCTCGCTCTCGAAGGCTGCGACCTGGGTCACCGGACAGGTCCCCGGGTACGGCTCGTTGATGATGTCGTAGCCGATGACCGTGTGGCTGTCTGCAAAGCGCTGCGCGACGTGGGCCCAGGCCTGCACGTAATGCTGCTGGATTCCGTCCACGTCATCCCAGAGGCTCTGGAACGCCTGCTGGACCGCGGGCTCGCCATAAATGGCGAACCACATGACCCCTTCAGGCGGGTCGAACGGTATGCCGTTGTCGATGGTCGCCCACAGCGGTGCGCCATTGCCTCCGTACTTCGGTCCCCACAGGTCCTG
>VGRX01000644.1 GCA_016875215.1 Deltaproteobacteria bacterium
CCCCACATGGTGTGCAACGGCTATGTGCTGGCAAGCATCCCGCACGAGGAGCTGGCCCGGGCCAAGGTGGCGCTTGCCGGCCGGACGGTCCTGCAGCTTTCGTGTGATTCAGGGACTTGTTGTGATGCCGGGACGGAGGAGCGTCTCCGGGCGGCAGCGGCCAAGGCGGCTTTCCCCCTGATCGACCGGACCGAGCGGGGAGAGGGGGACGCTGAGCAGGTTTGCGCTTCGGGCGGAGCAGCGCTGGTGTTGAAGGTCCAGCTCAGAAGCCGGGAAATCGGCAAGGCGGAAGGGGCCTGGTTCGCAGTCGGTTCGGGTTCGGCGCGGCTCGTGGACTGTCTGACCGGGAAGGTCCGGGCGGAGCTCGACGTGCCCGAATCGAAGCAGGGGGAATATGGACGGCAGGAAGCCCTGTGCCTGGCCGTGCGCTCGGCCGCTGACCGGCTTTCGAGCCGCATCGAGGCGGGCCTGCTGTCGCCCGAGGAGGAGGAATGACCCAAAGGTACTGCCCCCACTGCGGGACCCGCTACGAGGGGGACGTCAGGCTATGCCCCCAGGACGGCACCTCTCTCTTTGCCGTGGCTGTGGCTGAGGACCGGACGGGGCAGGTGCTCGCCGGCAAGTTCCGTCTCGAACGGCGGCTGGGCAGCGGTGGATTCGGAGCCGTGTACGAGGCGACGAACCTCACGCTGGGCCGGCGGGATGCCGTCAAGCTGCTCAAGCCGGAGCTGAGCGGAAACGAGGAGATGGTCAAGCGCTTCTTCCACGAGGCGCGCATGGCCACACGGCTCAGGCATCCCCACACCGTGACCACCTACGACCTCTACCAGGATGATTCCGGAGCGATGATCCTGGCGATGGAGCTCCTGGAAGGGGAGACCCTGGGGGCCAGGCTCAGGAGGGAGAAGCGGCTCGATTGGCCGTCGGCCGCCCGGATTGGAAGTGAGGTGTGTGAGTCCCTTGAGGAAGCGCACGCAGCGGGCATGGTGCATCGGGACTTGAAGCCCGCGAACATCATGCTTTGCCGGCTGTTCGGCCGTGACGATTTCGTGAAGGTGCTGGACTTTGGAATCGCCAAGGCATTCGAGGGGAGGGGGGACGAGCCCTCCCTGACCGGGACCGGGCAGCTCGTGGGCACTCCGGTCTACATGAGTCCGGAGCACATTGCCGGAAGGCCCCTGGACCCGAGGACGGATATCTACTCGTTGGGGGTGGTGCTCTACGAGGTGGTGGCCGGGAGGCTGCCGTTCGACAACCGGGAAACCTCGGCGATGGTGGCCGAGAAGCTCGCCGGGCCTGCCAGGCCGCTCGCCGAGGCGTGTGCCGGGCTGGAGATTCCTGCCGGGTTCGTTCAACTGGTCATGGCGATGCTGGGATTGCTGCCGGAGCAGCGGCCCGCATCGGTGCAGGTGGTCCGCAGTGCGCTCGAAGCGTTGGTTCGGCAGGGGCCAGTGCGCGAAGCGGACCGGCCTGATGGAGAGTGCGAGACGGTCAATGCCGGAACGTTCCAGCCGGCGACTGCGCCATTTCCTCCCCGGACGGCCGGGTGGGCGCCGGGTGCACAGCGGCCGACCTCCGGAACGGCCCACTTCGGGGAAGCGGAGACCGAGACAATCGAGCCGCCCGAACACGCTGTGGCATCGATGCACGGCAGTCAGGCTGCGGGTTTCGCAGCGGACCTGGGGGCCACGCTCGAGAAGGCGAAACAGGCGGATCGGCGCACGATGGTGGATCCTCGCCTGAAGGGTCGGACAGCCGTCGAAATGGCGGCCAATGCCGCCGTGATTGCAAAGCGAAGGAACTCTGCTGTTCCGTGGGTGGTGGCCGGCGGGGTGCTGGTCGTTGCTGCGGTCCTGATCGTATGGCAACCCTGGAAGCTCGGGGGCGGAAAGCCCGGCGAAGTGCCGCAGGGCGAGTTGCCTGGGGGGCCGACGAAACAGGTCGAGAGCATTGTGGCGGAGCCGATCCGTGCGCAGCCAACTGGGGTGGTGAGGGATGCCGTTGCTCCCGAAGATCCTGCCGGCGGGGACTCTCTGGGCGCTCGGGGCGAGGACGGCGAGGGGCCCAGACCCGCAGCAGTCGTCTCGGAGAAGGCAGTTCTGCCCGTAGCGACCGACGAGGCAATCGGGGGGGAGAAGGCTGTCCTGGTGCGCGACACGAGCACGGACAAGCCCGCAGGCGAAGAAGTCGGTGCGGGCGGTACGGGGCTCCGGCCCGCTGGAACGGGAGCTGAAGTAGCCGGCAGTGATTCCACGGCCCAAGTTGTGCCCAAGCAGCAGTCCGGCAAGCCGGAACCGGCTGGAACGCAAAGCCCTGCAGGGCAGGAACACAAGGAGGGCCCGCTCTCGAAGCCGGACAGTACGAACGACCCTGGGGCAAAGGAGACTGTGGCAAAGGAGACTGTGGCAAAGGAGACTGTGGCA
>VGRX01000645.1 GCA_016875215.1 Deltaproteobacteria bacterium
GACAGAGACACGCACCGGCCGCGCAGGCGAATCCGGCCTGGCATCCGCCACAGCTTCCACCGCACGAGTCGTCTCCGCACTCCTTGCCCCCGCACTGCGGCAGGCAAACGCACATGCCGGACTCGCCGCACAATTCCCCTTCCGGGCATTCGCCGCACTCCCCGCCACACCCGTCTGCACCGCATTGCTTGCCTCCGCAAGCCGGACTGCAGCACGCCCCTTCATGGCAAGTCTCTCCGTCCCCGCATTCCTGGAACGGCTGCCACGATGCCCCCGACTGCTCGCAGACCCACATCATTCGGTCCTTGCACGAGGTCTCACCAGGAGGGCAGACCGCGCGCACCTCGGTCTTCGCCGACGTCTCGGTCCGGTCCCCGGGTATCGCATCGACACGCTCGTCCCCGTCATGGACACGCACCACGTCGCTCACATCCGACCCCCTGCCTTCCCCTCCCATCTTGTCCCCAGCCAATTCTCCGGAGCTGGGCCCGTCTTCCCCGCTCCGGTCCGCTCTCCCGGCCCTCTCGCTGCACGAGAAGAGGCAGACCAACAACGTCAGCGGCAGGCTCAGACCAACTCGAAGCCGTAGTGTCGTCCTGCTCATGCCGGCCCTCCTATTCCGGACTTGGCTTCATCCGACTGCCCGAAGAGGAAGAACGTGTCCTTTTCCATCTGTTCCACCAGATCGCCGAATCTGCTGTGAACTCGTGGGGGCGCTCATGGAAGTCTGGTTACTCGGCCCGGAGGATTTGCCCACCCGAATCAGCCGTGACGGCTCGGCTTGGGCACGAACGCTGACGACAACCAGGAGCAAGAGCACACAACACGGGAGGATACTCCTCGCGCGAGGCAACTCGTGCCCCCCCCCAAGAGCCTGGGAAACGAAGAGCCGAACGGCGCTTCGGAACTCATACCAGTGCGGATGTCCGGCCCGTTTGCCCGGTGTGGACCTGCTCCCGCCATTGTCCCTGACATGGCATCCTCCTCTTGTAGTGTCGCAATCAGATTAGCTGGTTCTGGGCAACAACGCAAGAGTTGGATTCTGAATTTCAAATTCGAGATTCCGTACTTGCCCGGAGAACGGCGACGCATGGTCACTCGCGAGTGCGTCTACATGGCGAGCATGCTGTGAGCGCGCATGCGAACTTCCTTGCTCGCGGAGCCGGCAGTGCTACTCTACCTGCGACGGAGGGAGGCATGCACCTGTCCGCTTTGTGGAGACTGATCGAGACTCACTTGCGAATCCCGGGCGGCCTCGTGTGCGTGCTTCTCGTCGTACTGCCGTGTGCGGCCCAGGAGAAGATGAGCCGCGAGGACACGGCTGCGATTCTGTTCAGCAACCGGTTCTCGTTCACGTCCGAGGGGGAGCCGGTCCTGTCCATCCGGATCATGGAAGAGCAGAAGTCGATAAGCTTCATCGCCCCGGACGGGCTCTCGATCCAGCCGTCCGGTCCGGGCGGTCCGACGCTCGAGGTCCGGGGCAAGCTCACTTGGACGCTGTCGACTTCGGCAACGACTCCGGCCCGGCTCGGCTGGCGGGTCGTGCTGGACGAGTGGGCAACCGCCGATTTCGAGCGCGGCAGGCAGGCAGCGGTGCGCTTTACGAAGGAGGGAATCGAGACCACCCGCATCGAGATGGGGACCCTGTTCAGCTTCCAGGGGACCGTGTTCGATACCCGGACCACGCTGCTGTGCAGCCAGCCCCCCGTCGCCTCGTACCGGGAGGCGGACGAGCTTCGCGTGAAGCTCCAGAGCCGGTTCCAGGGGAGCTACCGCCTGATCGAAGTCCTTGCCGAGCGCCCGTCCGGGGACGTGATCCTCGAGCAACGGGACCGCGGGGTCCGCGTATCGGCTCGCAATGCCGTCTGGTTCGAGCCGCTGGGCCGGGAGCTGACGGTCGAGAACGTCGAGTATGCCAAGGGTTTCCCGTGGCATGGACGGGAGACCCCTCGCTATTCCGGGCAGTTCTATGCCGCAGTCGATCGGTCGGGGATGCTGGCTCTGGCCAACGTGCTGCCTGCGGAGGAGCTGCTGCGCGGCCTGGTGCCGGCCGAGATCTACCCCGATTCTCCATCCGAGGCACTCAAGGCCCAGGCGGTCACGGCTCGCAACGAGCTGTTCTCGAAGATTGGGCATCGGCACCTGGCGGATCCGTTCCTGCTGTGCGGTGATCAGCACTGCCAGGTTTACAAGGGGCTGGGCGCGCACCGCAAGCAGGCCGACCAGGCGGTGCGGGACACCCGGGGGAACGTGATGTTCGACGGAGAAGGGCGCCTTGCGGACGCACGGTACCATTCAACCTGCGGGGGTCACACGGAGAACGCGGTCGAGGCCTGGCCCGAGGTGACTTCGCCCAACCTCGTGGGACGAAGTGATTCCCCTGCGGGCAAGGGGGACCCGTACGCACCGCTGACGGATGGGG
>VGRX01000646.1 GCA_016875215.1 Deltaproteobacteria bacterium
AAAACGACTCCAGGCAGAAGGCCCGAAAGGTCGGCACCGCCCGGTCGCTGACCGGCACCGCCCCCTTTTCCAGCTCGACCCGCCTACGGGCTTCGTGTGCTTTGGCCTCGGCCATTGTGCCCGCAAAAACCTCGTCGGGCTGCCGCACCCCGTTGACCCAGATCCGCACGCGCCACTTGTTCTTCCCTTGTTTGTACACCGGCATATTACGCCTCCCTGTGTAGTGGCCAGGGCAGACGGCCGCGCCTCCCGAAGGACCTGATTTCTGCTGGCTCAGCTAGTCTCCCTGGACACCCCAGTGTACCAGAAAGGGGCGCAGGAAAAAAAGCAGGCCCTACCCCGAGGAATTCACTTTTTTTTCCTACAAAAGTCCTCATTTTTTCGACCTCAGATCTTGTATGATGCTCGCACGGTCGCCGGGTTTTCGGGGGGAGCGGGGCCGGGTGGTGCGGGCTGGCTCGGCCCGGTCCGCGCGGACGCTCTTCCCGACGACCTCGACGTTCGTCGGCTCGAACAGTTCCTCGAGTCCGGCTCGGTGGAACAGCCAATGCTTGCCCACCTTGCTTGCTCGCGGGATCCGCCCCTCGCGTGCTTGTTGCAGCAGCGTTTTCAGCGGAACGCGCAACCACCGGGCTGCTTCTTCCGCCGTCAGGACCGGTGAGCCAGCGTCCACGCTTCTATCTCCCTTGCCCAGCTGCCGCAGCCACCGCACGACGGTGCCCGCGCCGGCATGGCAACGACGATGATGTGGAGCATGCCGCGCAACATGCTGACCCCGCGCGCGGAGTAACGCCTGCGCGCAGCCCTGCGCGCGAGGACTGCGCATAATTCGTGCGCATAAGTGGGCTGCCGGCAGGGTTGGCTGGCCCCTGCTGGCAGGCCCCGCGGAATCGGCGGGCGGCATGGCAGTTGAGCGGCATCTTCCCCTCCTTCGGGTTGCTCGCCCGGGGGGCGGGCCGGTCGGCCACGCCCCCCGGGGCACGGGTCACTCCTCCTCGTCGTCGCCGCCCCTGACCGGGACGAATTCCGCCCCGTGCTCGTCCACCATGTGGCCTCGGTTCAGAAGGTCGTTGACGGTGAGCAGTTCGCCGACCTCGACACGGGCGCTTCCGAGCAGATGCTTGAGTCGGCGGAAGGTCAGGTCCATTGTCTTCTCCATCTACTGTTTGTTGGTTGTGCCGGCTGCGGAATCGGTCCGCTCCGACGTACTCAGGTCCATCGGGCCATGGTCTTTGGGGGCTCCTTTGGCTGCACGCCTCTCGCGCGCGGCATCGAGTTCGGTGAAGTCGAAGCCCACCTTGAGCACCTCGGGTCCCTTGCGCGTGGCAGCGAGGCCTGCACGATTGAACCCACCATGGATGGCCGAAATCTCCACACCGTCCCTACGCGCAGAGATTGTGGCTCCGCTGTAATCCGCCAACGGAAGGCCGTCCTTGTCACGTTCGAGGGGGCTGCTGACACTGATGCCGTTGCCGCGAAGGGACTCGTAGATCACCACGATGGCGTCGCCGCGGCGGTCTCGGAGTTCGACTCTGGGGCCGTCCTTGGAAACCTGGAGCATCAGGCGGTCAATGCCCGACCTGTCCTTGAGGAGGAGCTGCACGCCCTTCCTTCCACGTTTCAGCACGGCGCACTCCTTGCCCGCACCATCCACCAGCACCAGGCGGCGCGCACGCACCTCGCCCAGGCTCTCCTTGTCATTGGCTCTCGTCTTTCTGCTCATCTTCTCCTCCACGGATGCAGTTGCTCAACCCAATCCCGTCGCGGTCGGAGCGGCTGGAGCCGGGGACGGACCGGGACGCATCCCGATCCAGCCCCCAGCCCGGTCACTCGTCGTCGCCGGTGCCGGCGTCACCTTCGTCGTCTTCGGGGTCGTCTTCGAGTTCCTCGAATTCCGCCCCGCCGGCTCCCACGTGCTGTACGCCGAAGGTCTGCCCATTGATCGCGACCACGTCACCCGGTTCGACGGTGTCGCGGCCGAACAGCTTCCGAATCTGGTTCCAGTCAAGCTGCATGTTGCTTTCCTCTCAAAAAGGGGTTGATGACTTTGGTGCAGCAACTTGTTCGCTCCCGGTCCAGCCAGTGGAGGCGCTCGGGGAAAACGGCATCCTGGTTGACGCCGCCGGAACGGGCAGGTGGAAGGCTGGCTCCGGTGCCTCCCCGGCCGGCTCGCAACATTTCCCGCTGCGGTCGCAACGGTCCCATGGCCCTGAGGCCCTGGACTCGCATCAGTTTGCCGAAAGTGATGCGTGGTCATGGGGCCTCCTTGTTGAGCATCTTGTCCATGCCGGCGGCGAGGTCCTCATCGAGGACATCGGCATAGACCGTGGTGGTCGTCACGGACTGGTGGCCGAGCTGCTTCTGCACGAGGCGGAGGTCGCGGGTGGCGCGGTAGAGGGCGGCGGCCCC
>VGRX01000647.1 GCA_016875215.1 Deltaproteobacteria bacterium
TTTTACTCCGCCAAGGCTACGTAGGGCACGCGCTGACGCTCCGGGTGGTGGTGGTGAGCGCCACGACAGCGCGGTCTCCCGATGTTGACGCCAACGCCGTTGGCGATTATCATGAGAATTGCCAACGGCGCTGGCAGGGGGGCAAGTTGAGCACGAAGGACTACATCCCACGGACTCTGGACATCGAGCGCACCCTCAAGGAAAGCACCGTGTTCCTGTTCGGCCCCCGGCAGACCGGGAAGTCCACGTATGTCCGCGAGCAGTTGGCGACGTCGGTGGCGCTGACGTTCAACCTGCTCGACAGGTCGCTCCTGCTCCGGCTGCTTTCCAATCCGTCGGAGCTCCGCCAGGAGGTCGAGGCCAGGCGTCTGAGTGATGCGGTCATCTGCATCGACGAGATCCAGAAATGCCCCGAGCTGCTCGACGAGGTGCAGCTCATGATCGAAGAGAGAAGAATCCGATTCCTGCTGACCGGGTCCAGCGCCCGCAAGCTGCGACGCTCCGGGACCAACCTGCTGGGGGGCCGGGGCAGGGACCGCCGCCTGCATCCGCTCACCTACTGGGAAGCGAAGGAGCATGGGTTCGACCTGGAGCGCGCCATGAACATCGGGACGCTTCCAAGCCACTTCCTGGCCGATGATCCCGACGATGCGCTCCAGTCTTACGTGGCCAGCTATCTGACCGAAGAAGTGGCGGCCGAGGGCATCTCCCGCAACATCCCCGCATTCGCCCGATTCCTCGAGGTGGCGGCGACCACCAACTCGCGCCTCATCAACGCGACTTCCATCGGCAACGATGCCCAGGTCCCCCGCCAGACGGTCCAGAGCTACTACCAGATTCTGAGGGATACGCTGCTTGGCTATGATCTGGAGCCTTTCCGGGGGACGACGAAGCGGAAGCCGGTCGGGACCCCGAAATTCTACTTCTTCGACATGGGGGTGGTGCGAGCGCTGAGGCGGCTCGGGCCCATCACGGCGGCCAACGCCGAATTCGGCGAGTTCTTCGAGCACTTCATCTTCCTGGAGCTTCGGGCATGGATCGACTACAGGAGCCCCCGCACGACCCTGCACTTCTGGCGCTCCACGTCCGACTTCGAGGTGGACTTCCTCCTCGGCGGCGACGTGGCCGTCGAGGTCAAGGCCACCACGCATGCATCCGAGAAACACCTGCGGGGCCTCCGTGCCTTGGCCGAGGAAGGCTGCCTGAAGCGGAAGATCCTGGTGTGCCGCGAGCAACGCCCCCGCCTGGTCGGCGGGGTCGAGATACTCCCGTGGCAGCACTTCCTGGACGAGCTGTGGACGCACGGCCTGTAGGCGAAAGGCCGATACGCCGGGCAAGGCATGCTGCCGGCATGCCGCCTCAACCCCCCAGACCGGCCAGGAAGACCGCCAGGGGAACGAACTGGACCTCGTGCCCTCCGACCGGGGCCGAGGTCCACAGAGAGGAGTTGAGCACCATCGCACTTCCGGGCTTGAACTTCTCCAGGAACGACCTGAAGCCGCGGCTGACTCTTGGTGCGGCGAGGCCTCCCGCTTTGACCTCGCAAGCCAGCCGGGCATCGACCGTGCCCGCCACGAAGTCGACCTCGGCTCCGGACTTCGTCCGCCAGTAGTGAAGCCGTTCGCCTTGCGGCAGGCCAGATGCCAGCTGAGCAGCGACGAGCCCCTCCATGACCTGGCCACAGTCCGCACGGTGCAAAGCCGAAGAGAAGTTCCCCAGCGAGAAGTTGCGCAAGCCCGAGTCTACGAAGTACTCCTTGGGCATCTTGCTCAGTTCAGTCCTCGGATTCGAGAAGAACGGGGTTACCGAATGCAGGACGAACGTGTTCTCCAGCATGTCGAGATACCGTCCCACCGTATCCCGGCTCACCGACAGGGTTGCCGCCACCTCGTTTCGATTGACGAGCCCTCCCTGCTGGCCAGCGACAAGGACCGCAAGCTTCCTGAACGCCGCCAGGTTCTCCACTCGAAGGGACCCCGCTATATCCTTCTCCAGGTAGCTTGAGTAGATCTCCTCGATCCGACGCAGCTTCTTGTCCCTGTCTCCGGAGAGAACCACTGCCGGGTACCCCCCGAAGGTCGCATACTGCTCAAGGTGGTAGTCCAATTCCTCTTCGTAGGGCACCAATGAGCGCGGGTCGACTCCCGCTGGCGGCAGCACCGCCCCAACCGCGCCCAGATACTCCCGAAACGACAGGGGATGCACCCGGAACACCAGCTTCCTCCCCGTCATGGGCTCCCCTATGGCTGACCGGACGTCCAGGGACGACGAGCCGGTCAGGACGAACTTGAGCGGCAGCCGCAAGTCCAGGAGCCCCTTGATGAATCGCCCGCACCCTGGGATCCGCTGCACTTCGTCGATGAAAACGTACCGGGTCCGTTCCGGCGCCTCAGCGATGAACCGGAGGAA
>VGRX01000648.1 GCA_016875215.1 Deltaproteobacteria bacterium
TTTTCATCGCAGTCGCCGCCGAGCAGGACGACGTATCCCGCTCCCGGGGCGCACAGGCACTTGGGCAAGCCTCCGCCGAACTGGTCGAGGTCCTTGTCCACCCAGTAGTCCTTGCATCCCGTCGAGCCCTCTTCGTCCGTCTCGCCGTCGCAGTCGTTGTCGAGGCCGTCGCAGCTCTCGAGAGCCTTCCCTTCGAGCGGATCACACACCCCGGGCACGCCGTCCGTGCACTCGGGGACGGAGTGCAGGCAGACTCCCAGGCCGCACGTGATCTGCCCGATCGACCCCTCGTCAGTGCTTCCGTCGCAGTCGTTGTCCTTGCCGTCGCACACCTCGTCAGCGGCCCCCTGCATCGAGTCGCACACCTGCATCTTGCCGTCCTTGCAGACCTCGACCTTGTGGAAGCACACCCCGAGCCCGCATTCCACGGTCCCGTACCCGTCATCGACGAGGCCGTCACAATCGTCGTCCTTGCCGTTGCAGTCCTCCTTGGCACCGGGGTACGCCTTGGGGTCGAGCGGCGCACAGTCTGAGGCCTTCTCCGCCGTGTACGGGAACGCCCCGTCGCACAGGCACTGCGTCGCATCCTCCACGCCGTAGCCATCCCCATCCAGGTCGAGATACCAGACCGCACAGGCCGTCGCACCCGCTTCGTCCACTGCACCGTCGCAATCATCATCCTTGCCGTTGCAGCTCTCGACCGCCTTGTGGAACACGGCAGCGTCCGTCGGAGCGCAGTCGGTCAGGTCGGGATCGCCGTCCCCGTCGTCGTCGTCGTCGCACGCGTCTCCCTTGCCGTCCTTGTCAAGGTCCTCCTGCCCACCGTTGCCGACCATCGGGCAGTTGTCGATCTTGTCCGGCACCGTGTCTCCGTCGTCATCTGGATCCATGCAGTCCGGAACCTTGTCCTGGTCGAGGTCGGGGAAGCCCTCGTCGGTCTGGCCGTTGCAGTCGTTGTCGAGCCCGTCGCACTTCTCCGGCACCGCTCCCTCGTACGGATTGCAGAACTGGGGCTTGCCGTCCTTGCACAGGTCCACCGTGTGGAGGCACTCCCCCTTGCCGCACGTGGCCTTGCCCAGACCTTCGTCCACGGAAGCGTCGCAGTCGTCGTCCACGCCGTTGCATTTCTCTGCGGCATCCGGGTGCACCGCCGGGTCGAACGGCTCGCAGTCGGTGCCATCCGGTGCCCCGTCGCCGTCATCGTCCGGATCCACGCAGTCCTTCAAGCCGTCGAGGTCGAAGTCCGGGAACTCCTCGTCGACGAGCGAATCGCAGTCGTTGTCCACGCCGTCGCAGAGGTCGTCCGCTCCATGGTGGATCAAAGGATCCTCGGACTTGCAGTCGGTCTTGTTCGGATCCTCGTCCCCATCCACGTCGTCGTCGCACGCATCGCCCAGCCCGTCCTTGTCGAGGTCCCCCTGGAGCGGGTTGGGTGCTTCGGGGCAGTTGTCCTCCGCGTCGCCAAGCCCGTCTCCATCCTTGTCCCCTTCGCAGGCATCGCCCTGGCCGTCCTTGTCGATGTCCGACTGCCCGGGGTTGAACGTCCACATGCAGTTGTCCAGGCCGTTCGGGATGCCGTCGCCATCCACGTCGTCGTCGCACGCATCGCCCAGCTTGTCCTTGTCCTGGTTCTCCTGCCCCGGGTTGTGCTGCGCAGGGCAGTTGTCCGCACCGTTGGCCACGCCGTCACCATCCACGTCCGGGTCCACGCAGTCGGCCTGGCCGTCCTGGTCCGTGTCAGGAAAGCCCTCGTCCGTGGTGCCGTCGCAATCCTGGTCCACCGCATCGCAGACCTCGACTGCCCCCGGATGGACGGTCGCATCGAGCGGTCCGCAGTCGTCCACGTCCGGCGTGCCGTCACCGTCGTCATCCGTGTCCATGCAGTCCGCGAGCTTGTCGGCATCGGAATCGGGGAACCCCTCGTCGACCAGGAGGTCGCAGTCGTTGTCCTTGCCGTCGCACTGCTCCGGAGCTCCCGGGTAGGCCGACGCGTCCAGCGGCTCGCAGTCCTTCGCATCGGCCACCTTGTCGTCGTCGTCGTCCAGGTCGCATGCATCGCCCATGGAATCCAGGTCGAAGTCCTCCTGCCCCGGATTGGCAACCAGTGCGCAGTTGTCCTCCACGTCCGGCACGCCGTCACCGTCCTTGTCGGTCTCCATGCAGTCAGCGAGCCCGTCCTTGTCGGTATCCGGGTACTCCTCGTCCGTGTCGCCGTCGCAGTCGTTGTCCTTGCCGTCGCATGCCTCCGGCTCGGGCTCCTTGGCGTCGCAGGATGCGTTTCCGGACAGGCATACGGTAGTTCCGGTGCAGGTTCCCCACGGGTTCTCGACGGTGCAGGCACCGCCCCCCGTGTCCTCGTCCATCGCACCATCGCAGTCGTCGTCGATGCCGTTGCATTCCTCCGCTTT
>VGRX01000649.1 GCA_016875215.1 Deltaproteobacteria bacterium
ACAGCTCCTGCGTCGCCTGGAGGGAATCGAGGGGTTGCCGCTCTACCTGTCGGGAGGGTTGGCCGAGGCCGGAGCGCTTCGATGCCTGCTTGCCGAGCTGCTGCCGGTCAGCAACGTCGCCGCGCTGCCCGAGCCCCGCTTCAACGGTGCTCTCGGGTGCCTCGTGCTGGCGGCCGGAAAGGAGGCTGATGGAAGTCGCTTCGGACTGCCTCCAAAGGGTGCGTGAAACGTCCCCGCGATCCCCTCGTATACCGGGGCCACTCATCGGAAACCCGCCTCGCAGGCGGGTGGAAATCGGGAGGTGAACCATGGGACGACTCTGCACTCACAAGGCTGTCGTGTTGCTTCTTGCTGCCACTCTGCTCCCCCTCTCCGCACAGGGGAGCGACCGGTGGTGGCGGCTCTGGATCCGGACTGACCAGGCCGTGACCAGCGGGCGTGATGCCCGCCTCGAGCAGGACTCGATCTTCGTCCGCGAGCGGAAGGGGAGCGTAGAGGTCGTGCTCCCCTTCACCAGTGATGCACCGGTGACCCTGCCGATGAGCTGGCGCGTGTCCCTTTCCGACCTCGAAGGGAAGAAGCTGGCATCCTCCCGCGGGGAGGACGACGTTGCTGTCGGAAGCAGCGAGATCCCGGTCGGGCTGCTCGGGTACCGCCTCCCTGCGGACCCGGGGGAGGAGATGGGGCTGGTCGTCTCCTGGCGCATCGTCGTCGGCGACCAGACCTTTCGGGGGCGGCGCAGCCTGTTCCACCTCCACCCCAAGACCTCGGTGGCGCTGGCCGTCCCGGATCGGTTCCTGGCCGGGATTCCGCTCCAGGTCCCCGCGTACCTCATGGACGCGCTGACCGGCAAGCCGCTCCCCCAGACCGAGCTCGAGCTGGTCATCGAGAGCGCGGCCGGAAAGAGCAAGGTCAGTGCCCGCTCCGACGCGCTGGGTGCGGTGCTGCTCCGGCTCCCGCCGCAGGTGGAAGGGAAGATCAGGCTCCTGGCCACGGTCCGCACGACGACCGGCAGCTCGAAGCTGTCGGCCGAGTCCGAGGTGGTGGAGGAGAGCCGCATTTTCCTGTCGACCGACAAGCCTCTCTACCAGCCGGGGCAGAGCATCCATATCCGGGCCCTGGTCATGGACCGCGGTTCCCGCAGGCCGGCGGAGAAGGAATCCGCGCTGGTCGAGGTCATGGATGCCAAGGGGAACAAGGTGTTCAAGCAGGTCGGGAAGACCAACCGGTACGGCGTCGTGTCGGCCCGGTTCGACCTTGCGAGCCAGGTCAACCTGGGCAAGTACACGGTGGCCATGACTGCGGGGGACACGCGCACCGAGAAGGCGGTCGTGGTGGATCGGTACGTGCTGCCCAAGTTCAAGCTGGACCTCCAGCTCGACCGGGACTTCTACCTGCCGGCGCAGGCGGTGGAGGGAACGGTCGACGCCCACTACTTCTTCGGCAAGCCGGTGGCGCAGGGGGAGGTCCGGGCGGTCTTCCACGACTACCAGGGGGAGTGGGTTCCCGATGCGGTCATCGAGGGGAAGACCGATGACGGCGGGATCTTCCACTTCGAGCACACCCTGCCGTCGCGGCTCGTGGGGCAACCCGTTGCCGGCGGGAACGCCCTGGTCCTGCTGGAGGTCGAGGTGACCGACGGAGCGGGCCAGAAGCAGAAGAGCGTGCGCCAGCTCACGGTAGCGGCGAGCCCTGTGCAGTTCCGGCTGATCCCGGAGAGCGGGAGCGTGGTTCCCGGCGTTGAGAACCGCTTCTTCGCCGTGCTGGCCGATCCGGCCGGCTCGCCCCTCGATGGAAACGTGGACGCGAACGTGAGGTTCTCCGGCGGGACCGGCAGCGAGCTCTCGGTCCCGGTGGATCGGACCGGGCTCGGCGTGCTGCGAATCGACGTCCCGGGCGGCACGTACAGCATGACCATCGACTGGTCGGTCCGAGGGGGAGGTGGCACCGCGTCGGGCCAGGAGTCGTTCTCCGTGAGCCAGGCCGAGGCCAACGTCCTGCTGCGGACCGGCCAGGCCGTCTACCGGGCCGGGGACACGCTGGAGGTCGAGGTCCTGGCCGCCGGCGCGGTCAGTGACGCGTACCTGGACGTGACTCGTGACAACCAGACCGTTGCGTTGGCCTCGGTACCCTTGCGTGGGGGGCGGGGCCGCTACTCGCTCCCGCTGGATTCCTCTCTGGCCGGCACGCTTGCCGTGTCCGCCTATGTACTGTCCGAACGGGGTGAGTACACCCGCGATTCGAGGGCCGTATTCGTCCACCAGGCCACGGATCTCCAGGTGACTGTCACGGCAGACCAGGGCCGGTACAAGCCGGGGGAGACCGCCAGGATGGCCTTCCAGGTGGTCGATCCGCAGAGGCGGGGGGTGCAGTCCGCACTCGGAATCCACGTGGTGGACCCC
>VGRX01000650.1 GCA_016875215.1 Deltaproteobacteria bacterium
GGGGGGTGGACCGGCCCCCGAAGACAGCGTGGCCTGGCTCCAGCAGAGCATCGAGTCGGACGGGCCGATCGAAGTGATGAGCGTCCGCTCCGACCAGCTCTTCCGTGACCTGACCCCGAAGCAGGTGGCCGGCCTCCCGACCTACCAGGGCGAGCTGATCCTGACGACGCACGGAACCGGCTCCTACACCTCGCAGGCCCTGATGAAGCGCCTCAACCGCAAGAACGAGCAGCTCGCCGATGCTGCCGAACGGGCCAACGTTGCGGCGGCCTGGCTCGGTGCGATCGACTACCCCGCGGACAAGTTGACCGATTCCTGGGAGCGCTTCCTGGTCCACCACTTCCACGACGACCTGACCGGCACGGGCATCCCGGAGATCTACCAGTATTCCTGGAACGACGAGTACGTCGCCCAGAACCGCCTGGCCACAGCGCTGGTGCACGGGGTAGGGGGCGTGGCCAGCCGCCTCGACACGCAGGTGAACGGTATTCCGGTCGTCGTGTACAATCCGCTGTCGATCTCGCGGTCCGATGCCGTGGAAGCGATCGTGCGTTTTTCCGGGCCTGCTCCCGAGTTCGTCCGCGTGTTCGAGACTCATGGCGACGAGGTTCCGTCCCAGATCAACGAGCGTGGCGAGGACTGGCTGAAGATCGTCTTCATCGCCGGCGTGGGCGGGGACTCGTACGCAGTCTTCGATGTGCGGCCGTCCGACACGCCATGCACTCACAACCCATACGGCGAAGGCCCCGCCTGCGGCATGCTCAGCGACGTGTGGGGCGATGCGAAGGAATTCCAGAACATCCGGTATCGTGTCACGCTCGATGACTCGGGTAACGTCGTTTCCGTGGTCGACAAGTCCGGCGGCGGCAGGGAGCTGCTCTCCGCCCCTCTTCGCCTGGCCATGTACGACGACTGGTCCGGTGTCTGGCCGGCATGGGAGATCCTGTACAAGGACATCTCGGTCCCACCTCGCGAAGTCGTCGGGGGACCGGCCGAGATCAAGGTCGTCGAGAGCGGCCCTGCGCGCTTCGTCGTTGAAGTGAAGCGCAAGCAGGCGGACAGCGAGTTCATCGAGCGCCATCGGCTGGATGCTGGCAGCGGCGACCGGTTCGAAACCGAGACGATCATTCGCTGGAACACGATGGGGACCCTTCTCAAAGCCGAGTACCCTCTGGCCGCGGCGAACGAGAAAGCCGTCTACGACCTCGGCGTGGGCACCATCGAGCGTTGGAACAACACCGAGAAGATGTACGAGGTGCCTGCCCTGCAATGGGCCGCGATCACGGACAAGTCGAAGAGCTGGGGAGTCGCGGTGCTCAACGACTGCAAGCACGGATGGGACAAGCCGGATGACTCGACGCTGCGGATGACCCTGCTCCATCTCCCGTTCAAGTTCATCATGTCGGTGAGATACGGCCAGGATACCATGGACATTGGCGAGCACCGCGTTCTCTCGGCCCTCTTCTCCCATTCACCAGTGGGAGGGAGCCTCGACTCGGTTTCCGCACAGGGCGCACGGCTCAATCAGCCTCTCCTGGCGTTCCAGACGGACAAGCATCCCGGGCCTCTGGGAAGCCGGTTCCGATTCCTGCGCCTGACCCACTCCAACAACTGGGAGACCGGCGTGGACCTCGGCGACGTGTTCGTCAAGGCGGTCAAGAAGGCGGAGGACACGGACGAGGTGGTCGTGCGGGTCGCAGAGGGGACGGGAAAGGCGCACCCGGACGTCCACTTCGGCGTCGGCGAGGGCATCCTCTCGGCCCGCGAGGTCAACGGCATGGAGGACGATTTCGGGCCGCTTCCGCTCCAGGACGGATGGCTCGTGTTCGACCTGATGCCCTACCAGCTTCGGTCTTTCGCTCTGACCCTGGCACCTCCGCACGGCAGCGGATCGGCTTCCGGACAGAGCGGCGAATCCCCGGATGCTCACGAAGAGGCTTCGACCGGCGCCGACCCCGCGCCGGCATTGCCTGCCCCCGCCGATTCCCGCCCGGTCCGACTCGAGTACGATGTCGACGTCGTCAGCTCGAACGAGGCCCGGGGTGACGGCAAGTTCGCGAATGTGAAGGACGTTTCGTTCGCCATTCCGGCCGAGCAGTGGCCCGCGGAGTGGGTGGATGACGGCATCCGCTACGAGCTGGGGCCGGTGGATGACGGGAAGCCGAACGCGGTTTCGGCAAAGGGGCAGGCCATCCCCATCGCCCCGCAGGCAGGTGACCGCCTCTACGTTCTGGCTGCTGCCGACAAGGATCGGGACGTGACGTTCACCGTGGGCGACGAGGAGGTCCCCGTCTCGGTCCAGGGCTTCACCGGCTTCATCGGGCAGTGGACCGGCCGGGTGAAGGACGGCAAGGTGCTGCTCGACCCCGCCGAATTCCTGCCTCCCTACCTGAAGCTCGAT
>VGRX01000651.1 GCA_016875215.1 Deltaproteobacteria bacterium
CCCGCGTCCCAGTCGTGTTGTTCGTCTGGGCCGGGAAGGTCCCATAGAGCCCCACGACGCGGTACGGGAAGCCCAGCGGCTTGTTGCTGGCCGTCGTTGTCGTTCCGTGGAGGAAGTAGGTCGTGTTCTGTGCCAGCGTCGCCGCCGGCAGGGAGAACACGATCGGGATCTGGATGCTCCCCGCTCGGGGGAAGCCTGTGCTGTTGCTTGCCATGGGTCAGTTCCTCCAGGAATCAGGACGGGGTCTTGTTGGTGAGGGCGAAACCGGCCAGGCCGGACGCAAGGGCCTGGATGCCCCAGTCGATCTGGTACACACCCTCCCAGTAGTCGCCGTGCGGCTCGGGCTCGATCATCACCAGCGGGCGGAAGATGTACTTCTTGAACATGTCCCGCTGGATCGCCACGCACTGGCCGTGCGTCGCGTCGTCGGCCGTGTACAGGGCCGACTCACCACCACCCGACTGGGCATCGAAGTAGATGCTGCGCTCGGTGTGCAGGTTCACCGGGGTGGACGACCACGGGCTCACGTACTTGTTGATGTAGGACGTGAACTTCTGGCCGTCACCATCCATGAAGCCGGGCTTCGTGGCGGTGAAGAAGTTGTCCACGACGTTCTGGAGCACGGGCGAGATGAACACGTCCGTGGCCTCGAAGTTGTCGTCGTAGACGCCCTTCAGCATGGTCTGCTTGAAGAGCAGCTCCGTCAGGGCCACGCCGGAGTTGTCGATGTTGCTCGACCCAGAGAGCCAGTGCCACAGGCCCTTGGTACGACGCTCCGTGAGCTCGTTCTCCAGCTTGAGCTGGGAGTTCCAGGCCGCGTGGTTCAGGTCCCGCTTGAGCTCCCGCAGGCGGACGTCCATCTGCTGCATCTTGAGCTTGCCGACGGCCGAGAACGTGCGGTCCACCAGGGACGCGCCCGCGAGCTTGACCGTCTTGCGCTGGATGCGGCAGACGTTCTGGATGCGCGACGGGACGTTGCCGTCGGTGAAGCTGTAGTCAGCAGCGTCAGCGAAGGCGTTGTCGACGTCGATCGCGCCCAGGGTGACCTGCATCCACTCGGGAGAGATGCTGTCGCCTCGGACCTCATCGAGCATGGACCACAGCTTGGTCTGTTCCGGGCTCAGGCTCGTGAGCCGCGGGTGCATGAAGACTTCACGAACGCCGGAGTTCCAAGTGAACTTGTCCGACGACGGGGCATCGACTGCCCAATCATAGGGGGTGCCATAAGGGGCGGCCATGGGACGGATTCCTAGTAGAGACGTGTGGGCTCAAGGCTCGGGGCACGAGCTCTACCGGAGGGTCCTGCGGCCGGACGGACTAACTACGTGCGCGGGGCACCCGGAACTCCGGGGGCATCTCCCTGCCCGTGGTCAGATAGTCCAGCAGCGACGCCTCGTGCGCCTCCGCCACCTTCCCCCGCCGGAGCAGGGTCGAGATGACACTGGCATTCGCACGCCCGCGCTGGGCGGGGTCGGACGAATGACCAGCAGCCATCTCTAGGCGCCCGCGAGCACTTTCGCGCCCGCTACCGCCTCGGCCACGCTGAGCTTCAGCGACCTCCTCGAAGGCACGCTCGATCACAACGAATACGGCGTCCTCGTTCTTCGGGTCGATCCCGCGCTCAGCCAACATCTCCTGGGTCCGTTCGCGGGCCGCCTGCACGATCGGATGGTCATCCTTCAGGGAGCCATTGCCCCCGACCATCTCCGACATCAGCTGCGGCCCAACGACTCCCAAAAGGCGCTTGTGGAAGGCCTGCGCCCGTGTCTGCGCGGCCTCCCGCTTCTCGATGTCCTCAAACTTCTTGCCACTGCGCAGCTCTGCACGGCGAGCTGCCAGCTCGATCCTGGCGTCCTCTTCGAGTTCGCCATCGCCGAGCAGCGCGTACTTCTGCTTCAGCTTTTCGTCTTCGGGGTTGGCGCGATACGCCTCGCGCACGCGGTTGGCCTCGGACAGGAACGACTTCAGCTCCTGCTCCGTGTACTCGGCGACGGTCTTCTGGCCGTTGCCGTTGCCATTGGGCTTTCCCGCACCAGCAGCTGTCAGGCCCTCCAGCTTCCCCTCCAGCCTGGCCACGGTTGAGGCCAGTCCCTGGAAGTTCTTCTTCAGGTCGTTCGTGCGCTGCCGATCACGACGGATGAGGTCCTTGTCGGCATCTGGCAATCCCTCCCAACCTTCCTCGGAGATGAAACCAGGCCTGTCCAGGGCACCTGCTTCCGCAGTCCCTGCGCCTTCGCCATCACCCTGCGGATCGCCAAGATCATCCAACTCGCTCATGAGGGCTCCTTTTATGATGCGCTTCCTGCTGTGTCAACAGCCTCGCGCAGTTTTCTGAACCTGTCCCAATCACCCTGCTCCTGAGCAACAGAGCGCTCCTGCGCCTGCTTCTCCAGCTTGGGG
>VGRX01000652.1 GCA_016875215.1 Deltaproteobacteria bacterium
GGTCTCCATCTCGTCGTCACCGTCTGCGTCACGCTCGCTGCGAGGCGGTCGAGGGGGACGATCCGGGCGGGGCGTTCGGGGACGATCGGAATGCCGGGAGCGATCACCGTGGCGCTGCCGGTCGCCATGCCGCTGGCGGTCGCCGTGGCGTTGCCGGCCGCCGTGCTGCTGCCGGTCGCCGTGCTGCTGCCGGTCGCCGTGCTGCTGCCGGTCGCCGTGCTGCTGCCGGTCGCCGTGGCGCAACCCTTGTTCGTCCCCGGCATGCTCCCCTGCCGGGGGCTGGTCGGAGCTCAGGGGGGCCTCGTCGGCTTCGGGGGGCTCGCGGTCCGCTTCGGCCGGTTCCTCGTCCCGGTCGGGCAGCGGCGGGGGCTCCGCCCTGCGCACCGGCGGCTCTGCAGGCCGCGAGGGCGGTGCGATCGGCTCGCCCCGTTCGCCCAGCGTGACCTCGATGGTCACGCTCTGCCCCAGCATCGACAGCAGGCCGCTGGAGCGGGACACGATCTTGTACTGCACTTCCTTCTCGGGGATGGAGAAGGTGGCTGCGGCTTTGCGGACCGCATCCTCTTCGGTTCTGCCTGTAAACTTGATGGTGTTCACGTATGGACCTCCTCGGGCCGCCCCCTACATGGGCGACGGGCTTAGTTTCTTCCTCAGGTAGTACTGCTGTCCCAGCGAGAGGATGGTGTTGACCAGGATGTAGAGGTTGAGCCCGCTGGGCAGGAACAGCATGAACACGGTGAACATGACCGGCATGATGTAGAGCATCATCTTGGCCTGGGCCGAATCCATGGTGGTGGGGGTGAGCTTCTGCTGGAGGAACATGGAGGCTCCCAGCACCAGCGGCAGGACGAAGTACGGGTCGGGAGCCGAAAGATCGGTGATCCACAGGCCGAGCGGAGCCTGGTAGAGGTCCACGGCGGAGTAGATGGTCCGGTAGAGTGCGATCCAGATGGGCATCTGGAGGAGCATGGGGAGGCAACCGCCGAGCGGGTTGACCTTCTCCCGCTTGTAGAGGCTCATCATCTCCTGGTTGAGGCGTTCCTTGTCCTTGCCGTACTTCTCTTTGAGCGCCTCCATCATGGGCTTGAGCGAGGCCATGCGCTGCATCTGCGCGTAGCTCTTCTGCGTCCAGTAGAGGAGGGCGAGCTTGACGAGGACGGTGAGCAGCAGGATGGCCACTGCCCAGTGGGGGACCAGCGAGTAGAACCACCGCAACAGGTAGAGCATCGGCTTGGAGATGAAGCCGAGGACCCAGAAGTCGAGGGAATCCTCGAGGCCGACTCCCGACTCCTGGAGTCGGTCGATGTCCTTGGGCCCCAGGTAGAGCTCGTACTGGTAGAGGACCGCGCCCCGGGATGCCCCGAGGTTCTTCAGCACGGACAGCGTTTCCTCGGACTGGAGCTGCGGGAGGGAATCCTTCTTCTGGGAGTAGGCCTTCTCCGCCGTGGACGGGGAGAAGAGCTCCGTCGCCGAAATGCCCAGCGAGGAGGCGACCTCCGTACAGCGCAGCAGCTTCTCGGCGGGACGATACCAGCCTGGGTGACAGGCCGCTCCCTGCGCCGCTCCGACGGCATACGGGTTGGCCCGGTACATGGTGGCCGACACGACTCCGTTGCTGCCTGCGGAAAGTATGCAGCGGGCTTCGGTCAGTCCGCGGGCGATCACGGCCCGGAGGAAATAGCGGTCACCCACGCCGGTCCAGCGGGACTCGCCCGGGGGGTTGTCGGTCTTCCCGACCAGGTCGGCCCCGATTTCACGTTCCAGGTCGCTGTCACCCGTGACGCAGAGTCCCTCCGCCACGTTCGGAGGAGGGGAGAACATCCCCCCCGTTGCCTTCTCCGCCTCCCAGGCGTGGACCTCGATCTGGGGCTGCGTCGTCACGTCCGAAGCGGAGAAATTGAACACAGTGACGGAGAGGGCCACGCTGAAGCCGCCGACGCGGCTGAAGCGTTTCTCGATGTAGAAGTCCGACTTGTCTGCGAGCGGATCGGGCCAGACGTAGACGGCCTCGGAATCGGATTGCGAGACGAGAGAGTAGGTCGGATCGGCCTTGTAGATGTCGAGAGCCTTCCCGGTCCGGGTTTCGCCCACCTTCCAGCCGGCCCGTTGCGCGGTCACCGTGGGGTTGCGAACGATGCGGGTGACTTCGTGGCCGTCGGCCAGAGCCAGGAAGGAGAGGTTGAACGGGAGGAACTCCGTGTCCCAGGTCGTGACGAGGTTGAGCGGTCCGGCAGCCCCCAGCCAGGCCCCGACACCGGCCGGCATGGCAACCGGCTCCCTCCGCTCGTACTGGGGGTTGAGCAGCTCGAAGCAGACGAAGGTTGCCGAGCGGGCCGACAGCACGGCCCGGTAGAGGGGAGCTCCGTCTTCGGAGAAGGTCCATTCGACGCGCCCAGGTT
>VGRX01000653.1 GCA_016875215.1 Deltaproteobacteria bacterium
AGAATTCCGGCACGGGGCGGCAGCCGGCGGGTACCCCGCAAGAACGTCCGGGACCTGTGCGGCCGCCCGGCTCTGGCATGGACGGTGGACGCAGCGCTCGAATCCGGCCTGTTCGCCTTGGTGGTCGTGAGCACCGATTCCGAGGAGATCGCCCTGGCTGCCAGAGCGGCCGGGGCCGAGGTTCCGTTTCTTCGGGAAGCGGCGCTGGCCGATGATCGGACCCCGTCCTCGCTGGTCACGCTCGACGCGCTCCAGCGGCTGGACCCCGAGGGGACGGGATTCGTGCGCGTCTGCCAGCTCATGCCCAACTGCCCGCTCCGGACCGCACAGGACATAGGGGCGGGCTACCGGATGCTGCTGGAGAGCCGGGCGGAGGCGGTGCTGTCGGTTTGCGGATTCGGCTGGTGCAATCCGTGGTGGGCCATGAAGGCCGGGGCCGACGGAGCGCTGGACCCGCTGCACCCGGAGGCGTTGTCGGTCCGCTCGCAGGATCTTCCGGACCTCGTGGCACCGACCGGCGCGGTGTGGTGGGCCACTGCCGCGGCACTCCGCACCCACCGGACGTTCTACGCCCCGGACCGCCGCGGCGTGCGCATCCCGTTCGTCAACGGGCTGGACATCGACACATGGGACGACTGGCGCCTGGCCGAGGCACTTCTGTCCGCCCGCCGGGACCGGAGGTGACATGGCCGGTCTTCGAACCGCGCTCTGCACCGCAGTGTACCCGGGGGTGGAACCTTGGCTTCCTGAGCTGTGCCGGTCCATCATGGAGCAGTCCGACCACGATTTCGAGCTGCTGGTCGTGCTGGACGGCGTCTCGGAGACGACCTGGCTGGAGTCGGGGGGACGCGACCTGCGGGCCCGGCTCATTCCGGCCCCGCCCGGAGCGACACCGGCCGAGGTGCGCAACGTGCTGCTCTATGCGGCCTGTGCGCACGACCTCCTGGTCCTCGTGGACAGCGATGACGTCCTGCTCCCGGAAAGGACCGCCGCGGCCCGGCGCACCCTTCAATCCGCGGACGTGGCGGGGTGCGCCATGGAGCTGGTGGACGTCGCGGGGCGGCCGCTCGGACATACGTTCGGCTCTCAGTACGATGTGGTCGACGATGCCCTCATCCTCGAGACCAACCTGTTCGGCATGGGCAACTCCGCCTGGCATTCCCGGGCCATGCTGCCATGCCTGCCCATTCCGCCCGCGTGCAAGGCAGCCGACTGGTTTCTGGCCACCCGGGCCCGTCTCCAGGGGCGGACGTTCCGGTTTGACCCGGTCCCGCGCATGCGGTATCGTCAGCACCCGAACAACCTCGCCGGGGTCGTGCCGCCGTTTTCCCCGGAGCGGCTGCTCCGGGGCGCGGACCTGGCCCGGGAGCACTTCGACCTGGTACTGGGCCTCCGGGAGGCGGAACCGGGGACCCGATACCGGGACAGGCTGCTTGCGGCCTCACGGGGCGCTGCACGCTTCTGCCAACGAGCCCGCACTGACTCGGAATGGCTCGCCGGGGTGGCCTCGGATCGGAATCGACGGGGGCCGCTCGAAGCCTGGTGGGCATTCCTTTCGGCCCAGGAGGAGGATGAATGAGACCGCTGGTGCTTTCTGCCCGATTGATCGGACCCGGTGAGCCGCCCTACGTGATCGCGGAGGTCGGTTCCAACCACAACGGCGACATGGACCTGTGCCGGCAGCTCGTCGAAACCGCTGCCCGTTGCGGGGCCGACGCCGTCAAGTTCCAGTCCTGGGACAAGCGCACCCTCATCGGACAGGCCGAGTACGGCCGGAACACGCAGTACGCAGACAAGAAGCGGCACTTCGGCAGCCTGCAGGAGATGGTCGAGAAGTACCAGTTCACTCCGGAGCAGCACCGGCTCGTTGCGAGCTGGTGCCGGGCGCTCGGCATTCACTTCCTGTCCTCCGCATTCTCCACGGGGGAGGTGGAGATGCTCGAGGACATCGGGGTGCCCTGCCACAAGGTCGCGTCCATGGATGTCAACAACCTGCGGCTGCTGGAGTGCTTCGGGCGGACCGGCAAGCCGGTGCTGCTGTCCACGGGGATGGCAACGCTGGGAGAGATCGAGAAAGCCGTGGACGTCCTGGACCACGCGGGTGCGGGGCCGATCGCACTGCTCCACTGCATCGCGGTCTACCCCCCCGACTACAAGGACATCCACCTGCGGAACCTGGCCACGCTGGCCACCGCCTTCGACAGGGTCATCGGGTTCTCGGACCACACTATTGGCACGGCGATTCCCCTTGCAGCAGTGGCACTTGGAGCCTCTGTCATCGAGAAACACTTTACCCTGGACAAGGGGCTCGACGGGTGGGACCACTGGATCTCGGCGGACCCTGCCGAGCTTGAAGTGATCGTCCGTGAAGGACGGAACATCGCGCAAGCACTGGGGA
>VGRX01000654.1 GCA_016875215.1 Deltaproteobacteria bacterium
GCCTGGAGGATACACCCTGGAAACTGAGCGCAGCTCCGAGTTCCAGGTCTGTGGGGACGGGATCCTGGCTGCTGAGGGGAGTACCGCTGTGATGCTGTCGACCTTCGTCTCGGGCGACGCCCGCAACGGGATCTACTACAACCAGTCGTCCGGCAGCGTGACCGATTCGGTGATCGTGGACAATGCCTTCTACGGCTTGGCCATGGAGGAGTGCGCGGACAAAGTGGAGTGGGACGGGAAGGGGAACTACGTCCTCGGCAACGCCTCGGCACTTCCGCCAGACAAGGCGGCGCAAGTGACGACGTCGACCGGGGGGATGGCGGTGCCGCCGGCACCGGAGATGATCGAGATTCCGTCGGGGCCGGGGGAGTAGTCGAGAAAGGAGTGTTGTGCGGTCGCCAGCGGGGGAGGGACGGTGCGAAGCGAGCCCTGGCAGCGTGACTGGAAGGACCGGAGGGGAACACGTGGAGGTGCGGGGATGAAACAAGTCTTCTCGAGATTGACGGCGATGGGTGTCGTAGCAGCAATGGCCCTGGCCTGTGGCGGGCCGCAGGAGAAGAAGGATGTCGTCCCAGGCGACGCTACCGTGGAAGTTGATGCTGGAGAGGTCGTCGAGTGCCCCGCCGGCCTCGTTCCCTGGCCCGGCGGTGGCTGTGCCCCCCGGGTAGACGAATGCGCGAACCCCTGGGAGCTGCCGCTGATCGGCGGCGGATGCGTGGCCATCGGACCTCGTGCGTGCCCGAAGCTGTGGGACCCCGAGGCGGACGTCGATTGCGAGCCGGGAAAGCTCATGGAGTACGACGGGAACGCATGTCCCGAAGGGTTCGTGCTGACCGAGGACGAAGTCGCGTGCGTGCCGAAGTTCGACGAAGACTGTGGGGAGAACCAGATTCCGTTGCTGGGTGGGGGCTGCCGCGACGTCGGGCCGGCTGTCGAGCCCCCCGAGCCACCGGTGTTCGACCACTGCGCATCGGGGGAGTTGGCCCTCTTCGGCGGCGGGTGCGTGCAGGTCGGCCCTCGAGCCTGTCCAAAGCTGTGGGATCCCGAGGCGGACATGGACTGCGAAGTCGGAGATGTGCTGCCTTGCCCTGATGGATGTATTGAGAGCGAGGACGGCACGTACTGCGAGCCGGTGCGTGATGACTGTGGGGAAGGCGAACGACCGTTGCTTGGAGGTGGCTGTAAGCGAGTCATCCCCCTGGCGGCCGACTGTCCCGCTGGGCCGTTCCCTGAGGCTCCGGCCGGCGCGACCGGGACCGTCTATGTGTCTGCCGGTTCGGCGTGTACCGAGGGCTGTGGCTCGGCGGGAGCCCCCTATTCGTCGCTGCAGGCGGCCGTGGAGGCAGTGCCGACAGGCGGGGCGGTGCTCGTGGGCCCCGGGGCCTACGGCGAGGGCGTTGTGGTCGCGAAGTCCCTTGCGATCGTCGGCCTGTGCGCAGCGAAGGTCGAGCTGGCCAGCGTAGTTGAAGGCCAACCGGGAGCCTGGGGCGCGGTGCAGGGGCCGTTCGAGGTGAAGCTCTCTGGTGTGCGACTCGCCGGGCCGGGGTTCGGTCTATTCGCTGCGAAAGGCAGCATTCTGGAATTGGACCAGGTCGAGGTGATGCAGGCGCAGGGGGCCGCTGTGTATGTTGGCGATGCCACCGTCAAGGGTTCCGGGCTCTGGCTTCATGACCTGCTGCCTCACGCGGTTTCCGGCCTCCAGGGCCATGGTGTGGTGGCCTCCGATGGGGCCAGCGTTGTGTTGGAGGAGTCCATCATCGACAATGCCAGGGCCGCCGGAGTCGCAGCAAGCGGCAGCAAGACTCAAGTGGAGCTGACCGAAGTGCTGATTCGCGACACGCAGCTTGATGACGAGGGAAAGCAAGGCCACGGGGTGCTGGCCGACGGCGGGGCCGAGGTCACGCTCGACCGCGTCGTCGCAGACGCCAACCGGCATACCCAGGTCCTCTGCACCGGTGCCGACACCAAGCTCGAAGTGAAGGAATCGTTGATCCGCAACGGCCAGCCGGACGGCGAGGGGGCAGGCGGGCGAGGCATTTCCGCATGGGATGGCTGTGAAGCGCAGGTGCAGTCTTCGGTGCTGCGAGAGAACAGGAAGTCGGGCGTTCTCGCTTCCGGCAAGGGAGCGGTGTTGACAGTCGAGGGCACGGCCGTTTGGGGCACGATGCCCCCTCCACAGGGGACGCCTGCTTTCTCGGCATCCGCCTGGGACAGTGCGCGGCTGACCGTCTACGGGTGCCTCCTAGCGGAGTCGGCCGGGGATGGAGCCTTGTCGGTCGACCCCGGGACCGAACTGGAGTTGAGCGGTTCCCTGGTCAAGGCGATCCAGCCCCTTCCTGAGGGGGATTGGGGCAGCGGCGTCGAGCTGCAGTTGGGAGCAAGGCTGTCCATGGAACG
>VGRX01000655.1 GCA_016875215.1 Deltaproteobacteria bacterium
CCGGCCGGCGCCTCGGTTCCGAAACACTCCTGGAAGTTGCCGCAAACCAGCTCGTCGCACAGCAGCGCAAGCATCTCGGGCGAGAGCCCTTCGGGGGACTGGCCGGTCTCCTCCCCGAGCTCGGGAGGAACGACCAGCTCCTGGCCGGTCCCGGCGTCGGTCTCGGCTCCGAGGTCCGCTGCGATGTCCAGGTCCGCGGGCCGAGGCAGGTCGACGCGCCCGGGGATATCCCCGCTTCCGGGGTCGGGCTCTGTCCGCTCGTCCTTCTCCGCATCGCCGACGAGGGCATCGCCTTTCCCCCCTCCGCCCGAACACCCGGGTCCCACGGCAAGGAGGATCGCAGCTACCAGCAGCACCAGCCGTACCATGCTCTCCCTCCGCACGAATCCTGCGTTGAGCTCTGCTTGAACTGTAGCCTTCCAGCTCCGTCTGGTCAAACCAAATCGGCCTCTGGTATACTCCTCCCAGTAGCCAGGCTCGATGCCCGAGGTGACCCTGATGAAGTCGAGCAGACCATTGCTTCGTGTCGCCTGCCTTGCCGCTGCGGTGCTGAGCCTTGTGCAGGCCTTCCCGGCCCGGGCGGACTATGCGGCCGACCATCCCGAGTACTTCTCCGTCACCGCGCCGCCACCCGGCGGGCTGCTCACCGCGATCTGGGGGGTCCCGGCCCGGCTCGTGCTGCATCCGGGCAATGGCGGGATCTTCCCCACCCTCATGGGGCATCTCGCGGTGCTTCCGGCCACGCTGATCCATGGAGGCAACGAGGATCGCAAGCAGATCGAGGCCATGCTCGTCGGTGCGGGGCTGTCGCCCGATTCCTACGAATGGCTCGACTTCGAGCAGCTCAACTCGGCCGCGGCCGGAGAGTACTTCCCCATGCTCCTCGAGTCCGACGCAGGCCTGAGGCTCGTCGATCCGCGATATCTCCTCAACCGCCAGTACGACGACGCAGCAGGCAGCAAGCTCGCAGCATCCCTCTCCACCTGCGCCTGGCGCCCTCCGATCTTCCTCACCCGAGGCTTCATCGACACGGACGGGAGCGGCACGTGCGTGGTATCCTCCAAGCTCCATTCCAAGAGCTACCCGCTGACGGCCGCGGAGATCAACGGCATCCTCAAGACCTACCTCGGGTGCAAGAAGGTCGTGGTGCTCCAGTCCCTGAACTTCGACCCGGAGGGCCGGCTCGACACCTTCTTCCGATACGGCCTGGCCGACAAGGTCTTCGTCGGCCAGTACGAGGTTGCGCAGGACAGTGCCAACGTCAGCACTCTCAAGGACAACGTCAAGGCGCTCGAAGCCGCCCTTCCTGCGGGGACCGTTGTCCAGACCATCCCGCTTCCGAGCCCGGTCAAGGTGGGCGACACGACCATCCGACCGTCCTACCTGGCCTTCCTGCACCTGCCCGAGGCCATCCTGGTTCCTGTCTTCAGCGAAGATGCCGAACACCAGGCCGAGGCGCTGGCCATCCTCAAGCAGACCTGGCCGTTGCTGGAGCAGGTTTCCGTCGACAGCACCGCGCTGTCCATGAGCGGGAGCCGGCTCACCGGCGTGGTCGGAGCGATCCCCGATGGCGGGTGGGACCTGGCGTGTACGCCGCCCGAGGTGCTGTGCGAATCCCCAAAGCCGGCGGACTGCCCGGTCTGCTGGAGCGAATGCAAGATCGGCGAGAAGATCTGCCTGCACGTGAAGTCTGCTGCCACCTGCAAGCTGGGGGAGGACGGCTGCTACGATTTCGTCGAGATACCATGCCCCGACAAAGACACCTGCAAGGAAGGCAAGTGCGTGCCTCCTCCTTCGGTCTGCGACGACATGCCCCCCGGTGGAGTCTGCCAGGGGGATGTCGCCATGAAATGCACGGGGGGCTCGCTGGTGTCGGTGGATTGCCAGATGGACGGCAAGTTCTGCTCGATCGATGGTCAGGGCGAGGTGGAGTGCATCACTCCCTGCCCGGTGAGCTGCCTGCCCGGCACTGCCCGGTGCGACCCGGAATCGACCGGCCTGCTCACGTGCAGCCTTGGCGGCGACGGCTGTCCGGTCGAGACCCCGGCCCCCTGCCCGGATGGGACTGCGTGCCAGGAAGGGTCCTGCGTCTCGCCGGCCGAGCAGAACCCGGCCGACGTCGGGGAGGACGGGGACTCGGGGGGGCCGGACGCCGCCGACCTGCCGCCGGCCGACGAATCGGGCTTCCAGAGCGGATATGGGAAGAAGGATGACGGGTGCGCCGCGTCCCCGACTTCGTCGCGCTCTGGGCCGGGTTGGATCCTCTGCCTCTTGCTCCTCCTCGGGCTGGTTGCGTGGAAGGTGGCGACCGAGCGGCGTTGCTTGGCAGCCGGCCCGGAGCACCGACCGTTTTCGACGGGCGGGACCGGAGGGGAGCCCCCTGGACCGGCGT
>VGRX01000656.1 GCA_016875215.1 Deltaproteobacteria bacterium
AAAACGCGGGACGGGCGCACGACCACGTTGGGACGCAACGGGTCGGACTACACCGCCACGCTCACGGCATGGGCGCTCGGTGCCGCCGAGGTGGGAGTGTTCACAGACGTCTCCGGAGTCATGACCGCGGATCCGGACCTGGTGGAGGACGCGTATCCGCTGGTCCGCATGACCTATCTCGAAGCCCTGGAGCTCGCCAACTTCGGAGCGAGCATGTTCCACCCGAGAACGATGATCCCGCTCATCCAGTCCGGGATTCCGATGCGGATCCGATCCACGCTGAGAAGCGAGGAGCCGGGGACTCGCATCGACGCGGGCGGGGATCAGGACGAGACCCGCCCCACGTGCGTCACGTCGCTCGAGAACCTGGCCCTGCTCGGCCTCCAGTGGCGGGCCTTGACCCGGCCGGCCCACGTGGCCGAACGCGTACACGGCGCCCTTGCCGACGCCGGGCTGACCGTCTGGATGGAGAACCAGGCCGCACACGGCCAGTCCATCGGCGTGGTCGTCCCCGCTGCTCAAGGCCCCCGGGCCGTCGAGGTGCTCGAAAGGGCGCTGGAAGGGGAGCTGCGCCGCGGCGAGCTCGAACCGATCCACGTGGTCGCACCCGTCACTCTCCTGACGCTCGTGGGCGAGGCCATGGGACGTACGCCCGGTGTCGCAGGGCGGTTCTTCTCCGCACTCGGAGGGATCGGCGTCAACATCCTGGCCAGCGTCCAGGGAGCATCGTCCCGGTCGGTGTCCGCAGTCGTCAACGCAGCGGACACCGCAGTGGCGGTCCGCACCGTGCATGCGGCATTCAACCTGGCACACCAGCAGGTGAGCGTGCTGCTCCTGGGAAAGGGGACCGTGGGCGCTGCGCTCCTCTCGCAGATCCAGGCGCAACAGGAGTTCCTGGTGCGCGAACACGACGTGCACCTTCGGGTCGTGGGAATCGTCGGCACCGATCGGCACGTGTTCGACGAGAGGGGAGTCCCTCCGGCCCAGTGGCGTGAGCGGCTGGAGGCATCCCCCGCTTCCGACGCGGCTTTTGACCTCACCCCCCTGCTGGAGAGACTGGAGCGACTGCCCGTGCCGGTGCTCGTAGACTGCACAGCGGCCCCCGGAATGGAGGCGGTCTACCGGAATGCGTTTCGCCGCGGGATCCACGTCGTAGCTGCGAACAAGAAGCCCCTCACGGTGCCCTGGGGGCAGCGGCAGGCGCTCATGGAGAGCGCTCGGCGCCACCACCGGGCCTATCACTACGAGACGACGGTGGGAGCGAGCCTCCCGGTCATCGAGACGCTGAAGAACCTCGTCCGGACCGGGGATCGGGTGCGACTTGTCGAAGGGTCGTTCTCCGGCACTCTGGGCTACCTGGCAAACGAGCTGATGAAAGGGATGGCCATATCCGCTGCGGTGCGCAAGGCGAAGGATCTCGGCTACACGGAGCCCAATCCGCAGGATGACCTGTCCGGGCTCGACGTGGCCCGAAAGGCCCTGATCCTGGCCCGGGAGCTGGGCTACGAACTCGAGCTCGACAACGTGGAGGTTGAGCCCCTCGTCCCGGCCGAGCTGCTCGTGCCGACGCCGGTCGAGGAGTTTCTGTCCAGGCTCGAATCGTTTGATCCGGTGATGTCCGAGCGGATCGGAGCGATGCGCAGCGAGGGGCGGACGCTGCGTTATCTGGCTCGGCTCGAGCCCGGGGACGGCTGCAAGGTGAGGGTCGGTCCGACCGGCATCCCCGCGGAGCATCCGGCGGTGCGGCTGCGGGGCAGCGAGGCATTCATCGCGTTCACGACGGACCGCTACGAGGCCTATCCGCTCATCGTCCAGGGGGCGGGGGCCGGAGGGGCCGTCACCGCGGCCGGAGTGCTCGCGGACATCCTGAGGATCTCGCAGGATCTGAGAGGACGATAGAGCGCTCGAACCGCTTGCACGGCACGGCTCGCAGGAGAAGTGTGCGTGAATGCGGTCCTCCACCGGGGTCTTCCCGCCTGGCCCGCAAACACGACACGACCATGTTCAGGGCACGTAGCAGATGAGCCCTTCGAGCACGTATCCGAACCCCTGGGCCTCGCTCCATTCCTGTGGGCTCGCGGAAACGAAGTGATCGGTTGCCGCAGCGCTGTTCAGCCGGGCGCACCGTCCACAAACACCCGCGTACGGGCGATCACGCGCACGTTACCGTCGGTATCCGTAGCAGCGACCTCGAGCAGGTGAGGGCAGGGGGACCAGCTCCCGACCGCTATGTCTCCCTCGAACCCGACCTTGTCGCACATCGTGTACCCGGGGTAGCGAAGGCAGACATCGGGCCGCTGCGTGGTGACCGGCAAAGACGCAACCTGCACTCCATCGCGCCGCAGGACCACGGATGAAACCCCCTTGTTGTCCAGCACCCAGCCGGGGG
>VGRX01000657.1 GCA_016875215.1 Deltaproteobacteria bacterium
CTCGAACATCCTGATCGACCGAGCGGACCACCCGTACCTGACCGACTTCGGCATCGCCAAGAGCGAGGGCGGCAAGCAGCTCACGAAGACCGGGGCCGTGATCGGCACCTACGAGTTCATGTCTCCAGAGCAGATCCAGGGATTGCCCCTGACTCCCGCCACAGACCAGTACTCCCTCGGGGCGACGCTGTTTGCCGTATTGGCCGGCCAGGCACCGTTTCCTCAGACCTCCACGTCAGGCTTCGAGTGCATGCAGGGGCACGTTCACTCCCCCCCTCCGAACTTGCGCAAGTTCCGCATCGACGTGCCCCCGGCTCTGGAAGCGGTCATGCTCCGGGCGATGCAGAAGGACCCGGAGAAGCGGTTCGGTTCATGTGCACAGTTCGCCGAGGCCCTCGAGAGAGCGTTGGGCCTCGACGGCGGTGACGGCCGGGTACCTCCCTGGAGCAAGGACGACTCCCCCAAGCCGGTCTACGGACCGCCGCCGGACATCGAGGAGAACCCAGTACCGGTCTACGGCCCCCCTGACACGTCCGATTCCCTCCTCGTGACAGGCCGGACCGGTCGCGGCTGGCTGCCCTGGCTCATAGCCGGCGTCGCAGTGGTAGTCGCCGTCGGGCTGGCAATCGGACTGGGCACCGGCAGCAGAGATACTCAGCGGTCCGGGTCCGCTCGTCAACCAGCCGATGCAGATCGTTCAAAGGCCGCCGAGACGGATGGCGCCCCCCGCGGCCAGCCAGCCACGAGGACTCCGACCAGTCCGCAGGAAAGCCCTGGCTCAGGTGCGCCCAACGGTCCTTCGGGGGGAACCGTTTCCGGGGAAGCGAAGGACGGAGAGAAGGACCGCTCCTCGACCCCGGGCGGAGCCGCTCATAGCGGGCAGGCCCCTGAGAAGACCGAGATCGTGTTGGGGGATGAAGGCAAGGCCCCCGCTGCCGACAGGACTTCGCCAAACATCCAACCCCCTCCTGTCGTCCCACGTAGGCTGGCAGTGAAAGAGATCACCGCGTCCGACTGGAACTACCGGAACAGGGAACCGAGCAAGTACGGGCCGGACAACCTGGCGGACGGCGCAGCCTCCACCGCGTGGTGCAAGACGGACGGCATCGGGGAGAAGGTGACAATCGAGTTGGAGACCCAGGCGACCATCCACGAGTTGCGGATACTGAACGGCTACCAGAAGGTGGCAGGCGACAAGTACGGAGACCGGTTCTTCCGGAACAGCCGGGTGGCGAAATTCGCGCTCAGGAGGGCCTACGGTGAGCCGGAGGGCTCGTTCGCCCTGGATGACAGCAAGGTCTGGCGGCGAATCGAACTGGCGCCGTTCCGCAGCGACCGGATTTCGCTGACCATCGAGTCCGCCTACTGGGGCCCGGATCGCAGCGTCTGCCTGTCCGAGGTGGAGGTGTGGGGTGTGGAGGAATAGCCGGAAAGGAAGAAGGTCGAGTGCGGCGGCCGTGTCACCGGCCCTTGCACTCCTGGTTGCTGCGACTCTGCTGTCCGCATCCTGCCTTGCTCAGGGCAAGCCGGTGGTGAAGTCCCAGGAAGCCGAGTGGGAGTCGTGGATCCCGCGGCCGAAGGCGGGCACACTGCTGGCCGGACCGTGGGTCCTGGGCACCACACCCGACCGGCTCGCAATTCGTTGGGAAGTCATGGGCGAAACACAGGCGATCATCGTGCTCAAGGGACCGGACGGTGCCGAGCAGGCGCTGGAGGGGACGATGCTTTCCGCTGACCTGCTCACGATCCACCTGCCGGGCCGCGTGTACGAAGTCGAGCCCGGAGCACTGACCCCCTGCGCCAAGTACCACTACCGGCTCGAACCCTTTGAGAAGAAGGGATTCCCCCACCGCCTGGAAGCCCCTCCCCTTCCGGGGGAGTATTGCCCCGAGCCTCTGCGAATCGTGGCTTACGGCGACAGCCGCACCAACCACAAGATCCACGCCTCCCTGATGCCCGCATTTGTGAAGGCCGAGCCGCGGCTCCTGGTCAACATCGGGGACATCGTGCACACCGCCCGGAGGGTGTTCGAGTGGCAGAAGTTCTTCGAGATCGAGAAGCGGCTGCTCGGCGACGTCCCGCTTTCCATCGTCCCCGGGAACCACGAGGCCTACAAGGACGCGGCCTTCGGTGCGGCCATGTTCGACCGGTACTTCCTGCATGCCTCAGGCGGTACCGGACATCATGTTGCGGACTTCGGCCCGGTCCGGTTCTTCCTCCTGGACCAGTACTTTGGCCCCCCCCTGGACCGGAACGGCCTGAAATGGCTGGAAGAGCAGTTCGAAGCTACACCCCCCGACCGCTACCGCATCGTGGTCATGCACGAGCCGGTCTATTCGTTCGCCTACCACAAGCCCTCCGATGCCCTCA
>VGRX01000658.1 GCA_016875215.1 Deltaproteobacteria bacterium
TGGTCACCGTCGGGCGCATCCGGATCTCGGACATGCAGGCCTACTTCGAAGTCCCTGAAGAGCAGGCCCAGAGACTCCTCGACGGCTTTGCCAGAGGTCACGTCAACATCCACGGCCGCCAGGTCGGCATCAGCAGGACCGGGGTCGTCCGCAAGGTCAAGCCCCACAAGTTCGGCCGCGGCCAGGGTGGACCCAAGCGGCGGCGGTGAGACGGCCACCGCCTCATCGCTTCGCTTCGTCCACACCTGCCTTGAGGTTCCGCCCGGGGGCGAGGCGGTCCCCCAGGCGGTCGCACTCGCCACGGTACTGCCCGACCCACTCGGGGTCGTCAGTGACTAGGAGGTTCTCCCGGTTCTCGCTTGCAGCGGAGCGCTTCCAGTTGAAGGGGACAGGCCGCTCAGCGCTCAGCGGAGCGCTTCCAGTTGAAGGGGACAGGCCGTTCAGCGCTCAATAGTCCGGAAGAGCGTGATCAGGTCATCGCCCGGCTTGTAGAAGTCCTTCACAACCGAAACGACCTGGTAGCCCAGCGCACGATGGAAGGCCAGTGTGCCACCGTACGACTCCTGCGACGAGGTCTCGATGCGAATCCGCTCCATACCCTCCGCCCGGCAGGCATCGACCATGGCGCCGTGAAGGGTGCGGCCTATTCCACGCTTGCGCTCGGCAGGCTCGACCGCTGCCCAGTAGAAGTCGATGGTCGTCTCGGTCATGGGGGTACGGCCGAAGCAGACGTAGCCCAACAGGTGCTCGCCATCGTCGGTCGGATCCATGGCCACGACGACACGGTAGTTCATGGGGTCTTCGGGCCGGGCGAGCGCCTCGTCAATCAGCTCGAGCGCCACCGCACACTCATCCGCGCTGAAGACTTCGGTCCTCGCCAGTAGGTTTGCAAGCGGCTCTCGGTCAGCGGGAACGGCGGGACGACAAATCATCGGGTCACCTCGTGACGGCACAGGGATGCTACTTCAAGAAGGAGGGAGCCACAACACCTTTCGCCGGCAGGGCGCGTTGGCGACCCTACGCAGCAGAGCTCCTGCAACGGCACTGCACACGGATCATGACCACGCACGCGGCCAGGAAGCAGAGGCCCCCCGCCATGGCGATGATCTCCGTGAACTTCGCCCCCTCGGTCACCCTAGGCGCAACCAGCGCGATGGTCAAGCTTCTCACACGTCGGTCGGTTCCACGCCTGGCGCAGGATGGCGAGGACCGCCCCTTCGACCCCCCCGAGGCGGATGCTCAACCAGGCGCAGGCGGTTCCTGGTCCTGAACGCTCAGTGGCTCGGGACGAGCACACGGAGACGCCCGGATGGTGCGAAATGCCGTTGTCGTGTGCGAAGCTCGCCAGAGTCGCGAATCGGCGGAGCTGCTGGCCTGGACAAGTTGAGAGCCCGGCGGTGCGGCACTTGACAACGCAACACTGATGTTGCATTGTGTTCTTGTGAAGGCGAGGGACCTCATACGGCTCCTGGAGGAGCACGGGTGGGAGTTGGATCGAATCCGAGGGTCACACCACCAGTTCAAGCACCCCCAGGCGACAAGGACCCTCACGGTGCCAGTTCACGATAAGGAGATCCCGGAGCAGCTGGCGAAGCTCATCTTGAAGCAGGCCAGAAGAGCGACGGGAAGGGAGGGGTAGCCCATGGTACCTGCGGGATACTATGCAGTCCTTTGGACGGACGACGAGGGCAACGTCTTGGTCCGGTTCCCTCAACATCCCGGAGTGAACACGTTCGGTCGCGATCAGGAAGAGGCCGAGGAAATGGCCAGAGAGGCCCTCAACGTCGCTCTGGAATCCGACTTCGATCGGGATGTCAAGTTGCCTGCGCTGCGGAAGCCACGCGCCGCCAAGGGGGAGCGGGTCGTGATGGTTCCCCTGGATGCCGACGTTCGGATGGCCTACGTGCTCCGCGACTGGCGCGAGGATGCAGGACTCACGCAGCAGGAGGTGGCCGCTCGGCTCGGCGTGTCCTACCAGGCGTACCAGCGGATGGAACGGCCCGGCCGATCCAACCTTACCGTGGCGACGCTCGACCGGATTGCACGGGCGCTCCAACGGGAGCTTGTCCCCGCGGTTCAGTAACTCTCGAGCGTCCCTCCCCCCCGATGAGTCCCTGCCATGAGCGACCGACGGCACGAACAACAAGTCTAGTTGCCATAGCCTACCATTTGACCCTCTGTTCACGGCCCAAGAATACCGGACACGGTGGACGGGTTCAAGGGCTTTTTCGAGGGGGTCAAGATGGAGACGCAATGGAATGCCGGGAAGTACCGGGAGGGGTTGCGGGAGCTGGTCGTGAGAGCGGCTCGGGCCGAGGGGTTCTGGGTAGCCGTCGAGCGGTACGGAGTGCCGTTCAATACCGTG
>VGRX01000659.1 GCA_016875215.1 Deltaproteobacteria bacterium
CGCCTACATCCGCCGCATCGATACCTCCAGGGCCGAGGCTCTGGATGGCGTCGTCGCGGTCTTCACTCACATGAACTGCCCCGATGTCTGGTACAACCCCGCAGGCCAGGGCTTTCCGGAGCCGTCCCCCTACGACCGTCGGATGTTCGATCAGAAGCTCAGACACGTGGGCGACCGTGTGGCGGCGGTCGTTGCCGAGACAGCGGAGATTGCAGAGGCAGCGCTGCCGCTCATCGACGTCGAGTACGATGTCCTTCCGGCCGTCTTCACCATCGACGAGGCCAAGCGGCCCGGGGCCCCCGTGGTGCACAACGCACACGTGGAGTACGTGGTGGGAGCACCGGCCGACCTCGATGCCTACAACCAGGGGGTGGACCCGCGGGAGGGGCGCATCCTCTACCAGTTCCCCATCCACGCTGACCCGCACCGCAACCTGGCAGCATCCGTGCACGGAGGCATCGGGGACATTGAGAAGGGGTTTGCCGAGGCCGACGTCATCCACGAGCAGACGTACGAGTCCGCACAGGTGCAGTGCACGCCCGTGGAGCCCCACGTGGTGTACAGCCGCATGGAGGGAGACCGCCTGGTGCTCCACGCATCCACTCAGGTGCCGTGGCACGTGCGCCGGATTGTCGCCCGCATCCTCGGCATCCGTGAGAACCAGCTGCGCGTCATCAAGGAGAGGGTAGGGGGCGGTTTCGGCTCCAAGCAGGACATGGTGCTCGAGGAAGTTGCCGCGTGGGCCACCTGGGTCACCGGGCGGGACGTGCTGTACCGGTACTCCCGTGAGGAGGAGTTCGTCAACTCGCGCACCCGCCATGTCATGAAGGTCCGGGTGAAGCTCGGTGCGAAGAAGGACGGCCGGCTGACCGCGATCCTCATGGATCTCGAGGCCAACACCGGGCCCTACGGCTCGCACTGCCTCACCGTGCCGATGAACGCCTGCTCGAAGTCGCTGCCCCTGTTCCTGTGCGACAACGTCCGCTTCGATGTGCACAGCTACTACTCCAACATCCCCCCGACCGGGGCCTACCAGGGCTACGGCGGTCCAAAAGGGGCATTCGCACTCCAGCTCGCAGCGGCCGAGATGGCTGACAAGCTCGGCATGGACCCGCTCGACTTCATCGAGAAGAACCGGGTTCGCGAAGGGGCCATGCTGGAGATCCTGCGCTGCCTGGGCGAGGGGCGCGAAGGGGTACCCCAGCTCGTCCACACGTGCGGGCTCTCAGTGGCCCTGGAGCAAGGACGCAAGCTCGTCAACTGGGGCGTGAAGGAACCCGCCGACGACCCGGACGTGAAGATCGGCCAGGGCGTCGTGATCGTGCAGCAGGGGTCCGGGTTGCCCGGGCTCGATTCCGCCAACGCGGCCATCAGCATGTTTGGCGACGGCACGTTCATGATGCTGTCCGGAGGAACGGACCTGGGTAAAACGGTCACGGTCAAGCTGGCGGCCGAGACCCTCATGGTCCCCATGGAGAACGTGGCGGTCCTGGCCGCAGACACCGACACCACCCCCTTCGACGTCGGCGCCTACGCCTCGTCCGGCACGTATTTCTCCGGTGGGGCGGCACTCAACGCCGCACTCAAGATGAAGAAGATGATCCTCCGGGAAGCGGCGCAGATGCTCCAGGAGCCTGAGAACCACCTCCAGCTTGCCTGGCCCGGGGTCGTCCGGGGGCTCTCAGGGGAGGTCACATACGGGCAGATCGCGCAGCGCACCCAGTGCGGCACCGGCAACGGCCAGCTCATCGCCACGGCCCACTTCATCACGGACAAGGGATCCTTCCCGTACGGTGCGCACTTCTGCGAGGTCGCTGTCGACACGCGCACCGGCAAGGTCCGTGTGCGCAAGTACTTCGCGCTGCAGGACGCTGGTACCCCCATCAACCCGGAGCTGGCGCTCGGCCAGATCTACGGCGGCGTCCTGAAGACCATCGGCCACAGCCTGTACGAGGAGATGCTCTTCGACGCACACGGGCGATGCCTCAACCCGAACTTCGTGGACTACAAGGTCCCGCAGATCGGCGATCTTCCGGACGAGTTCAAGGCCGTCCTGGTGGATACCAACGATCCGTTCGGACCGATGGGGGCCAAGTCCGTCTCGGAGATCTCGTGCAACGGTGCGGCCCCGTGCATCGCAGCAGCGATCCACGATGCGGTGGGCGTCTGGATTCGGACCTGGCCGTTCACGCCCGAAAAGATCCTGCGGGCGCTGGGCAGGCTTCGGTGAGAGGCGGGTCATGATCGTGGGTATCCTGCTCGCAGCGGGAGCCTCGCAGCGCATGGGAAGAGACAAGCTCTCGTTGCCCTGGCGAGGCTCGACCGTCCTCACGACGACGCTGGCGGGCTGGGCTGTCGTGACGGA
>VGRX01000660.1 GCA_016875215.1 Deltaproteobacteria bacterium
AAAAGAGCCGCGTGATCCGGATGTTGTGCGCGGGCAGGCCCTTTTCGGCAGCCAGGTCGCGGATTGCCCTGACGGTCAGCAGGTCGCAGCTGCCCCCGTCCCGCTCCGGCTCAACGTGCACCAGCACGTCGGCACCGGGGACCACCTCCTGCACCACGCGCTCGACCCGGTCCGCAATGTCATGCCCCTGCGGAAGCGTCGTACCGGCCGGCACGCTGAGGGCCACGTCCACGAAACCCTGCGGTCCCGACATGCGGACCCGGAACCGACGAATGCCGTCGATCCCCCTCACGCGGCAGTGCTCCTCCAGGCGAGCGATCAATCCGGGGGGGGCTTCGTCCATCAGAGCCCCCAGCGCTCGACGCCCCAGCTTGAGGCTGACCACGACGACGATGGCCGCCACCCCGAGAGCGGCCACGGAGTCGGCCTGCGCCAGCCACTGCACCCCGGTCAACTCCGATACCAGGACCAGGACAAGTCCGAGGATCACGACTCCGGATGACCAGATGTCGGTCGAGAAGTGCAGGGCATCGGCTTCCAGTGCCTGACTGTTGTACTTCTTCGCCACCCGGCTCAATGCCCGGGATCGGGAGAAGTCGACGACGATCGACACCCCCATCACCAGGAAGGCCCAGAACGATACCTCCACCTCGACGCTCTTGCCTGTCAGCCGCTCCACGGCTTCGTAGATGATCCACACGCAGGTGACCAGCAGCAGCAACGTCTCGAACAGGGCCGAGACGTTCTCCACCTTCCCGTGCCCGTACGAGTAGGCCTCGTCCGCGGGCCGGCCCGATGCCCGAACCGCCACCCAGGTCACGACCGCTGCCACCAGGTCGAGACCGGAGTGCAGCGCCTCGGACAGGATTCCCAGCGAGCCGGACAGGACGCCGACGATGAGCTTGCCGCCCGTTAGCAGCACCGCAGCAGCCACGGACGACGCCGCCACGCTGTGCTTCTCCCGGGCTTCCGCCTGCCGGTCCGCATCAGCCCCTGACGACCTCCCCCCCCTCTCGGCCATCCCCTTCACCTGCGACTGCGGTCCTTCATTCCGGACATCCTCCACCCGGAGCCGGGCATGTTCACGCATACCTGCGCACGGCCAGGAAGGAAACTGTCGGGCCGACACACTTCTCGCAGTACCCGAATCGCTCGACGAGCTGTGAGACTGCCCGAGCGGCCGCTGCCCGCTCGTCGTCCCTCAGCTTCGTGCCGTCCAGCAGGTCCATGACCCACCTCAGAGTTCGACGGATCTCGCCCCGATTCTCCTTGAAATAGGCGGCCCTCAGCTTCTCGAACCACCCCTCGTACAGCTCCCGGTAGGGGACCGGCTCCCTCGGGTGGTCGAGCGAGAACGCGGCGATTCGCCCCAGGAAGTCCTGCCGGGCCCGCTCCCGGCCGTCACCGACCCCGCACCGGTCCTCGATGTCCTTGAGGAAGGACTCGTCCGGGGGGACCGGCGACCGGGTGATCGGATCCACCACGGATTCCTTCTTCAGGAAGGCCGAGGCATGCGTCGCATACCGTTGCAGGAGGCGCTCGAACTCATCGTCGCTCACCAGCCCCATGGCCACCTGGAACTCCCGGTCCACCCGCTCCGCATACCGGTCGATGACCGCCTCGAGCAGCGCCTGCACGTCGTGGTAGTCACCCGAAGGAGCGAGCTGGAGGAACTCGTAGAGCTGCTTCTGCCGGCACAGGTCGCGGATCGCCTGGAACACGGCCACGGGGTGCAGACAGGCCACGTCCTGGGACCGGGCAGCAGAGAGGAGCACCGATCGGATCTCACGGGGGCTGGCGCCAAAGCCCCCCTCGTACGGACTTGCGGCCGCGGCGTCCTCGCTCATCCACGCCACCGACTGCACGAGCTCCCGGGCGACATCAGGCTTCAGACCGGCCGGGGGACGCCCGTGGGCATACAGGTCGGCCTTGGACAGCGGAGAAAGCCCGCCGAGCACGGTCTTGAGCGCGGGCGGAGCGCCATCCGTGTCGGGCCTCTTCAGCCGGGTCAACACCGCCCAGAGCGCGGCCGCCCAGGTGGCATGCGGAGAGACGTGCCGCCCCACCACCGCCTGTTGGAACTGCATCTCGTAGATCTCCCGCTCGACCTCGTAGTCACGCAGATAGGGAACCCGAATCAGCTCCATCCTCCCCTTGAACGAAGGAAAATCCGGCGTCCGCGTGAACGCGTCCACGTACTTGTCGTTGGTCGTCCCGACGAACAGGATGTCCAGGTACAGGATCACCCCCCCCACGGTGACCCGGGATGTCTCGCATGTCCCCAGGAGATACTTGAACGCCTCGATCGGACGCTTGAGGAGATCCGAGAACTCGATGAGCCCGCGGTTCGCATCCACCCC
>VGRX01000661.1 GCA_016875215.1 Deltaproteobacteria bacterium
CCAGATTGCGGCATTCTGCGCCCCCACCTTGGTCCACACGATGGTTCCGGTTCCCGGCTTGTTCACCAGGATGGAGACCCGGCGGGACGCGACGGTCCCGGCCTCGGGGGTGGAGGCCCTCAGCTCGAATGCGCACTTCTGCTCGGGCAGCCCCGCGACCTCGAGTTGCCCTGCCGCGTGGGTGGCCGGCAGGCAGTTCTGCTGCGGGATGTAGCCGCTGACGGTACCGCAGATCCAGCAGACCTGAAAAGCCGTGAGGTCCGGGATCGGGTCTGCAACCCAGGTGACCAGGACCTTGCCGTCCTCCGTCTGCTGGGGGACGTCGGGAGCGACCGCGACCCGTGGGTTGAGGGCCTCCTCGGGGATCTCCTCCGGGGGCGGCTCGACCTGCACGAGTCCGGGCGGCAGCGTGAGCTTCACGATCGAGGTGCCGTCGGGGTCTGAAGCGAGCGCTACATAGCTATCCTCGTCCAGGGCGGCAAGGCCTCTGAGCCCTCCGGCCTGCACCGAGTGGAACCCTGCCAGCCGACCTGCCCGGTCCGTCCTCAGGATGGCCGATGCGTTCTGGCTCAGGGCCAACAGGATCACCAGGCGGTCGGGGACTGCCGCAATGCCGGCGAACTGCCCTGGCAGCCAGAGGCCGCTCCGAACATTGCCGTTGGCATCGAGGGCATAGACCTGATTAGAGGAGTCGTTCCCGACATAGAGCAGCTCTTCCGACCAGGCCAGGTCGGTGTTGAGCGGCACCTGGCCGAGAGCCGCCTCGGGAGAATCGAGGGAGGCGGCCCACAGCCCAGCGATCTGTCGATGGAGTCCCTTGTGGGTCGAGGAGTGGAACGTGCACTCGGCACCGTTGTGACAGGCCAGGCCATCCAGCCCGACGAAGCCGGGCGGGGCGCTCTGGAGGACGTTGCAGTCGAAGTCCGCCTCGATCAGTTCGCCCGTCAGCGCTGCCAGGCGGTACCCGGTCTCCGTGACCTCGATTCCCTTCAGGGCCACCCCGGGAAAGAAGCACTCCTCGGAGATCCCGACCGGCGGGAGGCCGGCGTAGTTGTCTGACGTTCCGTCACCATCGTCGTCGGGGTCTTCGAAGTTCCCCTTCCCGTCTCCGTCGAGATCCGCGACGGTGAACGCATCGAGCGGTGCGGCATCTTCGAGATCGGGCACGCCGTCACCGTCGTCGTCGGGGTCGGTGAGATCGGGGAGGCCGTCCTTGTCCAGGTCCGGCGATGCAATCCAGGCATGCCAGGGATCCCGAAGCTGGAGGGTCGGCTTGAGGCAGCCGCGTACCACGATCCAGACCGCGCCTTCGGGGTGGCTCGAACCCCACCCGGCCAGCGACATGTCCGCGTACTGACAGATGGGGGTGGGCTCCTCCGGTGTGACCTTCAGCGGGAGGATCGTCTGCTTGCCCCCCAACGGCTGGACCCGCAGGAAGAAGAGGAAGGGGGGTTGCGGAGATCGGGTGATGGTCAGATAGACCGAGGACGTGAGGTCCGCCGACCAGATCTCCTCGAGCACGTCGAACAGCTCCGAGTACCCGCCTCCGACGTCCTGTACGTAGAGAATGTGCCCCGAAGAGAACGCCAGGTTGCCGTTGCTGCACGTCACGGCCTGTTCGAGGCTCACGAGTCCCTCGGGGAGGTCAACCTGGGTCTTGACCCTCGGCCGGGCGGGGTCGGAGACATCGTACCCCCGAACCGTCGTTCCCGAGTCGAGCACCCACAGCAGACCTCCGCAGAACGTGGCGCTGCGGACGAGCTGTACCTCGGGGAACCGCACCATGAGCCGAGGAATGCACTGCAGGTCGCCGACCAGGTGGTCACCCGACTGGTCGAACACGTAGCAGGTCTGCTCGGATTGCCCGCAAGCGACGGCAACGGGCTCGATCGGGTCGAGCCGGCGAGTAGTGACGAGCCTCACGTCGTAGATTGCGCCGGGGTCACAGGGGAACGCATCGAACTTGTTGTCGACGCCATCGTTGTCCCGGTCCGGGTCGCACTCATCTCCCAGGCCGTCCGTGTCGCAGTCGGCCTGGTCGGTGTTGTGAAGACCGGGGCAGTTGTCGATGCAGTCCCACCGCTTGTCCTGATCCAGGTCCTCGCAGCAGGCGGTCCCTCCCTGTCCCTCCACCTGGAACGAGTGCAGGACCACCTTGGCTGTGCTCGCACCCTCGTTCGAAGGCGTCACCGAGAGCTGGAGAACCCCGCTGATCCCCTTCGGAACCTGGTAGGCCACGATCCCCCCGAGCTGCTCGTAGAACGGGCAGAGCGGGGTATCCGCGACGACGAGCCCGTTGGCCTTGAGCAGGAGGCGGTGCGAGGCACAGGCATCCGGGGCCCAGCTCTCGAATCCGGGG
>VGRX01000662.1 GCA_016875215.1 Deltaproteobacteria bacterium
TGCATCTGGGCCGGCAGGGAGGCCGAGTTGACGCAGTTCTGGTAGCAGGCCTGGTCACCCTCGGGGCAGGTGTCGAAGCAATCGAAGATCCACTTGCAGTCCTTCGGGCTGTCCTTCTCACACTGGAACGTCTCGCTGTTGCAGACCACCTCATTCGGCTCGCACTCGTCGCACGGGCACGTGCCGCAGGAGCCGCCGCATCCATCCGGGCCGCATTCCTTGGGAGCGCAAGCCGGCAGGCACTCGCAGACCCCGTCCACGCAAGCATCCTGGGGGCCGGTGCACTCCCCGCATGATCCGCCGAATCCATCTGACCCGCACTCCTTGCCTTCACACTTGGGGTAGTCGAAACCGGGGATGCAGTTCCCGTCTGCCTCGCAGCTCTCGTCCGACCCGCACTGTCCGCACTCGCCCCCGCATCCGTCGTCCCCGCATTCCTTCCCGTCGCAGTTGGGTTGGCAGACTTCTGCCCCCACCTCCACCTTCCCCAGGTCCGCGCCCACGTCCGCCCCGGCCTGCGTCGAGTCCTTCCCCCCGCACCCGACCGCCACCACCCCGCAGACCAGGATGATCAACTTGCTCCACGTTCCCATGACGGCACCTCTCGGCGACAAGGAGGATCGTAGCGAGGGAGAAGAGGGAGGTCAATGGTGACGGGAGTGCTCACTGGGGCCGGCGCTTACAACTCGCCTTCTTGATCGACCGGCTTCACAGTCCGGTATGCCTGTCGCGGATCCCGCGGGCGGTCTGGATACCTCATCTCGACCCGCCCCGACGAGATTCCGCAGATGCCTTCGAACCGTGATGACCGACCGACCTATCTGTCCGGCAATTTCCGCCGCTGTTCGACAGGCCCCCGCACAGGTCTTCAAGACGGGCCGGAGCGATTCGTGCGACACTGTGCCCTGCTCTTGTGCAATCGCAAGTGCCATTTCCGTACGCATCCGGCCGGTCTCCTGCGCCGCCCTCCTGGGCCTGCGACCGACCTGCGGATCTGCTGCGGTCATGCACCCCGGGCTACTGCGTCCGGGGGACGCCTTTTTCGTCTTCCTCTTCGTCCGCAATCAGAACCTCGACCGCCGTTGCCGTGCCCGGCTGGAGCCCCACCGTCTTCGGGTGCAGCAAGAGGTTCAAGGAGGGAGGTTTCTGACCCGCGCTGACACCGTAGTCCCTGCGAGGGAAGGCAAATACCGTGTACTGTCCCGGCGCCAGGCCGCCCAACTTCACCGGTTGGCCGGGCGAGACATCTGCAAGGCATTTCCGCAACACGTCCCGGGCGCCTGCCTCGTCGCTCATGCCGGCCAGAGTCCTGGCGGTGAAAGTCCCGGAGGCTACCCACACCGTAGCCGTAACCGCCGCGTTGTCGTTTCCGGTGACAACCGTGGCCTCAAGGAGGGCATCGCCCACAGGCACACGCACCTCGACCGATTTGTCCTCTGCGCGGTCCAGGGAGACGTGCTGCTCCAGGTAGCACCGCCACCCCTGCTCCATCGGCAGGGGCCACGCCGTGAGCAGGTAGCTCCCCGCCCCCACGTGCTCGAAAGCGAAGGTGCCGTCCTCAGCGAGCGTGCCAATCCACGCTGGCGCATGGAGTCGATCCGGCCCCAGGAGCACCTTGCCGGCCTTGCATGGGACGGAGCCGCAAAGCATCCTGCCGGCCAGCCTTCCCTCGGCCGCGCACACGAGCTGCACGCGTTGATCGTCGGTTCCAGCGGGTACCGTGACAAGCGCACTTCGCCTGGCATCCGGGCACGCCGCGGTGAGAACCAACTTGCCGATGAAAGCCCCTTCGAACAGGAACTCGCCGGCCGTTCCGGTCACGCTCTCCGGGACGCCGACAAACGGCTGCCCGTCCTCGTACATGGGGATCTGCTGCGCACAGAAGACCCGCGCTCCCACCACAGGAGCGTTTGACTCGTCCAGCACCTCGCCCGTCACCCTGCGGCCCACCTCCAGATACTGCTTCCCCAGATCCGCCGTCTCACCGATCGGGACCTCGATGAACCCGACGTCCCGAACCACTCTTGACTGGCCGGTGGCCCCGAGCATCACACGGACCCTTCCCGGGGCCGCTGCCAGCCGAAAGCGGCCCTCGATGTCGTGGAACGGTATGGGCATGAAGTCATCGAGTCTGACCCAGAAGTCGGTGACCGGGACGGTCCAATCGCCGGTGACAACCTGGCCTGTGATGCCTCCGGAAGGAAGCTGCTGACGCCAGTCGTCCCCGGGGCCCCCTTCCGAGCCCGTCCTCACGCCCCCGGCCGAGGCACTCGGACCCTGGGCCGTTGCCGGGTCGGTCTGCCTGCCGACGGCCCTACCGGCGCGGGTGGTTGAGACTGGACCC
>VGRX01000663.1 GCA_016875215.1 Deltaproteobacteria bacterium
CCCCCGGGGCGGCCTGCCCCGCAGGTCCACTGGGGGGGCAGTCTCGCCCCGGTTGTGAGCGGGTTGGAGACGGAGAGAAGGGGGATGTGGAGGGCGTTGGGAAGGCCGGCCGCAAGGCGCCGGGGGCGGTTGGTGCTGGGCGGGAGGCAGCCCGAGCGGCGGCGCTTCCTCTCCTGTGCAAGCGGAGGGACACGCTTGGGCCGGAAGAGGGTTGGCAGAGGGATTCGTCCGATCTAATGTCACAACAATGAGATGTAAGAATACAGACCGAGGCGATCCCGATGTCAGACTTGCACCGAAGTGAGCTCGTCGTCAAGGCCGAAATTTCTCGCGGAATGAGAACCGCGGAGGTGAGCAGCGGTGCGACCGGTGCCGGAACAACAAGACGACTGGCGCCGGCAGTCGCAAGGTGGTTGGAGACGACGGAATCGGAGCTCGCCAAGGCCAACACGCTGGCAAAGCTGGTGGATGTGTTGGTGCCGCTGCTGTACGAGCTTGGGCGTTTGATTCTGGAGGCGGTGCTCGAAGAAAGGGATGCACAGTGGCAACGCCCGGCGCCGCAGGTGGCGTGTCCCAAGTGTGGCGATGCCATGAAGAAGAAGAAGAACCGTATCGCCATCAAGCGCAAGACGCGTATTGGGGAGGTGACACACAAGCGGACTTTCTGTCACTGTCCGCGGTGCGGGCACACCGGTGCTCCTGTAGACGCCGAGCTGCAGGCGGGGCGGGGCGCCAATCGCCACGAGTCAGGATTCGTCAGTCTCCTGTTGCACATGGTGACTGCGCTGCAGTTCGCCAAGGGCTGCGAGCTGTTTGAGCGCAGCACCGGCGTGGCCGTAAGCACGCAGCTGGCCCAAGGGTTGGTCGACCAGGTCGGCGGCGAAATGGTCGCTGCCGAGATGGCCCTGGCGCAAAAGGTGTGGCAGTTGCAGTTCGACGAGCCGGAACTGTTCTTGCCGGGAGGCGAGCGATTGATTGGAGGCCGGAACCCAGGCACCGTCTACATCATGGAGGACAACTCCAAAGTCGGGGTCCACGAAGGCCCTCGGGGCCGGGGGGCGCCAGAGGGAAAGCGAAGCAGCTACCTTGAGCGACTCGGGAAGCACGAGAAGGGGAAGCGCGTCCGAGAGGACAAGCGCGGAGCGGGACACTGGCACGACGAGGGGGCTGACGACCGGCCCGACGACGATGCCGGGACGAGCGGCTATCGCGATGTCCGAGCACTCATCATCTTCCGGGCCGCCGACCTGAAGGAAGGCAAGGGGGGGAGGAAGTACATCCAGCGCAAGGTCATCCGCTCCCACATCGGGACGGCAGAAGAGTGGAAGAAGCTCGTGCACCTGGCGCTCTATGAGGCCGGGGTATTCTGGGCGCAGTGCGTCGTCATCATCGCGGATGGGGGCCAGGGCATCTGGGAACTCATGGAGGAGTTGCTGCCCCAGACCCCAGAGCGGGAGGTGGTCAAGATCCTGGACTGGTGCCATGCCGTCAGTCACCTCTGGAAGGTCGCCACCGCATACAAAGGGTCCAAGACCCCCCAGCAGCGCGCCGCAGCAAGGAAATGGCTCGGCCCGCTCCTCGACGAGCTCCACGCCGGGCACCCCAGCGTAGTGCTCCAGCGCCTGCGCAACTGTCCCACCGATAAGGCAATTGCATCAGACTTCGCCGATACCCTCCGCAAGTGCATCAACTACTTCGACAAGCACAGCCAACGCATGCTCTACCACCGTTTCCGAAAGGCCGGGCTGCTCATCGGCTCCGGCCCTATCGAGAGCGTCCACGCCTGGGCTATCCAACCCCGCCTCCGCCTCCCTGGAATGCGCTGGTCTGTGGACGGCGCCAACCGCATGCTCCGGCTACGCTGCTCATGGGCCTCCGGAACCTGGGATGCAGACATCCGACGCACTCTTGAGGAGCTGCTCAAGAAACCCCTCCAATGCAAGGAGACCAAAGCCATGTAGGCCTTCAAAACAGACCGTTATCCTGGAGCGGAGTGCCAATCCCCCGCGGCACGCCCGACGAACCAGTCTGCTCTGCCATTTTCGCCCGTACTTTCCACCCCAACACCAACAACCCCCGCATCAACTCTGGACTTGAGCCATGTCACGATGAACTCCATATTTGCAGATGCTCCGCCAATGACTCAAAAAACATCCAAGATAACAAAACCGACTCCGGCCCGCCGCCGAGCCCCTCAGGCTGTCCACAGCCCATCCGCAGCCCATCGTCCGATATGATCGAAACTACGGGGATTCCCTTCGCCCCGCCCCTCCAACCAGACCACAGCAGGCAGGTCCGGACTTCCTACTGTTTGATTTGCGCCCGTGCCAGGGAGCAGCCA
>VGRX01000664.1 GCA_016875215.1 Deltaproteobacteria bacterium
CATGCTCGACGTACCTCAAGTACGCCTGCGCTGCCGGTTTCGACGGCTTCCTTGTCCGGCCGGTGCTTGCCGGCCAAATCGGCCATGTTTGATCGTCGCTCAACACGACGATGTTTAGGCGGCGTCATCCACGATGGCTTGGGCGGTCTTCACGTCGGTGACAAGATAGTCGAGATAGCGAGCGGCCGCGCGTATGGCCTTGACCTTGTGGAGGCCGCCTGCGACGCCTACCACCCGGGAACGACCGGCCTGTGGGGCATGTGCGAATCGGTGCTCGCGTTCGAGCACGCCGAACTGGGAGTACGTGAACACGTGCCGGAAATATGCGAGCTTCTCGTTCCGGCCGCGGAAGACTGGAATGCCGTCCGCATCGAAGGGCCAGTAGGAGATCTCGCCGACCGTTCCGCGCTGGGCCAGGGGGCCCACGTCGCTGGTCACGACGTGGGTCAGGAAATCGAACCCGGGCATCACGCCGTGCCGGCCCAGCTCCCGGGTCAACGTCCCGATGCCCACGAAGATCCAGTCCGCGTTGAACGACTTGGAGAACAGCGCCTCGTCGAGCAAGGTCTGGACCTTGTCGCGGCCGAGCGCGGCGACGAGTGACGGAGTCACCGTGTAGGCCGTTGCGGTGCAGTCCGGGAAACGGTCGAGGAAGAGCACCGCGATGGAGGCGGGGCTCATGATGCTGAACTCGTCCACGGCGACCACCGAGTCGGTCATGACCTTGAGCCGGCTGTATCGCTCGTGAATCATCTTGATCATCTCTCGAATCGTCATGCTGCACGAGAAGGTGACCGTCTGTCCGTCCCGGACGTTCTCGTCGAAGAACCGTGCGGCCTGGTAGCCGATGATGTTGCGCAGGACCCCCTGGTCGTAGGCCCTGTAGGGACTGCCGACGACCACTGCGCCATCCAGGTCCAGGGCATCTCGCAGCTCGACTTCCAGGGAGCCGTTGCGTGGGAGCGCCACCTTGATGTCCAGGAGCTGGTAGGAACCCTTCTTCAGGTTCGTGATGTCCTTGGGGTAGAGCGGCCCGACCTCTCCCTCGTCGAACTCCACCTTGAGGTGGTCGACGATCTCCTCGTTGGACGGGAACGCCGAGTTGTGGCCGAAGTAGTCGCGGATGTACTCTGCGATCGCGAGTTCCTTGAGGGTCTTGGGGATGTTGCGGGTCTTGCGGGCCATTCGACCTCCTCGTGTCCTGCGACCACTGGAGACTACAGCGCCAGGCGGAACTTGACAAGATCAGAGATGGTCTCTGCGCATCGCCAGGAGCCAGGCAGCGGCCTGTCGATCGGCCTCGTCCTCGGCCAGGCTTTCGAGGAACGCCTGGCGGGCCTCCTGGGTACGTCCCTCTCGATAGAGGAGGACACCGGCGACCAGCCGCTCCGGATAGCCGGGACCGTGTCGGGCAGCCTCGGGCAGCAGCTCGAGACGTCTCTCGCCGGAGAGGTGCTCCGAGTCCTCGACCTTCCACCGCAGCACGAGGGAGCGCTCGGCGGAGGACATGACGCCGGGAAGGGGGGAGAGACCACCGGCCAGGAGCCACCGCTCGAACCAGAGAAGCCGGGCCACCCGCAGCCGGTCCGGGTCGGGCCGCACCGCGGGGCGAAGGATTCCGGACGACAGGGCCACCTCGGGGAAGGCGCCGGACAGGGCTCTGACCGTCCGGACTTCGTCTTGGCTCTGATGGGCTGCAAGCCATTCCAGGGCACCTCCCTCTGCCGCGGCAAGTCCCTCGGCGAGGCGAGCCAGGGCGTCTTCGAACCGCAGCGACAGGTAGGCCCCCAGGGCAACGTACTGGCTGTCGGTGTGACCTGCCCGAAACGCCTTGAGCCTGGCCAGTGCCTCCCGGTTGGTGCGGGAAGCGTCGGGACCGGAAGCCTTGACAGGGTTTTCGGCCAGGAGGTTGGCGGACATCCAGGTATCCACGAAGACCCGCCACTCCGCCTCCGGCGGGAGCTCTTCAAGCCGCTCCCGCATGGCACGGTCGAGGTCCAGCGCTGCCTGGGGAGCCGGGCGCCACCAGTCCAGGCGGCCCGATGGAATCTCGGGAGGGGAGTTCCCCCATACGCCGGCGCCCCCTGCGGCCAGCAGGAGCGCGGTCACGGCAAAAACGCTGCACCGGTTCTCCATCGATACCCCCTCTCCGAATCCAGCCCAGCGGCGTCATCCCGGCCTGTACCGCTGCCACCACGAGTACCCGCCCGGCCCCTGGATGTGGCGGACGAGCGCGTCGTCGCAGGGCAGATGCTTCAGCGACACCGCGGGCGGTTTCCAGCATCGCCAGCCCCTCCCGAGGGGGGCAGCGGCCCGGTCGTACCCCATCC
>VGRX01000665.1 GCA_016875215.1 Deltaproteobacteria bacterium
CCCCGGGCGATGACCTGTTCTTCCTCACCCATGAACGGCTTGGCGAGCTGGGGTTCACCGGGTACGAGGTTTCGTCCTTCGCTCGCAGCGCGGACGACCGCAGTCGGCACAACCTGGCAACCTGGGCGCACAAGCCGTACCTGGGGGTGGGGCCGGGGGCGCACAGCTACGTGCCCGCGTACGGCCGGGGGAGAGAGGACGGCCAAGGGAGAGAAGACGGCCAGGGGAGAGAGGACCGCGGGGGCCGGAGACGGTGGAATCTGCCGGACCTGGACGGCTGGCTTCGTGCCCTCGAGGCGGGCGGTATCCCTCCCTTCGAGGAGGAGATCCTCTCGCACAGCCAGGTGTTGCTCGAGAGGATCATGCTCGGGTTGCGGTGCACGGAGGGGATCGACCTTCAGGCGTGCGAACGGGACTGCGGCGCGGCAATGACGTCCTGCGTCCGCGAACGGGCCGTTCGCCTGGCCGAGCAGGGGCAGGTCGTCATGGACGGCACCGGGATCGTGCCCACGCTCGATGGGATGGCGCTGGCGGACCGGCTGGCCATTGAACTGTGCGGGTAGTGTCTCACCGCTGTCTCAAACCATTGCGAGAGACGTTCCGGAGACACCGGCGTCCGCTCCGGTCCAGCGTCACGGAGCGGCTGCCGGCCGCCTGGGCTGCGGAAATGAGAGCAATTCACCTGTGCGGCCCTGCATTGGCACACCGGTTGCTAGGGTAGAGTTCGATTTGTGAGGTGGGCTGCCCGCCACCCTTGAGAGAGAGAAAGGAGCATATCATGCATTCCGATGCCACCGCCAACTCCGCGAAGTTCTCAGCCATCTTCTTCAGGGTGTTCGTGGTTATGCTCCTGCTCTCCATGCTCGTGCTCGCTGTCGGCGGTCTCGTTGCCGCCGTCCGCGGTGCCGACGAGCCCCCCGACTCGAACGGCGCACCGGGCGGAGGAGCGCGATCTCAGGGGTGGCGGGTAACCTCGCAAAGGAGTTGAGCGCTGCCTCCCTGGAATCACAAGCTGGACGCTGCTATCTTGGACCTGCAAGCCGCCAATCGGCCGGACTGGTCGGCATTGTGCGGCGGAGGGGGCTACGTGAAGCCGTGTCTCGCTTCATGCGAGAGCGGCACCCGTGCGGGGACCCAGGCGTGCGATCCTGTGGCGGGATGGTCGGACTGCTCGGCTGCCGCACCGGGGCCGGAGGAGTGCAGCGGACAGGACGATGACTGCAACGGCGTCATCGACGACGGGTTCCTCGTCGCCGGCAAGTACGTTGACGATCACAACTGTGGCGCCTGCGGGCACGACTGCACGGTCATTCCGTTCCCGAACGCGGTCGGGAAGTGCGACGGGTCGCTTCCTGCCCCCGATTGCATCACGGGATGTGCGGAAGGGATGATCGATGCCAACGGCAACCCTGCGGACGGGTGCGAGTGTGCGTACGTCGGCTCAGAAGACGAGCCAGACGGGGTGGACCAGAACTGCGATTCGATTGACGGGGAGGTCGACAACGGGGTCTTCGTGTCGCCGCTGGGCAGCGACCAGGCGGCCCCGGCGGAAAGGGAGCCGTTGGCGGGGCCGGCGGAGCGGGAGATGCCTGGTGCTCCTTTGCCGGAGGAACAGGCGGGGATGGCGGCAACGGCGGTCACGGCGGTGGTGGCGGCGGCGGCTGCGGCGGTCCCTCCTACTGCCTCTTCGTCCACGGCCAGGGCAACCTCAGCCTCACCCCGTTCAAGACCTCCGGAAACCAGTTCCTGCCTGGCGGCGCCGGGCTCGGCGGGCTCGGGGGCACTTCGTTCGGAGCCTCGGGGCAGGCCGGGCTCAACGGTATCAGCGCTTCAACGAATTCCTGACGCCTCACGGAGCGATGCCGAGCCGCTCGAGCAGCCGGTAGAAGGTGGCGCGACTGATGCCCAGCATCCGGGCCGCCAACGTCCGGTTGCCGTTGCTCCGGGCCAGCGCGGCCAGCACGCGCTCCCGCTCGTCCCCATCCGTTGCACCGTTCCCGCTCGGAAGCCTCCCACCTTCGCGGACTTCCGGAGGAAGATCGACAAGCTGCAGAAGCTCGTGGCTCGTACGCAGCACAGCATGCTCGATCGCATTCTTCAGCTCGCGCACGTTGCCCGGCCACGAATGGTGCAGCAGAACCCGCATGGCCTGGTGCGCAATCCCCTGGACCGACTTGCCGGTGGCCTGAGCGGACTGCTCCACGAACTCGGCAGCCAGCAGCGGTATGTCAGTGGCCCTCGAACGCAGCGGCGGCACCACCACGCGGGCCGACCGAAGGCGATAGTAGAGATCCTCGCGGAAGCGGCCCGCAGACACTTCCTTGGCCCCC
>VGRX01000666.1 GCA_016875215.1 Deltaproteobacteria bacterium
CCCCAAGGTCGCGTTGCTGAGCCTCTTCCTGCTCGTCGCTCCCCTCTTCTCCATGTACTTCCACGGCCGCATCGACAGGCCGCAGTCCTTCTTCGAGACCGCGCTCATGCACATGACCGGTCCCGGCCAGAGCGTGATGAACGGCGTGTTCGGGACGGTCGTCGGCTGGTGGAAGAAGTACGTGTACCTGGTGGACATGGCCGAGCAGAACGAGGAGCTGCGGCAGAGCATCTCGGAGCTGAAGCTCATGGCTGCCAAGGCTCGCGGGCTGGACGAGGAGAACCGGCGGCTCAGGGACATGCTGGCCTTCCGCAACGAGCACAAGGAGCTGAGGCTGCTGTCGGCCCAGATCATCGCCCGGGAGACATCCCCGTACTTCAGCGTGTCGCGCATCCGGCTCGACCGGGGAAGCGACGATTCGATCGCGGAGAACATGCCGGTGCTGACCGCGGCGGGGGTCGTCGGCCGGATCGAGAAGGTGGCGGGACAATACTGCGACATCATGCTGATCACGGATTCCCGCTCCCGGATCGACGTGCAGATTCCCGGCAAGGGGTTGAACGGGACCCTGGCGGGTACCGGAGACGGGTTGCCCGTGTTCCGGTTCCCGTTCCAGAAGGCTCGCCCGGCCAAGGGGGAGGCCTTGCTCACGACCGGGCACGATCGGCTGTTCCCCAAGGGGCTCGTGGTCGGGTTCGTGGCGCAGGACGGTGCCCGGCAGTCGGGCAAGCAGCTCGAGGCCGCGGTCGAGCCGGCCGTGTCGTTCGCCTCGCTGCAGGAAGTGTTCGTCGCAGTCTCCGCCCAGCAGCAACTCCCCGCACCGGAGCAGGAGGGGGGGCGATGAAGGCACTGCAGATCCTGCTCTACCTGCTGGTTGCCTATGTCCTGTTGAGCCTGGAATCGCCGCTGCTCACCTCGTTCCATGTGCGCATGTATGCCCCCGACCCGACACTTGCCGTGGTGGTGCACGCTGCATGCGCGGTGGAGTTTCTTCCTGGCGTCATCCTCTGCGCGATGCTCGGCTTGCTCAAGGACGGGTTCTCTGTCGGCGTCCCGGTAGGGACGCACGTCGAGATCTACGTGCTGGTGTTCCTCTGCTGCTTTGCGCTGACCAGACGTCTCGACTACCGCAACGTGGTGCTGCTGAGCCTGGTCACGTTCGGTGCGAGCCTGGTTTCGTCGTTCCTGTTCTTTGTCCTTTCCGCGATCTTCGACCGGGACTTCGAGGAGTTCGACCTGGTGTTCCGCCTGGCCCTGCCCCAGGCGCTGATCACGTCACCGATGGGTCCCATCGTGGCCGGCCTGCTCTCCTTCCTCGACCGGAGGCTGGCCGGGACCGAGAAGGACGGGGCAATCCGATGATCGGAGAGGGGTCACTGGTCCGCGGCGGGTTGCTGGAATACCGGGCGCAGAACCGCTGGCTCGTCGTGCTGATGATCCTGGGGCTGACCGGGCTCGGGACCCGGTTCTTCCAGCTCCAGGTCCTGGGGGGCAAGAAGTACGAGAAGCTGGCCGAGATCAACCAGGTCAAGCGGACCCGGATTCCGCCCAGACGCGGCCAGGTGCTTGACCGGCAGGGCAGGGTGCTGGCCAAGAACGTCGACCTGTACGAGGTCTCCATCGTTCCCCACTACGTCGAGGACATCGACACCCTGCTGTCGTCGTTGCGCGACCTGATGCAGCTTACGGATGGCGAGCTGGAGCGGGCTCGGACGGCCTACTTCGATGCCCTGGGGGACAAGGTCCGCCGGTTCCGCGAGAACGTGCTCCGCCCGTACGTGAACGGACGGTATTGCCCCGAAGACGGAACTCCGCTGGAGGAGGTGACGCCCACCCGGTATCTGTGGTGCTCGCGTTGCGGTCAGCAGTTTGTCGAGATCCCGAGGGTGCAGACCACCTGTCCGTTCGACCGAACTGCGCTGGAGGTCCGGCTGGACGGGAAGCTGGCCTCGTGCCCGGTCTGCAGGCGCCAGTTCACGTACTCCGGGCAGTGTCCCGAGGACGGCAACGCACTGGCCGAGGTCCACCATCACCTGCGCTGTCCACGCTGCCTGAAGGACCACAGCGATGTCGCCGCAGTGCTCCTGGCGAGGCAGCACGAGATGCCCGGGCTGTTCATCAGCGACAACGTCATCCGCGCCTACCCGTTCGCGGAGCTGTTCGCCCACGACGTGGGATACGTCAACGAGGTGAACGCGGACGAGCTGAAGCGGCACCCGGGAGTATACGTGCCGGGGGACTACGTCGGCCGCCGGGGCGTCGAGCGGACCATGGAGGAGGTGCTGCGCGGCAGGGCCGGGGAGGTGGTCTCGTTCCGCGACAGCGCC
>VGRX01000667.1 GCA_016875215.1 Deltaproteobacteria bacterium
GACCAGTTGCAGCACGTGCCACGTTTCGTTTCCGAAGCTGAACGCGTTCGGCGAGGCATACCGGCTGAACGGCTACCAGGTCCCGGACGGTGACGACCCCTTTGTCAAGGAAGAGCCGGTATCGTTGGGGAGCGAAGCCTGGAAGCGAGTGTGGCCTGAAGGGATCTGGCCGTCATCGATTCCGGGGACCGGTCCCATCGCGGTGCGGGCAACCGGGGCGTTCGTGGCGGACTTGCGGGGGCTGGGCGAGCCTTCGTCAGGGAGCGAAGACGGGAAGTATGGATTCCTTTTCCCTTCAGCGCTGAACCTTTACGCAGCGGGCAACCTGGCGGAGGACATGTCGCTCTGGTTTGCCGCTCACCTGTTCCAGGGGGACAGTTGGGGGGCGCTGGGCAAGCTCCACGTCACGTTCACGAGCCTGGGCGATGCGTGGCTTCCGAGGCAGCTCTTCAACTTGCGGATAGGGCAGTTCGTTCCGGCCGCACTGGCCCCCGACCACCACCGCAACATGACCTTTTCGACCCCTCTGGCAGCGGTCGCGAACACGGTGGACGGTGTGCCGTTCGGCATCGGCCACGTCCATGGCTCGGGCTCGTCGCACGGCGGGGGCGGGCATGATCATGGCGACGGATCAGCGGCCACGGTCACCGGGGCGTATGCGATGGGGGATCCGCAGGCCGGGGCGGAGCTGTATGGCCTGCTGACCCGGCGGATCGAATACACGCTGGGGGCCGTCAATGGAAGCGGCACGCTGCTGGACGACAACAATGCAAAGGATCTCTATGGCCGCGTGCGGGTCAAGTTCGGAGGCCTGGCGTTTGACGGCACGTCAGCGGAGGCGGGCCAGACCGAGGAGGGGGACGAAGAGCCGAGGCTTCGCGACAGCGGGGCGTGGGCCGACAACTCCGTGACTCTGGGTGCGATCGGGTACTGGGGACAGCACGTGATGCAGACGTCCTCGGTAGTCCGGAAGCCGATGATAGACTCGCTGGGCAACGTCGTAGTGCTCGACAACGGAGATGCGGCCACAGTGGCTGAGACCACGACACGGAGCTACGACACGGACGTTCTTCGTGCGGGGGCCGACATCGTGCTCAACCTCGGCGACTTCGAGCTGCTGACAATGGGAGTGTGGGGGCGTGACTCCGACCCGCACGGTCTGGGAGTTTCAGTTGACACGCTTCTTCTGATGTCGCAGCTCGACTGGGTGACTCCCTGGCCGTTTCTTGTCGCATCGCTGCGCTACGAGACGGCCCGCTTCACGGCCGAGGAGGGACACGCTCCGGACAACGCTCAGGCATTGGTGACGAGCTTGACAGCGCTGGTGCGGGCCAACGTCCGCGTGCAAATCGAAGGTCATGTGGATCTCCTGCGGGACCAACCGGGACAAGAGGTGGATTATGCGGCAATCATTCTCGACGTCAGCTTCTAGTCCGCGACGGAACACGGGGGCAATGGCGACGGGTTTCAGGAGCGGTATTCGCTGGGCCCTCGCCCTGGCACTCGTGTCCAGTCTGGTGGGGATCGATACCGGTGACGCGAGCGCCGGGGAAATCGCAGGCAAGGTGAAGGCGACCGGAGTACGCAAGCCGGACAACATCGTGGTATATGTCCGCAGCGTCCCCGGCAACTTCGCCCCGCCTGCCGAACCTGCGCTCATGGACCAGAAGGACTTCGTGTTCATCCCGCACGTCCTCCCCATCGTCAAGGGAACCAAGGTCAGGTTCCTCAACAGCGAGCCCAAGGCGCAGCACAACGTCTTCTCCCCGGACCAGGTTGCGGACAAGATGAATCTCGGCACCTATCCGCCCGGAGACGTTCGGGAACACGTGTTCGACAAGTCATGCACCGGAGCAAAGACCTGCGTCGCTGCGTTGTTGTGCAACGTGCACCCGGAGATGAGCGCCTACGTCGTGGTCCTGCAGAATCCCCACTTCGCAGTGACGGACAGGAGCGGTGCCTTCGAGATCAGGAACGTTCCTCCCGGAACGTACGAGCTGGTGGCATGGCACGAGAAGCTCAAGGAGGCGTCGACCACGGTGACGGTCGGTGCGGGCACGACCCAGGTGGACCTGAAGATGTCCAGGTGAAAGGCATGGAACCGGAACGAACCACGCGGCGGGAGTTTGGGGCACGCCTCCTTTCGGCTGGCTGGTGGTTTCTGGCCGGGGCTGGACTTCTGGGCGCCTGGTCCACGGCCCGGTTCTTCGTGCCCCGAGCGGTGTATTCGACCCCTACCCGCTTCGCGGCGGGCCGTCCGGACGACTACGCACCGGGCGAGGTATCGACACGCTTCGTCGAGAGCGAGCGGGTGTGGGTCGT
>VGRX01000668.1 GCA_016875215.1 Deltaproteobacteria bacterium
CCCGAGAGCACCGTCCGCCCCGTCCGATGACGTGGGCGCGGCGGCAGAGACCCCGCTGGAATGATCGCTCGACACGCCGCCATCCGACGATGAAGGGGCAACCGCGGCCGCGGTGCCGCTCTCATCGCGAGCAGGTGGCGGAGCCTGTTGCCCGGGATGACCGGCCACGACAGCGGAGTCTGCCACCGGCGAGCCCCGGCCATCGGACGAAGGAGACAACACGTAGGTCCACGAGAGCCAGGCCACCAACGCGAGAGTCCCTCCGGCCAGGATGGCTGTCAGCGCGACCGCCAACCTGGAGCGCGAGCGGTGCGGCTCCGTGAAAGCCCCGTCCAATTCCTCTCCGTCCCCGGTCTGGTTCGGAAGCGGGGGCGGAACAGCCTTCGGGTCGGCAGATGGCTCTTCGAGCCGGGCATCGATGATCTCGCTCAGAGCCGATTCGGATACGACGTCAGCCTGATCCGGCAGCGCAGCGGGGCCGAGAATGGACTTGAGCGCGGTGGGAAGGGGGGTGGTCTCGGTCGGGAGCTTCGCCTCGACTCTTGCAAGCATCGGAACCGCCAGGTGCATCGGAATCCCCTGGTTGGCTGCCAGGCGATGCAGGGCTTGAGACAGCTCCGACGTCGACTGCGGCCTGCGGCTCGGCAGCTTCTCCAGCATCCAGAGGATCGCATCCTCGAGCGCAGGAGGAAAGACCGTCCCTTCGGGGCAGGAGTCGGCAAGCGACGGGGGGTGTTCTCGGACGTGGGCCATGAGGAGCTTCGGCCCAACTCCGCTGAACGGCTTGCGGCCGCAGAGCATCTCGTAGCCGACCACCCCCAACGAATAGATGTCCGATCGGTGATCGGCCTCGCCGCCGATTGCCTGCTCGGGGCTCGTGTACTCGGGTGTTCCGCAGAGCCCTCCGGGGCGAGTCAGCCCGGTCTCCTCGCCGATGCGGGCGATGCCGAAGTCGAGGACCTTCACGAAGTCGGTTCCCCCCATGGTGCGGGCAAGGAAGATGTTGGCGGGCTTGACGTCGCGGTGAAAGATCCGCTGGGCGTGAGCTTCGCCGAGGGAATCGCACACCTGGAGGATGATCGACACGCAACGCTCCCAGGGGAGCGGCCCGCGCGCGAGGATGCGGTCGAGCGGATCGCCGTCCAGCAGCTCCATGGCGAAGTACATGCGGCCGTCGTCCGACACGCCGAAGTCATGCACGGTGACCGTGTGAGGGCTTCGCAGAGAGGAGGCCGCCCGGGCCTCCAGGAGGAAACGCCGCGTCGCATTGGCATCCCGCGGCAGGTCGGCCCGCAAGACCTTGAGTGCCACGTCCCGGTTCAAGTAGACCTGCGTGGCACGGTAGACGACGCCCATCCCTCCGCGGGCGACGATCGCGTCGACCCGGTACTTCCGGTCGACCAGGAAGCCGGTGATGTCATCCGGATCGGAGCGGACAAGTTGCACCCCGCACGTACGGCAGAACCCGTCGTCGACCTCCCATTCCTGGAGGCACATGGGGCAGAACTTCTTTCGATCACCACCCATCACTTCTCCCGGTCAGCAGTCCACCGCACAGAACGACGGCCCGGGGTCCAGCTCTCCACACGCGGCTTCGCAGTACGTGTCTCCACACTCGCAGCAATCCGCTGGGCAGTTCTCCCCATCCTCGGGACACACGCCAGTGCGCTGGCATTTGCCGTTGCCGCAGCCACTCCAGGCGCAGCAGTCCTTGGGGCACGTAAACTGGGTCTCGTCGCACTCCTTCGAACAGACCTTGTCGCCGCACGAGCCGATGCAGCAGTCCTGGGGACATGTCGCCTGGCTCTCTCCGCAACCCTTGGCACACATCCCGTCACCGCAGGAGCTCGAGCCGCAGCAGTCCTTGGGGCAGAGGACCGGGCCCTCGCCACATTCGACCTCACAAAGGCCGTCACCGCAGGAGCTCGAGCCGCAGCAGTCCTTGGGGCAGAGGACCGGGCCCTCGCCACATTCGACCTCACAAAGGCCGTCACCGCACAGCGGCGCGCACGCAAGGTCGAGCCCCGGACCGTCCGGAGCGACGTCGAGGGTGTCGGACAGGTCGACCACGTCCTCTCCGAGCTCCGGCGCGGGCATGTCGGGCAGGTCTTGCACGTCGGACAGGTCGACCACTCCTTCGCCGAGCTCCGGCGCGGGCATGTCGGGCAGGTCTTGCACGTCGGACAGGTCGACCACTACTTCGCCGAGCTCCGCCCGCCCGGTGTCGGTCGAATCCGATGGGGGCGGAGGGGCAATTCCAAGGCTCTTGTCCAGGCAACCTGCGGGCAGCAGGGCGAGTGGA
>VGRX01000669.1 GCA_016875215.1 Deltaproteobacteria bacterium
GCCCTCGTCGCCTTGCTGGCTACTTCGACCGCTGGTTCGGGAGCGGGGAGTCGGTTGCACTGACCATCAAGGACTACGCACGGCGGCGCACCGTCGTGATGCGGGACGTGGGACGCAAGCCCCCTCACCCTCTCGAGCTAGTCCGGTCGGGGGCCTTCGAGTTCGTCTTCCGCACTGCAGATTGGTCAGGCAGCGCCATACGACAACTGAAGAAGACCGCTGCCAAGCTGGATGACGCTGCGGGGCAACGATGCTTGTTCCCGGCACTGGACAGGTACAACTGTTGGTCGGTCTCGGAAGGTCAAGTCAGGCGAGGCGACGCGTTCCTGGCTCTCTTCTGTCCACGCAGGAAGAAGGACTGGGACGTCGACATCCTCGAGGTCATGTTTGCCCCCTTCCCCTGCGATCCCAAGAACCCAGACAGGGATGACTGGGTTGCCCTGACTCGGCCAAGACCTTTTCCCGGGCATCGTCGACGACGCGACTCGGAACGGGCCAAGATGCTGGTCAACGCCGCCGGAACCCTCGGACAGTTGATTTCTGAGCAGGACGACCGCAGGCCCACTTCTGCCGAGATGGAAGCCCTCTGCAGGATCGTCTTTCCTGACCTGGACAACGCCTGATAGTGTTGCGGACGGTGGGGGGGGCGGACAACGGAGTGGATGGCCCCCGACCGCTCAACTCCCCATGCCGGTCAGTGAACCACCGAGGCGGCCCGTTTCCCGTGCGCGGCTACTCAGCCGACAGCTGCCCCCTTCCCCGCAGAACTTCTCCCGTGACCGCATCGGTGGCGTCCACCCGGATTTCGTACTGGTTTCGGCCAGCGGAGGGGAACTGCTCGCCAGACGTGGCGTTGCACCCGGGGCAAGAGGTAGCACTAACGGCGGCGTAGACGTCCTCCCGCTTGAACCGCTTGAGCAGGTGGGGGCCGAAGGAAGTCCGGACGAAAGAATCGGCACCGACCGTGAAATGGCCAACCTCGGCTGGACTGGAGGAACGCCCTGACTTCACCTGGACGACGGTCACCTTGATTTCCCCTGTGAAGTTGCAGAGCTTCTCGTCCGCCCTCACGAAGAGAACCAGGATGACAATCCCACCGGCATCCCACATCATGGTGACATTGGTGATCGCCACCGGCCGGACCTTCTCGTAGGCCTTGAGCTTCTTCTCGCGGTCCTCCTGCGCCTTCTCCACCTCGGCGTCGATCCGAGCGCTCAGCTTGTCGCACACAGCGGTGTCGACCGCCAGCTTCCAGCAGGGTGCCAGCTCTTCCCTTGCCTGCTCAAACCGCTTCTTGGCGAGGGATGCTTTGGCCTTCTTCAGGGTGGACGTCAGGATCCGGTCGGCCAGAGCCTTCCGCTCCTTCAGGAGTGCAGCGTACTCAGCGCCCTCGTCTGAAGGGGAGACGAGCCGGTCGAACTCTCCCATCCAGTCGGCCGGGAAGGTCTGCTCCGAGGCGACTTCCCGCCTCGCCTCGGCAAGGGCGAGCCGAGCGAGGGATAGTCGAATGGCATCCCGCTCTGACCGAGCCCGTTCCGACTGTGGATGCCGCCCGTTGTCTCTCAGCCAAAGGTGGATGGCATCGTAGTCGGCCTTGGCCCTGGCAAAGTCCCCGGCAGCGATCTCATTGTTCGCATTCTGGAGTGTCGCCTCCAGGCGGCTGGACTCCACTGCATCGAGGGCCTTCCGGACGGCTTCGACGGGGCCGCCTGGGGCCTTCCCTTTCAGCCAGGAGCGCATCTCGTCCGGGGAACCCCTCTGGATGACCAACTGGGCATCCAACTCGGGGGGGAGGGCGATGGGCGTGGGAATGCAGCCCTTGCAGCTCAACGTGACCCAGGGGTCGGCTGAAGGGAGCGATGCGAACGGCTCCTCCAGGAGGGGTCCAGCGAACTTCCCATCGGCGCCCAAGGTGATCTTCGCAGTCTTCCCCTGGCCCGTGATTGTCAGCTCCAGCCCGCCTGCCGGCCTCGCGTTGCACTCGTAGTCCCGGAGCACCGCCACGTTGACGGCCTCGGGCTCGGGAAAGTCCTCGTCCCGGGCGGAGAGCATGTCTGCCAACTCGGAGCCCAGAAGCCCGGCTCCCGCACCCAGGAGTCCGAGCCCTGCCACGAGCATGAGTTGGCTGCCGTCCCTCTTCCGCTCGATGTCGGGGTCCCCCACGACGGTGCCTCCAACGGAGTCGTCCCATGTCATCCCCTGGGTGATAAGCCAGCCCCCGCCTCCGGCAGCCCCGACTCCCCCTGCGAACATGAGCCAGTGTACCCACGGAAGCTCCCTGCGCTCGACACGGGTGACCGA
>VGRX01000670.1 GCA_016875215.1 Deltaproteobacteria bacterium
AAAAAGGAGCAACCCTGCGATCCGATCCAGGGCGCGGCCAAGGAGGCATGTGACGGCGTGGACAACGACTGCAACGGCCAGGTGGACGACGGCTGCCTGTGGCCGAGCTGCCGCGCCATGCACGAAGTGCTGCCCCAGAACCCCTCGGGAGCCTACTGGATCGATACGGACGAGGACGGACCGCTGGCCGCGATCCATGTCTACTGCGACATGGAGACCGATGGTGGCGGCTGGACCTACGGTGCGATCCTCAAGGTGTCCACACCATCACAGGGGGGCTCCCTTCTTCCCGGCATCACCAACTGGTCCGACGCTGTCTCGGACAAGCTCGCCAACCAGTACTCGGTGCGCCTGGAGGGGATTTCCTTCACGAGCGTCCGGATCGACAACTTCTCGGCCGGCCAGTCGGTCTCCCAGACGGCTGCCGCACCGCTCGTGTGGACTGCGGAGACCTACAAGTCCGCGCACAACTACCCGGCCAAGCGTTTCCAGGTGAACGCCCAGTGGGAGTTCCGCACCGGTTACTACGGGCACCCCGCCTGCAACTACTCGGCCGAGAACGTTCCCATCTGCTTTGTCGGTGCGGGAATCGGGCCATCATCGGTCTGTGACACCGATTCCGCCGCGGTGCAAGGGTGGCTCGATGCCACGGGGTGCGAGATCTGCAGTTGGGCGTGGTGCTACTGCAGCAACGTCTGGGTCGGGTCGAGCTGCCTGTCCTATGCATCACAGGATGCGGCGTACGGGGTTGCCGTGAGGTGAGTGGATCAGTAGGGCTCCCAGATGCCTGCGCCGCAGAAGTTGTTGCCCTCGTTCCAGTACTGGTTCTTGTTGGGGCAGGAGCAGCAGCACAGGTTGCCGTACTGCAGGCACAGGTCTTCGGCTTCAAAGTGCTTGCAAGTGCTTCAACGACAGCGGTATTCTGGTTTTTGGCCATGGCAGTGACCTCCTCCGTTCTGACGAACAGAGAAGATCAGGCGCCATGGTTGATTTCAAGAGTAACGTGAATTGTGCGTGTACGCGAAGCCCTGGCCGTCACGGCTTGGCAGAACACGCTTGCGGAACGCATGGGGGGCTGAGATGAAAACGATGGCCCTGGCCGCCTGGAAGTGGATTCTCATCGGTGCGCTGGTCGCTGTGATCGGCATCCTGCTCGTGGTCGGCGGACGGAAACGAGGCACACGACTCTACCGCCTCCGCATGTCGCTGTGGGCCACGGTGCTCGCTCTTCTCGGCGGCGGCATGCTCATGATGGGATGCCCCGCGGAGAAGGACGACAACACGGCCACCTCCTACAAGGACACCGACATTCAGGACGCCCAGGAGACCCGGCAACTGTGCTACAAGGACATCCAGCCGGCCCCGGACTTGCTCTGCTACCTTCCGGACATGAGCCGCCCGGACGAGCCGAGAAGCACCTGCTACGTGGACCTCCAGGTCCAGGAGACGGAGAACGAAGTCCCTCCCACCTGCTACGTTGTCGACGTAGTGACACCCCCCGGGGAGGAAGTCACGGTGACGTGCTACGCAGACGTAGGGCAGTAGGAGGACCTCGTGCCCACGTGCTACAAGCCGCTGCCGCCTGACGCCGTGACGGACGCGGTCGATGCGGGACAGCCGGACGTGCCGGGGCCGACCTGCTGCATGCCTCCTCCTCCGGAGGGCAATTGAGGGTTGCACTCCGCGGCCGGCGCCCGGTATTGGGGCGGGTTCCGGTGGCGGATGATGTGGAGCTGACAGCGAGAAAAGGGGTATCGGGAATGCGAAGAGACATCGCCAGGCTGCTTGTTGTGCTTTCGGTCGTTGCCGGTGCGTGCAGCGGGGGAGTCGTCCAGTCCTTGCAGCCGGACGCCGACGGGGTGATTCCCGGCGACGCCCTGCCGCAGGATGCCGTCGAGGCCGTCGCCGAAGTCAGGGCCGAGGTACCCGAGGAACCATGGGCGCCGGGTGAAACCCGCTTCGAAGTTGGCGAGCTGGTGGACCTCGACACCTTGCACCAGGGCGGGTTCGGCTGGCCGTGCGAAGGAGCGGACGACTGCCTGTCCGGCCTGTGCGTGCAGGCAGCCGGCGGCAAGGTGTGCACCATGCCGTGCGCGGACGAATGTCCGGCCGGCTGGACCTGTGCGGCAGACACGTCGCAACCGCCCGACATCCTCTACCTCTGCATGCCGCTCCACGTGCGCCTCTGCATCCCGTGCGAAGACAACGCCCCCTGCAATCCGCCAGGAATCGACATGGGCGGACGATGCGTGACGCTCGGAGCGGCCGGCAGCTTCTGCGGCGGCGACTGCCTCCAAGGCT
>VGRX01000671.1 GCA_016875215.1 Deltaproteobacteria bacterium
GGCTCGTAGATCGGGTAGCTGAAGTTGTTGGGGTCGGCAGCGAACGAGGATGCCCCCGGGTGGAGCTGCTGGCAGTAGTTGATCTGCTCCTGCATGCTGGTCCAGTTCACGGTGGTTCCACCCAGCGAGGAACACACGTTCGAGCAGGTCCAGCCGTTGTTCACCCCGATTCCCGCAGTTCCGTAGACGACCGGGTTGCACTCGGGAATGCAGGCTCCGCCAATGCACAGCCCTCCGGGGCACGGGGCCGAGTTGTTGGCATGCTTGCAGCCGGTTGCCTTGTCACACGAATCGTCGGTGCAGGGATTGGAGTCGTCGCAGCCCAGGGCCGGGCCTCCGGTGCAAAGCCCGCCCACGCACTTGTCGGCTGTCGTGCACGCATTCCCGTCGTCGCAGCCCAGACCGTTGGAGACATGCTTGCAGCCGGTTGCCTTGTCGCACGAATCGTCGGTGCAGGGATTGGAGTCGTCGCAGCCCAGGGCCGGGCCTCCGGTGCAAAGCCCGCCCACGCACTTGTCGGCCGTCGTGCACGCATTCCCGTCGTCGCAGCCCAGACCGTTGGAGACATGCTTGCAGCCGGCCAGCTTGTCGCACGAATCGTCGGTGCAAGGGTTGGAGTCGTCGCAGCCCAGGGCCGGGCCTCCGGTGCAAAGCCCGCCCACGCACTTGTCGGCTGTCGTGCACGCATTCCCATCGTTGCATGGCGGCGAGTTGGTGGCATGCTTGCAGCCGGTTGCCTTGTCGCACGAATCGTCGGTGCAAGGGTTGGAATCGTCGCAGACCGTGGGGCCTCCGGGAATGCAGCTCCCCGCGCCGCAATGATCGTTGACGGTGCACTTGTCTGCGTCCTCGCACGGCAGCGAGTTGGGCGTGTGGACGCATCCGCTTTTCGGGTCGCAGGAGTCATCCGTGCAGGCGTTGTCGTCGTCACAGTCCAGCACGACCCCCGGCTTGCACCAGCGCCCGGAGCACGCATCCCCCGTTGTGCAAACACTCCCGTCGTTGCACGCGGCCTGGTTGGGCTTGAACGTGCAGCCGACCTTGGCGTCGCATCCGTCATCAGTGCAGACGTTTCCGTCGCTGCAGGTCAGCGGGAAGGCACCGATGCATGTGCCGAGCTGGCAATGGTCTCCCTGCGTGCACAAGCTGCCATCGTCGCACGGAGCCTGGTTCATGGTGAACACGCAGCCCGCCTTCGGGTCGCAGGACTCGGTCGTGCACACGTTGTCGTCTTTGCAGACCAGGACCATCCCCGAAACACAGACCCCATCCTTGCAGGAATCCCCTTCGGTGCATGTGTTTCCGTCATCGCACGAGCCTTCCGCCGCCTGGTGCAGGCAGCCGGTCTTGGGGGCACACGAATCCGTTGTGCAGGGGTTGCCGTCGTTGCAGTCGAGCGCCTTGGTACCAGAGCTGCAGGTTCCGCCTGAGCAGGCATCCTCCACCGTGCACAAGCTCCCATCTTCGCACGAGGCCGTGTTGGCCGTGTGCAGGCAGCCGGCCAGCGGGTTGCAGGAGTCGTCGGTGCACGGGTTGTCATCCGCACAGTTGGACGCCACGCCGGCGCCGCACTTCCCGCCGGTGCAATGCTCGCCCAGGATGCACCAGTCACCGTCATCGCACGCCGCCCCTTCGTGAGCAGGAACCAGGCTGCACTTGCCCGTGGCCGGCTCGCAGGCCGCGGTCAGGCAGGGAGCATCGACCCCCTGCGCCTCGGGGCAATCGACGGGGCTTCCGGGAATGATCTTGCACTGGTAGGGCCAGTCCTGGAGGTCACAGAACAGTGTTCCGTTGCAGAGATCTCCGTCCTCGAGCGCCGCGCAGTCGCCATCCTTCTGGCAGTCGCAGGGGATGGAGATTCCTCCGCATTTCCCCTGGCCGCACGAGTCGCCCACGGTGCAGGGATCGCCGTCATCGCACGCAAGCGTGTTGTGCTCGAAGAGGCATCCTCCCGTGCCGTCGCACGAATCGTCGGTGCAAGGGTTGTTGTCGTCGCAGAGCACCGGGTTTCCGAGGCACTCCCCCTCCACGCAGTGGTCCCCCACGGTGCAGGCATTCCCGTCCTTGCACTCGCCGCCGTCGAGCTCGGCGTGACTGCACCCCGATTCCCCGTTGCACACGTCCTTGGTGCACTCGTTGCCGTCGTCGCACAGGTTGACGTAGTCCCCTCCTATCTGGAGCGGCTCGTCCGTGTCCCCGTCGCAGTCGTCGTCCTTCCCGTTGCACGTCTCCTCGGCCGCCAGCTCGGCGTCACAGTCCGCAAGCCCGGCTTCGGTGCAGACCCGTTTGCCTTCACACGT
>VGRX01000672.1 GCA_016875215.1 Deltaproteobacteria bacterium
TTTTGCAGCGGGCTTCTTGGCCTTGGCCTTGGCCGCGGACTTCTTCGCTGCCGCCTTCTTCATGACCGGCTTGGTGACGGCCTTGGGCTCGGCCTTGGGCGCGGGCTTGGGCTCGGCCTTCGGCTCGGCCTTGGGCGCGGGCTTGGGCTCGGCTTTGGGCGCGCCCTCTGCAAGCGGCACTGCCTTGCCGATCAACCCACGCAGCCTGCTGTTGATTCCGGCCAGGGCCTGTTCGACCTTGGAGAGGCCGGCCTTGAGCGCAGCCACCTCGGTGGCATCAGCGAGCCCGAACCGATCGAGGATGTCCTTCTTGACCGCCTGTCCCTGCTTGAACATCTCGATGGCCTTGACCTTGTCGACGAACTCGTTGACAGCCAGGGTCTGGAGAAGCTCGTCCAGCTTGCGGGCCCCTTCGCCGTGCGTGGATACCAGCTTCTCCTGGACGTTCTTCACGAACTTCTGCACTTCCTCCTCGATGCCGAGGAACTGCTTCTGTGCGCTCTGGACCCTTTCCACGACCAGGGCCGAGATCTCCCGCGCCTTCTCCTTGACCTGCTGTTCCTCGCCCAGGAACTGCTTGCGGGCCTGCTCGACGGTCTCCCGCACCTTCTTTCCGATTTCCCTTGCCTTCGCGTTCATTTTCATGCCTCCGTATCAGGCCTGTTGTGTGCTCCTTTCGGCCTGCAACGAGCAAGATAACGCGGTGCGTCACGGATGTCAAGAAAAATGTTGCGCGCGCGTCAAATGACGCGTCGCGTTCGGCATGGGGGGACAGCACAGGCGCAGACACCGGCCGACTCCAAACAGGGTCCTCCCATCCGGGTCTACAAACAGGGGCGGGTCGTTCGGCGGACGAGATGACTGTGTTCAGGGGGAGCGAGCATCCAGGCCGCCGGGCGGGACGACGATCACGTTCGGCTCGGACGCGGGTGGGGGGGGCTGCTCTTCCGTCTGCCGAGGGGGCGTGGTGACCGTGGTGTAGCAACTGGCCGCGGTATCGGCGAGTCGCTGGCGTGCGAGCAGCACGATGAGCAGCGCAAGCAGGAGGAGACCGAGGGAGACCCAGGGGTTGGGGCCACGCGGGCCTGCGCCTTGAGCACGCAACCTGTCGCTTGGGCGCGGGGTCATTCGAACCGGATGGCGATGGGAACCTTGACCTTCTGGGTCACCATGGCAATGCCCCATCCATCGAAGATGCGGGTGAAGCACTGCTCGAGCTCAGCCGGGGCGCCGGGCACGGAGACGCGTTCCACCTTCCCCTGTTCGGAGAAGTGGAGGGTGGCCGTTATTCGGCCATCGCTGCCCGCGTAGCCGCCGCTGGCGGAGTCGACGCAGCGTTGCATGTTCTTCCGCTCGCCCTTGACCTTCTGGCCGACGCGACGGGCGACGACCGCCTTGAGAGCCACGCCGTCGCTTTCGCGTTCCTTGACGGTGGCCGTGACCTTCTTCTCCTCGATGCGTTTCGGACCTCCGGAGAGGCCCCCCATGGCCGAGTCCATGCTGTCCGCGATGTGGTTCTTCCCGCCCGGGGCGATGACGAGGCTGCCGTCCTTCTGGCGGGTCTCGACGCGACGGGCGTACTCCTCGAGCGACAGCTCCTCCGGGTCGTCTTCGGCCCCGATCGCCAGGTTGCCGGTCTTGCTCTTGGAGGGGCCTCCGCTGCCGGAGGATTTGGAGGGTTCCTTGTGCTTGAGCTTGTCTCGCAACTGTCCTCGGTCCACGTCGAGGCACTCGTCACCGACGGAGACGTGCCACTCCTTGTCCTGCATGTCCCTCAACAGCTTGGCCGGGTCTTCGCCGGCTTCGACAGGCTGCTGGTTGTCGCGGGTCTTCGCCTTCCCGGCCTTCCGGTCTTTCGGTTCCTTCTTCTCGACGGTGGTGAAGTAGCCGGAGGGGCCGGAGCGCTTCTCTTCCGCGATCTGCTTTTCCGGGAAGATCGCTCCGAGGGGATCCCCGAGGGTGAAGATGAGTGCGACAGCAAGGGCGGTGGCGGAGAAGATGCCGACGAGGACGGTCACGTTCTTGGTGCGTGAGCGCTTGGACATGCGCACCATGACGGAGAAGTCCTTGAGGCTGGCCTTTGCCCCTTTCTCGACCCCGTGTTCCTCGATCTCGTGCGGAAACATGGGTTCCGCGAGCTGGATCTCCTCTGATCCGCGCATGGACGGCTGCTGCATCTGACCCAGAGCAAAGAACTGCTGGTCCATCTCCTCGATGTGGACCTCTTCTCCCGTGGTCTCGTCGATGCGGACGGGGGCAGCTTTTCCGGCCTTGGCGCGGGCCGGCCGCGTTGCCCC
>VGRX01000673.1 GCA_016875215.1 Deltaproteobacteria bacterium
GCGGCTGGGCGCACTGCAGCCACTTCGACAACGGTGAGGATGCAGTGTTCGAGGGGCTCTCCGCCCGCGTCTCTGCTGCCGGGATGGTCTCCCCCCCGCTGTCGTCGTTCGTCCTGTTCCTGGGGGAGCGGCGGTACGAGTTCTCGAGCCCGCTGCAGCTCGTGAAGGCCCGCTCACGGTACCTGCCGGGGGAGTGGGCTTTCTCCACGCGGGGAGACGAGGCCGAGCTGAGCGGAATCGCCACGGCCCCAGGCCCCGTGGCAATCGTGCGCTACACCGATACCGACGGCAGCCACCTGTACTGCCACAACAGCAAGCTCTCGCGCCTCGAACTGGCGCTCACCGACCGGGCCTCCGGACGGGTCACCCGCCTGGCCTCCTCCTCCGCTGCCGCGTTCGAGGTGGTCACGAGGGAGCCGCCGGACAGGGACGTGGATCTGTAGGGAGGGACGACACCTCCCTGACGGCCATGGCATCGGAACGGCCGTCGGGTTGCCAGCGCCCAAGGTGCATCTTCATCCCCACACCAGCGGCCGTTCGTCCGACTGGCGCCGTCCGACGTGTCCGACGTGTCCGATGCAGTCCGTTGGTCCGACGTGTCCGACAGGCGCCGTCCGACGTGTCCGACGTGTCCGATGCAGTCCGTTGGTCCGACGTGTCCGACGTGTCCGACTGGCGCCGTCCGACGTGTCCCACCACGGCATCAGCAACACACCGGCCTCTCAAGCCGATGCCCCGGCGTTCGCCGGGCGGAGTCAGGGGGTGGCTGCCTTCAAGCGAAGGCTGGCGAGGAAGGCGGGGAGGGTGCGGAGGCGGAAGTGGACGACTGCCCGGGACAGGAGGCGGCCGTCGGAGAGGCGGGTGACGGTGCCGAAGCAGGTCGTGTGGGAGACGGGGAGGTTCCAGACCTGGATGTTGACCTTCTCGCCGACGAAGCGGCATGGGCCTTGGTCAGAGGTGAACTCGAAGTCGTAGCGGATCATGTGGCGGCCGAAGTAGTCGATGCGGAGCGCTCCCCGGCAGGGAGCATCGGAGCACAGGCCGCCTGCAGTCACTGCGCCGGAGAGCGTGGCCGCGAGTCGTTGCTCGCCCGGCTCCAGGAAGCGGCGGACCGAGGTCGCACCCCAGGTCACGACGAAACGGAACGGGTGGATGCCGGGCGGGCCGGCACCAGGCTCGAACTCGTGCGTTCCGGACATCACCTCGTCCAGTGAGTATCCGGCGTCCAGGCGACCCCGGATCCAGTCAGCGGCTTGCTGCAGCATGGTTCACCTCGCGGCGGTCTGTTGGCGGCATTCGTGCCCGTGAGCGGCTTCCTGCGAGCGGCGCTTCGCCCCTCGTCGCAGCACCAGGTTCGAAATCCCTGCGATGATCTCGGGGGCCAGCGGGAGCACACGGCCATAGAAGCCCACCAGGTTGAGCGGCGTGATCAGCTCGACCCGGCGTCGCCCCTCCACGGCCCGGGCGACGGCCTTCGCCACGGTCTCGGGCCGGTTGGAGTAGTACGGAACCAGGCGCATGGCCAGCCGGGAGCCGGTCGTCTCCCCCTCGATGCTCCGGTAGAAGCCCGTATCGACCATGAACGGGTAGACGGTCGTCACCCGCACGCCTGTGCCGGCCAGCTCGAACCCCAGCACCTCCGAGTAGACCCCCAGCGCAGCCTTGACCGCCGCATATGCCCCCCAGGTCGGCAGCCGGAAGAACGCCTGCCCCGAGGACACGTTCACGATGTGGCCGCCGCCCCGCTCCCGCATGGCCGGGAGGAACGCGTCAACCATGTTCAGCGGGCCGAACAGGTTGACCTCCACCAGTCGGCGCCAGGTCGGCAGACCCGTCGTGCACAGGTCCCCCATGTGTCCCACCCCGGCGTTGTTGATCAGCACGTCAGGAAGGCGGCCCGAGTCGCGGCACCACGCGGCCAGCGCCTCCACCTGGTCTGTGCTCGTGACGTCCAGGGTGCGGCACTCCACGGGACTGTCGCTTCCCTCCACACGGGCTGCCGCCCTGTCCAGGCCGTCCTGGTCCAGGTCCGCCAGCAACAGCCCATACCCGCGGCGGGCGAACTCCACGGCCAGGGCCGTTCCGATTCCACCCGCGGCTCCAGTAATCAGGCACCAGCGAGGACTATTGCTCACGAATCACCTCCTCCTGCGCGGACGGGAGGCTGCGGGCGCCTTTGCCCGCCCCCCCGGTCCGAATCCGAAGAACGCCAGGTCCACTGCCTCCCGGACGCTCCCCTCGACGCCGATGTCGTCGAGACGTCCGGCGAAGTACGCCTGCATCAGCCGCAG
>VGRX01000674.1 GCA_016875215.1 Deltaproteobacteria bacterium
CAGCCTGGACAACCACTGCCCTGGCACGTACCACCGCAACCGTCGTCCTGGCCGGGGCACTTGCCCTGGCACTGTGTCTGGCACGCGGGGCAGGCGGGCCAAAGGCAGTAGGGAGAACAGGTCACGACCGTGGCCGACCCGGGGCACTGCTTGGTGGTCCCCGGCATGCAGGCGCCCTGCCCCTGGCAGCTTCCCCACGGCCCCCACGTCCCGTCCGGCTTGCACGTCCGCGTCTGCTTGCCGCACATGCCGCAGTCCATGGTGGATGCTCCTTCGCACAGGGCCTGCGCCACGGTGAACGAGCGCTCGACTGCGGCACACACCCCATCCGGACAGCAAGGGGAGAAGTAGCGCACGGTCCAGGCGTAGCTGTCTGCCGAGAGGGTCTGCCCTCCCAGGGCAAAGGACGACTTCTGCCCGACCGCCTGGTTCAGGACGACCGGGCCGTCGGGCGGATTCGACCGGATGACGAGGTAGGGAGCGGCCAGCGCATCGCCCGGCTTCCACTTGAACACGATCTGCTGCCCCACGAGGAACGTCTGCTCCTCGGTCGGCGAGAGGAGAACCGGAAGCGGACATGCGGGCTGGGCAAACATGTGGGCGATGAAGCAGCGTGCCCTGCGCGCCTGGCAGGCCGTGAAGGAATCGGGGTACGGCTTGTCGCAGTTGTAGTAGGACATGACGTTGCGCGCCGGCGGCTTGCTGCCGTCCGGGCAGGTGACGTCGCACAGGATGTTGCCGTCGAAGCAGCCGGAATCGGGCGGCGTGTCCAGGCATTCGTCGCCGCCGTCGATTCCTCCCTCGTGGGTATGGTGCAAACCGAAGATATGCCCGGTCTCGTGAGCCAGCGTCTGGCCCGGCATGGCCAGGCTGTTGAAGCGCGTCACCAGGGCGCTGTGCAGCCCTGTGGACGGCCACACCGCCATGCCTCCGTATTCGCCGCCTGAGCCCTTGAGCGAGTGGATGTAGCCCACCACCGCCTGGCACTGTCCCGGGTGCTTCACCTCGACGAACTCACGCAATGCCGCCAGCGACGCGTTGATCTCCTCGTCGGTGTCGGGGTCGGTCTGATCCGGGCCTCCCTGCACGATGTCCGTGAACGCCAGGTTGAGCAGGACTCCGGTCTTGGCCTTGGAGTGGAACCCGTTGGCGTTGGCAACGTCGGCAGCAACCTCAGCACCGCTCATTCCGTAGCCGTCCTTATCGAGGTAGCTCACCGCGCAGAGCGCAACGGCGACCATCGGCCCCGGAGCGTACTGGGCGGTCGTGGTCTCGTCGGTGCACACGCCGTACGCCACGGGCATGGCCCTTGGGTCCTCGGTGAATCCCAGCGGCGTCCCGCCAAGAAGGACCGACGAAGGCTCGACGTCGCAGTTCACGTTGCAGCCGTCGAGGTTGCGGTTGTTGCCGTCGTCACACTGCTCGTCGTCGTCCAGCTTCCCGTTGCCGCACTTGGCCGGGATGCATGCGGCCAGGTAGCACCGCTGCCCCGCGGGGCAATCGGAATCCTGCTGGCAGCCGGGCGGAATGCAGAACCCGGCCAGGCAGACGAGCCCCGGCTCGCATGCCCCCTCCAGGTCGCACGGACAGCCCGGGCAGCCGATCCCCGCGGGTCCCGTCTGCCCGCCCTCCTCCCCGACATCCCCCCCGGGCGCCTCGAGGCAGTCACCCAGGTCGCACCCTCCCGGACAGCTCTTCAGGAGCTCCCACCCGACGCCGTCGGCCTTGCACACCAGCACGTCGTCATGCGAGCACACCCGCGCCAGCGGCGTGCAGGTCCCCCCCAGCGTGACCTCTTCCTGGCATGCCCCCGCCAGCCACAGGATCCACACACCCGCAAGGATGATCCGGAACCGCATCATCGAGCCGACCTCACCGGAAAGCGCGGCGCCCTCTGCTGTCGTACCACCGGGCCGCCCCGAAGACAACGGAAATGGGCACGACCGACGCCTCTTCCGGACTTCCGAATTCGGCACTTGCGCGCCCTTGCGTGCGCGAAGCCTTTCATCTAACATCGCCCCGGATCGGCATCATGGAGGGAAGTGCATGAAGGCACGATGGCTAGGATGGGTTGCGGCAGCGGCGGTGCTCGTCTCCTGCAATTCCGGCGATCCCCCCCCGTTCGACCGGGTATGGGCCGAATCCCTGTCCCGGGTCCGAACCGACACGTTCCGCACTGACCCGGGAGACGCTGCAAGCGTGGTGCAGCGCTCCCACCTGAGGGACGAGTACGGTCGCTACGTCCACTTCCATGGCGTCAACCTGAGCGGCAGCAACAAGTT
>VGRX01000675.1 GCA_016875215.1 Deltaproteobacteria bacterium
CCCTCGCCCCCTCCCCGGCCCGCGGGGAGGGCGGGGGGAGGGGCCTCACCAACCCGGACTTCCACTCACGACCCCGTGCGCGTTTTCACGCACTTTCGCGAGCGCGGCAACAGGCAACCGGGCCACGAGATGCGGCAGGTTGCAGAATGCCGTCCGGAAACCGCTCCACTCCCCCGAAGAGTCATAGTATGCGGCTCTCCAATGGAAAGAAGAGCGGCCCAGGCAGGCCAACCCCAGAATATCGGCCATCACCATGAAGGTCTTGACTGTCGGGGAGGACATTGGGAGCCGCCCCCCGAGGGCCGGCAGGCCCAGAAGCCGCTCTATGTCGTCGACAACAGACTTCGGGTCCTCAGCCTTCAGCCAAGGCCAGACATACCCGCCGTCGGCTTCAAGCGCACCGAACGGCTCCAGCGGAGAATCGCCCATTCGCCGCCAACCGCGGAAGTCGTTGTTGCGCATCGGAGTGGATCCTCCCGACGCCTGCTCCTGGATCGCCAGAGTATCGCCCTGCCCGCCGGCCGGATGAAGCTCGTATACCCGGATGTCTTTGGTCGCCTTGTGCCGACGCATCAACTCGGCCACGATCCGCCAGGTCACCCAGTGCTTGAATCGGTCGGCAACGTCGTCACTCAGCATCGATTCGCCTCCGCCGGCCCAGGAACCGCTGAATGTGCAGTGTCCAACTGTTCTTCCGACCGGCCGCCTGGAAATCGGTTGACATCGTCTCCCGGAACTCCCGGCACCCGAGGCACGAGAGTACCGTTCCGACCGGCCAGCGTCCAGCACCATCTGCCTGATGAAAGCTCCTGCATCGTTGCAGCCACCTGAGGGGGCAGCTTCGCTCCTGCCCCCTCCTCCCCCTCCCTCAACGCCCCCTGGATGACCGCCCAGACCGAGCACCCTCTGGATCACCCCCTCACTGCCGGCATGGCTACCGGTCAGAACAGCACCCTGAATCGCGCACGGAAAAGCGGGGGAATCAACGGTCAGGACAGTCTGCTGGTCATAGCTCGAAGTTCCACGTGAGCGGCAGTTCTGCGTCGCAGAGCGCACACACGAACCAGTCGTCCTTGACGAGGTTGCGCCCTCCGCACTTCGGACAGCGGCGAAATATCGCCACAAAGGTGAACCCGCCGGGATGCCGCAGACCTGCCGCCTCGAGAGCTGAATGCACCGCAGGCCAGCAGTCTTCGGCGGGACAGAAGCCCGTCGAGTTGTTGGTCACCTCGAGCACGTCGCTCTGGTGGCCGAAGCGCATTTCACCAGCCGCTCGCACAGGTCCCCCGCCTGCACACGCCACATGCTCGGAGCGGCGCGGTGCGATCAGCAGATCGCCGTTCGCTGTGATCGTGTACGTGACCCAGCCACGCTCGTCATCGCGGTTCTCCCGCCACCAGTTGGCCAACGCGGTTGTAGAGTCGATCTTGCATCCTGCCGGAGAACTCCGGGCGGCGATGCGAATCGACTCGGGGCCGACGTAGTGAAAGAGGCGCATCATCTCAGGCTCACCGTTCTTTGGTCCGCCCAACTACTCGCTATGCGGTTTCCGCCTGCTGAGCGGCCCCCGCTCCCTGTAAGCATAGTACCCCCCGGCCAACGGCGTGGGAAGCTGAATCGCAACGCCTCGGCTTTGCTTTCTCCATCGGCATTCCTCTGTGCGACAACCACGGTGGGATCCTCCGCCTCAGATCCTAGGGTTGCAAGATGTCAAACCCTGGGTGGGGGCCGCTGGCAGTGCGGAGGCCTCGCACGAGCACGCCTCGAATCCACTTGCAATGCCCGCCGCCGGCTGTACTGTATCTGGAGTTCAGGGTACGTGCTTGCAGGGGACTGCCATGCAACGATCGCTTCTTGTCACTTTGGCTGTTGCCTCAGCCGTGCTGCACTCGTTTGGGTGCCAGCAGGGTACGGGGCAGGCGGGAAAGAGCTACGACAACACCCGGTCGGAGCAGACGCCATCGGCGTCAGAGGAACCGGCCACTCCACCGGAGCCTCCGCGGATCCAGGTGCAATGCCGCATGAAGTACTGGTGCAGCGGGAAGGGGGAATGCTCCTTCATGAACATCGGCCAGGCACCGGCGGCGGTTTGCGGTCGCGTGGACGTAGTGCGCCATGGCGTGGGTATCGTCGGCAGCGGCCAGATCTGCTCCGGAATCGTTGCGGCAAAGAGCCTCCGTCTTGTAGAGTTCCAGACCGAGGGCAGTGTGTGCCGGCGATGCAGCGACGGCCTTTTCGATAGCGAAGAGGATCACTGCTCGGTGAGATTCTCCGAGGTTTT
>VGRX01000676.1 GCA_016875215.1 Deltaproteobacteria bacterium
GGCCTGCAGATGCTGGTGGTCGGGGCGGTGGCGGCAAGGCTCTTCCCGGGGCAGAGCGGCGACTTCATCATGGAGCTTCCCCCCATCCGCCTTCCCCGGGCCCGCCAGGTCGCCCGCGTCGCCTGGAGCCAGACCTGGCGCTTCGTCGCAGAGGCGCTTCCCTACTTCGCCGCGGCAGCGCTGGCGCTGTTCTTCTTCGACCGGCTGGGCGGGCTCGATGCCTTGCAGGCCGCTGCTCATCCGATCGTCCACGGTCTGCTCGGGTTGCCCGACGAGGCGGTGCAGGTGTTCATCAAGACGCTGATTCGCCGCGAGGCCGGTGCCACGGAGCTGAGCCACATGCAGGGGGGATTCTCCAATGTCCAGCTCGTGGTCACCATGCTCGTGATGACCTTCCTGTCCCCGTGCGTGAACGCGGTGATGGTACTGTTCAAGGAGCGGGGGGCGAAGGTGGCCGCGCTGCTGCTGACGTTCGTGACCGTGTGGGCCGTGCTCGCCGGGGCAGCCGCGAGCATCTTGTGCCGGTGGCTCGGAGTGACGTTCGAGTAGGAGAGACCATGGAGCTGAGCCGAGATCAGGAACACGCGCTCGAAACGCTGCTGATGGACGAGGAGCGAGGCGGGGAGCCGGACGAATCGGCCGCCTGCGCCCATGTCGACAGGCCGGCGGCCGAGGTCTTCGCTCTGCTCGTGGCCGCCGGTCTCGCCAGGATGACCGGAGACCGGCTCGTGCTCAGCGCAGAGGGCAGGGAGCAGGGCCAGGGCATCCTGCGCCGGCACCGGCTGACCGAGGTGCTCATGGCCAACGTGCTGGGAGCCGACCGGCGCAAGGCGTTCGACGTGGGATGCCGGATGGAGCACGAGATGCTGCCCGAGTTCGTGGAGGCGATCTGCATCCTGCTGGGCCACCCCGCAACATGCCCTCATGGTCGTCCCATCCCCCCAGGGCGGTGCTGCGTGAGCCGGAGGACCGTGGTGGAGAGCCAGGTCGTCCCCCTCACCGCGCTGCGGCCTGGCGAGAGGGCCCGGGTCCTCTACATCCAGCCGAGAACGCACGGCAGGCTCCACCGATTGACCTCGTACGGCCTGTCCCCGGGAGTGGTCGTCGAGCTCCACCAGCGCCAGCCCGCCTTCTGCATCCGCTTCGAAGGGACCGAACTCGCCCTTGCCCGGGACGTTGCGGAAGACATCCACGTGACGCGCATCGACGAGCCGTGAAACTCGTTCCCCCGAATCCACCATCAACGGCGTCCAGAGGGCGATGAGCCTGCCTGTGTGGGGAATCCCTGGGGGTTCAGGGTTCTCGGAACGTCTTGACTTCGCCCCCGGGCGAGCGCTTAATCCTTTCGTCTTTCATGACACCCAACGGAGGAACGAACATGAGGAATCTGCTTGGCGTGGTTGTCGGGATCGGGATGGCTCTGGCCGTGTCGTTGCCGGCCATGGCGGTGGAGTGCACCAAGGATGACGAGTGTGCTGCGGGGGAGCAGTGCCTGGACGGGATGTGCCTGCCCACGGGGCCGGAGATGTGCGAGACGGATGCCGATTGCCCCGAAGGCATGGTCTGTGTCGATGCGGCCTGCGAGACCGCACCGGAGACCTGCGAAACCGACGCAGACTGCCCCGAGGGCTGGTCGTGCCTGGACGGCATGTGCGTTCCCAACCAGAGCCCGGAGCCGACCTGCGCCACGTCAGCGGACTGTGCGGAAGGCCAGGACTGCATCAAGGGGTACTGCATGCAGCACGAGGAAGGCCTGTGCGATGCGGATGACGATTGCGCCGAGGGCGAAGTCTGCGCCTGGCACTCGTGCATGCCGGCCGAGGAGTTCTGCACCGAGGATGCGGACTGCGCGGCCTACGAGTCCTGCCAGATGGATTGCGTGATGTACGCATATGCCGAGGAAGGGGGCATGAGCGAGGAGTGCCAGCAGGATCTCGGCTTCTGCTACCCCGACATGGCCAAGGTGGAAGTCCCGCAGGAGTGCGTGGACTTCTGCGCTCACGTGGGGCCGTGCATCGAGGAGGGATCCTCCGAGCCGAGCGAGGGCGGCGGCGGGGGCAGCACCGGGGAGGAGCCGGTTCCCGACGACAAGGGGGACGACATCACCGATGCGACGCCCGAGGAGATGTGCGGGATGTTCTGCGCCATCGCGCTGCTCGAAGAGGAATCCAAGGCCCCGATGCAGGACTTCATGGCCTGCGTCCAGAAGTACGATACCTGCGAGGAAATGCAGAGCGAGTGTGCGGACGAGGCGGTCGTGGTAGATGGTGCCATCCCC
>VGRX01000677.1 GCA_016875215.1 Deltaproteobacteria bacterium
CCCCGGACGAGTACAAGCTCTGCATGGGGGAGTAAGCCGGTGCGTGGGACCTGCCCCCTATGAGCCCCCCAGCACCTTGCCGATCTTCGCAACGAGCGTTTCGATAGTGGTCCCGACGCCCTTGTACACGATGTGGCCGTGGACGTCGATGAGCAGGGTGAGGGCGTTCTTCCCATACTCCAGCAGTCGGTCTTCCGGGTCACAGACAGCCAGGCCGCCGAGTTGGTACTTGTCGCGCACCGATTGGCAGTAGGCGGTGGTGGCGGGGGCGCCGGATGGCATGCCGGAGATGACCACCAGGATGCGCAGCCCGGAATCTCCGAAGGCCTCCTGAAGCTCGTTCACCCGACCGGCGAACGCGTGGCAGGTCGTTCACCATCCGTAGAAATGGTAGACCAGGCTGAGCGGCTGTCCGCACAGGCCGTGCAGAGTGACCGCTGAGCCGTCCGCACCCTCGAATTGGAGATCCTTGACCGTGTCGCCGAGCTTGGTGCCGAAGGGGCCGACGGGAGGGCAGACCCGGGGGGGGGGAAGCTCGCTCGTGCCGTCCAGGGGCGGCTGGGCGATCTCACCGGCCGACAGGTCCGTGACGTCCGGGCCCGCAACCTCGCCGGAGCACGCCGCAGCCAGGAGCAGCGGGGCGATCCCAGCCGCCAGCCGGCCGGGGAAGGAGCCTGGTGCACTCCCGTATGCCGGGATGTACCTCACTCTGAAGATCCGGAGAGCGTGATCATTGTGATCTTCCCCTGCGACACCTGGGCAAACAGGCCGGAATCTGGGAACCAGAGCCCCTGACCGAACGGGTCGGGCAGCGGCGAGCCCAGGGCCTTCGTGAGCGCAGCCTCGTCGACGCCCAGCCCCAGTCCGTCCGGGCCTTTGCCTGCGAAACCGGGCAGCAGGTGGAAGGCAACGACTTGCTCCACCGGCGGATATGGCTCCTGGGCACGCGCCCCGTTCGGGTCGTCGGCGGGGTTCTGCCCAGCCCCCTCGTTCGGGTCATCGGCGGGGTTCTGCCCAGCCCCCTCGTTCGGGTCATCGGCCGGTACCCGCCCGGCCCGGCCGTTCGGGTCATCGGCCGGCATTCCCCAGGTATCCGTGGGCAGGGCGACGAGCACTTCCAGAGACCACTTCGGGTAGAGAAGGACGAGGCCGGCAGCCCCCATGTCCCGTGTGGATTCGGGTTGGCCCAGGGCATGGATCACCCAGCCGATCGGAGTGCCGACTTGGAGGGGGTTTCCATCCACGACCAGCCATCCGGGCAGTGCGAAGTCGACCTTCTCCGGGTTCGGCACCAGGTTCCAGTCGTTCTTGATGTCTGTGGTATCGGAGCCGGAGTCCGATGGGCCTGAGCAGGAGCAGCAGACTGCCAGGGCAGCCAGGAGGGGCAGCGACAGGAGGGCGAGTCTCATGGCATCACCTCCTCGCGGAGCTGGAAGCGTGCGGAGCACGGAATCCCGATGCGTTCACCGCTGTCGGAGTCGTACAGGGCGGCGTCCCAGGAGCCCTCGCCCCCCATGCGGTTGAGCGGGTCGTAGGAGGGGGTGGCGAGCGTTGCGAACCAGACCGAGTCCTCTGGCATCGGGAACCGGTGGGCGCCACCTGTGGCCGTCTCCTCCGGAAGCCCGAGGGGCAGGATGTACGGGAAGGAGGGGCCATTCTCGTAGCGCAGGAGGATCCGCAGCTCGAAGGAGCGGGCCGCTCCGGGGTTGTACAGCGTCAGGAACACGCCCATCTCCTGCGCTTCCTCGTCGTAGCGCAGCCGGCGGGTGGTGATGGTGACCCTCGGGGTCGGCTTCTCGACCGGGGCCGAGAGGGCGGGGTGCGGATTGGCGCTTGCGGCGCCGTCCGACGGCTTTCCATTGGCGACGACCGCATCGATGGCTGCCTCGTCCGCGGTACCCCACCAGTTGCCTGCGATGGACACGTTCGCCACCCAGTCGGGGAATCCCTCGTCCAGGGGATGGAACCACCCGAACTCGGAGGGCTGCCCCCCCCTCGTGTTGCCATGGATGTTGTTGGAGGTCATCACGCGCAGGAATGCGGCGCCGATTCCTCCGGCAGCGTGGGAGGGATCCTTGGTTGCTGCCTTGTTCGCGGTCACCCCGTTGTCCAGCAGGAACGGGGTGGCATGCGGGTGGCAGTCCACGCAGACGTGGATGCCGGCCCCGTCGCCTCCGGATTCGTTCTTCGTGACGGTGTTGTTCAGCACCGCGGAGATGGTGGAGATGAGGCTCATTCCGCCGCCCTTGCTGTTGTCCTCGCTGCCCTTGGCGACCCC
>VGRX01000678.1 GCA_016875215.1 Deltaproteobacteria bacterium
GATGCTGGACGGAATCACGGCCTTCGCCACCCGGAACGCACGCACGATCTTCTACGCGGCCATGTTCTTCTGCGTGGGCGGAGCAGCCTACGTCGCGCTCAACATCCAGGCCGACAACCACCTCCTGGAGGAGGTCCCGCCCGAGAACCGGGTCCACCGCGCCACCTCGACCATGGAATCGATGCTGAGCCCGGTGATGCCCTACGAGATCCTCATCCGGGGGAAGCGGTACGACCAGACCTGCGCCAGCGACGAGGATTGCCTCGATGCCTCGCCCGCCGGGACCGCCACGTGCGTGCTGTCCGACCGGACGCGCAAGGCCCTGGCCCCGGCTCGAGAAGCGCTCGGACTCCTGCTGCCTCCTTCCGAGCTGGGCGCAATCGACGGACTCGAGCAGACCCTCTCCGGCTCGCTGCCGGCCAGCCAGGGTCGCTGCGTCGAGACGGTCAAGGATGCAGCGCTCCTGGCCGCGGTCGACCGGGTGGCGCACCAGCTCCTCGACGACCCGAACATCTCGAAGCACGTCGGCCGCATCGAGGGTCTCCACGAGACCGTGAAGCAGATGCACCAGGCCTTCCGGAGGAACGCACCGGGGAGCTACTCGCTTCCGGACAGCCGGCAGGGGGTCGCTCAGCTCCTCCTCCCGCTCGAATCCGCGAGCCAGGAATTCCTCGACCGCGTGGTTACCCTCGACTACGACGCCACCCGCGTCACGCTGTACCTGTATGATCACGGCAGCTCGGCCTGGGACACGGTCAAGGGGGTTGCCCAGCAGCGCCTCCAGAACGCCATCTCGCTGGATCCCGACCTCGGGAGGCGCTACTCGTTCGAGATCACCGGAACCATGAACTTCGTGGAGAAGGCGCTCTCGTTCATCGTGCGTGACATGCTGACCAGCCTCGGGACCGCCTTCATCTTCATCTTCGGCCTGATCGTTCTGCTGTTCCGGTCCGTTCGGGTGGGGATGGTGTCGTTCCTGCCCAACATCTTCCCGCTGGTGGCAACACTCGTGGCGATGGTGGTGTTCGGCATCGAGCTGCGGACTGCCACGGTCCTGATCTTCTCGATCTCGCTGGGGATCGCGGTGAACGACACGATCCACTTCGTTGCCCGCTACAACGAGGAGGTGCAGGCCGGCAGGCCGCCCGTGGAGGCAGTCCGCCTGTCCATGCGCTCGACCGGCAGGGCGATGGTCGTCTCGACCGTGATCCTTGCAGGAGGCTTCCTGGTCGACGTGATCAGCGAGTTCGTGGCGCTCCGCCAGTTCGGCTACCTGGCGAGCTTCACGGTGGTGATGGCACTGGTCGGCGACATGCTGGTGCTGCCCGCCAGCCTCGTGCTGCTGGCAAAGCCCGACATGCTCGCCCTCGGGGGCAAGGGGGCAGGTGGGACGACCCGGGGCTGAGGGGGTCTCGACGGAAAGGGGAACGCAAGGGAGGAGAGGGAGGTGAGGAGGAACCGGGTTCTCCTGGTGCTGGAGGGGATGAGGCCGAAGCAGTGGGCGAAGAACGTCTTCGTCCTGGCGCCCCTCCTGTTTGCGCTGCGGGCGGGGGATGCTGCCTCCGCGTTGCGCGCAGGCGTCGCGTTCGTCCTGTTCTGCGTCGCATCCGGCGTGGTCTACCTGCTCAACGACGTCGCGGATCGGGAAGCCGATGCGCACCACCCGCGAAAGAGGCTGCGGCCGGTGGCCTCGGGCTCTCTTCCGGTGCGGGTTGCCGTGTGCAGCGCGGCCGGCCTGGGGTTGCTCTCGCTGGTGGCCGGGGTGCTCATGGCCGACGAGTTCGGACTGACGCTTTCGGGGTACCTTGCGCTCAACCTGTTCTACTCGTTCCGGGGGAAGCAGGTTCCCATCGCGGACGTGCTGTGCATCTCGCTCGGCTTCGTGCTGCGGGTGGTCGGCGGGGCGGTGGCAATCCCGGTACCCATCTCGTTCTGGATCCTGCTGTGCACCTTCCTGCTCTCCCTCTATCTCGGGCTGGGCAAACGGCTGCACGAGGTGCTCCTGATGGGGGAGGATGCCTCACGGACCCGCAGCGTCCTGCGCCTGTACGGGCTGGGACCGACGCGGCGGGCGTTTCAGCTGACGGGCATCGCTTCCGGAGTGGCGTTCCTGGCATACACGCTGTCGGAGAGGGCATTCGTGAACTTCGGGACCCGGGCGCTGGTCTTCACGGTCCCGCTCGTGCTGGCGGGGCTTGCCCGCTTTCACTTCCTGGCCCACGACACGGGGCGCAAGTCCTCGCCGACGGATTCGCTGCTGTCCGACCCATG
>VGRX01000679.1 GCA_016875215.1 Deltaproteobacteria bacterium
TACAGCCTCCGATCAGGTGGGAGCTCAGCCTCGGGAGCGTGACGACGTGGTCGACCTCCTCGAGCACCGATGCAACCCATGGCCCGTCGCTCCAGTGCGAGCCGGGGACACCGGCCATGCCGGCAGCAAAAAACCCCTGCTGGTGTCCGTGCTCCTCGAAGCACCAGGGCGTCGCACCGGATTCCTCGATCGCGGCGAGCAGCCCGTTCTTCTCCATGAGTCCACGAGTGGAGCCGGTGAGCTTGCCGTTCATGTCGAGCCGCACCGAGGCGATGCCGGCCTGGTCGCCTGCGAGAACTTCGCCCGCCCCACGGGAGAGAAGCTCCTGGCAGACGGCGCGTACCGCCACGGGGCTGGTCACCGCCGGGTGCAGATTGCCGGAGTTGCACGACAGCTTCACGAAGACTCGGTCGCCGGGAGTGAGCCACGACCAGTCGAGGGTCGAGAGAAGCTCCGTCACCCCTTCCTGCACGGAGCCTGCGGCCCCCGGAGCGACGAGCCCGAGGACCACTTCTCCGGAGGCGGGGCAAGGCTGCCGTCGGCAGGCATCGGTCCCAGCCGCTTCCGGCACGGTATCGGCCGGGAGGTCGAGCGGGCCGTCGCCCGTGAGATCGGCGGAGGCATCTCCCGGGCCGGCGCCGGAGGAGCAGGCTGCGAGCATGCCCCCCGAAGCCAGGACGGAAAGGTCCAGCAGGAACCGACGCCTGGACACCCTGCGCCCGCCGATGCCGGAGCTCCCCACTGCCATGGTTGCCCACCCCCGAGGTCGAGTCGGACCGAGTATAGCTGTGCCGAATTGCCCGCGCAATGGTGCGGTGGATTTCGAGAGGTTCCGCTGCGACGGGGCAAACCCGCGGGAAAACTACATGACCTTCATGTTCACGTCGGCAATGATGTTCGCCGCGGTGTCGGCTCGGTCGGCCGCGTTCGAAAGGTGACGGTAGACCTCGCGCAGCTTCATGATCTCCAGCACGTCCTCGAGCGCTCCGACCTTCTGCTGGAAGAGCGCTGCCGTGGCCTGACGATAGAGCTTCTCCACGCGGTTCTCGAGGTGCTTGGCGCGCATGGCATGTTCGTTCGCGACCGCCCTGTGCTCCAGGATGCGGGTCATAGCAAGGTGTATCTCCTTGCCGGCATCGCGCAACGCCCCTGTCATCTCAGCCAGGAAAGGGCTGCTCTTGGGCTTGAACAGCGAGAGCTCGTCCACGGTGGTGTACGCATAGTCGAGCACGTCGTCGATGGAGCGGGACAGCGCGAAGATGTCCTCGCGGTCCAGGGGCGTCACGAACGTGCGGTTGAGCTCGTCGATGAGCAGCCGCCGCTCCTCGTCCCCGCGCTCCTCGGCGTCCTTGACCGCCTTGGCGATCTCTTCCGAGGGGTTGGCGACGTAGCTGACCAGCCCCTCCAGGCCGGCGCAGCAGGCCTCGGCCTGCTTGATGAGGCGCTCCACGATGCTGTCCTTCTTCGGCTTCAACGGATTGCTGAACCAGCTCATATCTGTACCCCGCAAAGAAGCATGATGAACTTGACCACGAAATAGGACCCCGCTGCCACCGCTCCCGCTGCCGGAATGGTCAGCACCCACGCCACCGCGATGTTGCCGGCCACCTGCCATCGGACCTTGCGCGCGTTCTCCGAGGCCCCGGCGCCGACGATCACGCTGGAAACCACCTGCGTCGTGCTGACCGGGCCGCCGACCAGCGCGGCCCCAAGGATCACCGACGCAGACGCCAGTTGCGACGTGAACGCGTGAATCGGCCAGATCTTGTAGAAACCGAAGCCGAGCGTCTTGATCAGGCGCCAGCCCCCCGCAGCAGTGCCGGCGCCGATTGCCAACGCACTGATCAGAATGACCCACCAGGGGACCGCGAATTCACTCTGGAAGCCGGTCGCAACCAGCCCCATGGCGATCATCCCCATGGTCTTCTGAGCGTCATTCGTTCCGTGAGAAAGGGCGAGGGCGCACGCGGTGAAGAACTGGCCGGAGCGGAAGAAGTTGTTCGCCCCCGGACCGGCCCCACTGACCACCAGGAACCTCAGGATTGCCCGCTGCATGACGAAACCGAACACGAGCCCGACGATGGGGGACGCGAACAACGCTATGAGCACCTTCTCCATTCCCTTCATCTGGATCGGCTCGAAGCCGTGCTCGACGCAGACGGCCCCGAGAATGCCACCGATCAGCGCGTGGGACGAGCTGGAGGGAATACCGAGCCACCAGGTCAGGACGTTCCAGACAATCGCTCCCACAAGAGCCGCGATGACCAAAA
>VGRX01000680.1 GCA_016875215.1 Deltaproteobacteria bacterium
GTGTCCACCAGGCCAGCCGTCTGGCATTCGCAGGCAACCGGGACCGAAATCCGCAGCGCATCCAGGACGATCTTCTTCCCGGGCCCCTCCTGGGGCTGGTAGTTGTCGCCGAGCCGTACCCACTGGTCCTGCGCCCCCTGTACGAACGGGAACTGCCCGACCTCGACCCACCCGCCTGCCGCTGCCGCCTGGTCGACGACCACCTTCGTCGCACCACCCTGGTGAAAGACCTTGTAGGTGGCCATGGCCGTGAGGTCGTCCAACCCGGAAGGGACGTAGGCCTCGATCCGATACGTGCCGGCCTCGGCGAAATCCAGCATCCAGTTGACTCCGTTTCCATAGTCCGGATCGGGAATCTGGCCCGGCACCCACCAGGCATGGCCGCCGTGACCGTCCACGTCGTTGTACTCCGCCGGATTGGCAAACGAAGGGAGCTCCACGCACGCAGCATCCTCCTCCACCACCGTTTCGGTCGCGGCCGCAACCGGACACGGAACCACCTCGGGCGGCGGCGGACCTCCTTCGTATGCGTACTCCTGCAACGCGGCCAGATCCCCGTTGAACACGTCCAGATCCACGTCGCCCGCAATGCCCGCGACCTTGCCGGTTGCAGACTTCTGCCAGAAGTCCCACTGGGTCCAGCCGGCCGGCATCAGAGGACAGTCCGTCTGCCAGTTGGCCACCCACAGCGGGTAGTCCGAGAGCTCGTTGCTCCCCAGCCCGTTCCAGAAACCGGCACCGGTGTAGATGAGCGGCTTCACGCCGGTCTCGCTCTCCACCAGCTTCAGCCACTTCCCGACCTTGTCCACCACCACGGCCGCGGACTGGCCGTCCATGGTCTCCACGTCGATGACGGGCGGCAGGTCACCCTTCTCCAGCGGTCCCATCTGGTCCAGCAGGTACCAGGCCTGTTCCTCCGCACTCTGCCCGGCCCTGAAGTACTGGTACACGCCCCGCAGAACCCCCGCGGCCCGGGCCTCCTCCCAGTTGTACTGGAACTTCCCGTCCGGATAGCCCAGGCCGTCGCTCACGCGGATGAACGCAAACTTGATCCCCGCACCGGCTACCTTCGGCCAATTGATGTCCCCCTGCCACTTCGAGACATCGATCCCCTCCGTGACCGGCCCGTCGGCGCAGACCTTGAGCGCCTGCAGGATCGTCTCGAACCACTCAGCCCCCCCCTCCCCGCCGGCCCGGCGACCCACGCCTGCCGTGGCCCCGCCCCCCGCACCGGCCCCCCGATCCCCGTCCTCGGCCGGCGGCGGAGGCACCAGGGAATCCCCCGCTCCGCCACCGCACGAACACACCAGCAGCGATGCCAACGCAACCACCAACATGCTTTGCAGGTTCTTCATGGCTCTTCCCTCGGATCGTCGAGACGAGGATACCACACCTGGCCGCGGCGTGTCGAGGAGCTGCGGGGGCGGCGGGGCGGCGGGGGCGGCGGGGCAGCGGGGGCGGCGGGGCAGAACGGCAATAGGACGAATAGGACAAATAGGACGAATAGGACAAATAGGACGCCGCCGCCCCAATAGGACGAACGGCTCCCTCATGCCGGCGGATCGGGGCGAAGCCCAACGGCCGACATGTCTTGGCCGATCCGTGGGCGCGGTGCGCCAGCGGCATGATGGCACCGGGTCCTACCCGGCGGATCGGGGCGAAGCCCAACGGCCGTCATGTCTTGGCCGATCCGTGGGCGCGGTGCGCCCGCGGCGTGATGGCACCGGGTCCTACCCGGCGGCGTGATGGGGCAGGCCTGCCTGCCTACTCGAAGTAGTTGTAGTACTCGATCCCGAGGTGGGTGATCAGCTCCTCGCCGATGAGGTAGCGCAACGTGTTCTTCAGCTTCCAGAGCTGGATGAACAGGTCGTGCTCGGGATAGACGGACGGGGCGTGGAGCGGCGCCTTGAAGTAGAACGACAGCCACTCCTGGATCCCGGCCATGCCGGCCCGCTGGGCCAGGTCGGTGAACAGGATCAGGTCGAGGGCCACGGGTGCGGCCAGGATCGAGTCCCGGCACAGGAAGTTGATCTTGATCTGCATCTTGCGGCCCATCCAGCCGAAGATGTCGATGTTGTCCCAGCTCTCCTTGTTGTCCCCGCGGGGTGGATAGTAGTTGATCCGCACCTTGTGGAACAGGTCGCCGTAGAGCTCGGGGTAGATCTCGGGCTGGAGGATCGTGTCCAGCACGGAGAGCTTGGAGACCTCCTTGCTCTTGAACGAGTCGGGATCATCCAGCACTTCGCCGTCCCGGTTGCCGAGGATGT
>VGRX01000681.1 GCA_016875215.1 Deltaproteobacteria bacterium
CCAACTCCGGTCGTGCTCTCGGGGTGCTCTCTCCCCCCCCAGGCCGAAGTCCGCTTCGGGCCGAGCACGGCTCTGTCCGTGACCCAGCAGGATTCGTCCACCCTGCTGGCAACGACCCCGCCCGGCCCCCCTGGGCCCGTGGACGTCACGGTCTACTCCCCGGACGGCCAGGCCCTCCTCCCCGGAGGCTTCACCTACGCATCCGAGTTTCCCCACCTGGCTTTCGTCGACCCGGACCACGGCTCGGTTGCCGGGGGGACGTACGTGCGCTTCTACGGCGACAACCTCCCTCTGGGCGGCAGCTACAGGCTCAAGGACAAGGAGTGCGTGGACGTGCTCTGGGTGGACTCCACCCTGGTCACGGCCCGCGCACCCCATGCAAAGGCGGGCACGGTGGACGCGTCCATCGACTGGGCGGGAGAGCCGGTCGTCCTGCCCCAGGCCTACACCTACTTCGACCCGATGAGCAAGAAAGGGGGCACGTGGGGAGGTCCGGTCGACGAATCGCTCAACGTCACCGTTCTCGATTCCAGCAACGGCAAGGGACTGGCCGCTGCCCTGGTGATCGCATCGCTGGACGGGACCGTCGACTTCAGCGGCTACACCGACGAGAAGGGGCAGATCACCTTCTCCAAACCGGGGCTGGAGGGACCGCAGGCCATCACCGCGGCGAAGAAGGGCTTCAACCTGTACAGCGTCGTCCATTTCGACGCGGCCAACGTCACGGTCTACCTCACGCCCGTGGTCTTCCCCGACTACGGACCGTACGAACCCACCGAGTCGTGGGTATCGGGCCGCGTCTTCGGCATGGACAAGTACGTCGTCGCTCCCCCCGGCAACTGTGTCTACAAGAACACCGGTACGAAGCTTTGCAAACCCTGCGAGTCGGACGAGAGCTGCCTCGACCCGCTGCTGCCCGAAGACGCGGTCCAACCGTGGTGCACCGACATCGGGGATACCGGCCGCTTCTGCGTCACGCCGTGCGTCTCGGCCGAGGATTGCCCCGACGGATTCATCTGCGCCAAGACCTCCTTCACGCAGACCGGCTGCATCCCCAAGAGCGGAGAGAAGCAGGTGCGCTGCTCGTCCTCCAAGGGCTCGATGTTCGGCTCTCCCCCTGACCCGGGCCCCGGGGGCACGGTCAACCAGCACAACATCTACTTCATCAATTCGAGCGTCGGCAACATCGCGGTGGTCTGCCACGGCGGCTTCGTCGACCCCGATACCAGCAAGTTCACCCCGACGGTCATGGGCCTGCGACGCAACATCGTCGTCCTCCCAAACCAGGTCCTCAAGGACCAGGACGTGGAGCTCTCCATCCCGCTCGATCGCGAGGCGCGCCTCGCACTTCACCATGAGCCGTTCCACCCCAGCGGGATCCGCCAGCCCTACATCATCGTCAGCCTCGAGATCGGCAAGGACGGATACATCAACCCGCCGGTCGACCCGGTCTGGAACGAACAGGGAAGGTACTTCCTCCTGACCAGCCTGCCCGATGTCATGTCCGGCCCGCTTTTCGGGAGCACCTGGTCCATGTACGCGTCCATCGGCTCCAACACCCCCATCTCCATTCCCTATGCGGTGCGGATGGAATCGAAGGTGGAGAGCCTGGCCGGAGACGGCATCCTCGTCACCGACCTCGAGGAATACCAGGTGCTGCACCCCCCGCTGGCCGGCGATGTGACGGGAATCGACTTCGCTGCCAAGGACGACCTGCTCCTGGTCACCGACCGCGGCGAAGCCCTCCACTTCGACGGGATCGGATGGACCCCTGCCGGCATCCCCGGGGCCAAGGAAGGCTTCCGCTCCCTCTTCCGGGATGCGGCCGACAGCCTGTGGCTCGGCGGCAAGAAGGGCACGGTCTGGCATCACGGTGCTGCGGGCTGGAGCCAGATCGGCGTCGGTTCCGCACAACCGGTCCTGGGCCTCTGGGCAGGGGCGGGAAAGGCGATTGCCGCGGTGCAGAACGACCTCGTGATCCTCAACGAATCCGAGATCATCTCCCACAACGGCTCCCCTCCCGGCAACCTGCTCAGGGCGGTGTGGGCCTCCGACATCCAGGACATCTGGGTACTGGCGGACATGGGCCGGATCTTCAACCTGTCCCCGTCGGGCTGGCAACTCGTCGCCGAGATCCCGGCCCTCGACCTGTCCGCCATCTCCGGCACCGGCCCCGACGACGTCTGGATCGCGGCAAGCCCCGGAACGGTCCTCCACTGGAACGGCGACGGGCTCGAGACGGGG
>VGRX01000682.1 GCA_016875215.1 Deltaproteobacteria bacterium
ACGCGTGCTGCGGCAGGTCAAGGATGAGCTCGGGCTCGACCCCGCAGGCGCGATTCTCTGCAGCGCCAAGAGCGGCGTGGGCGTGGACAAGGTGCTCGATGCCGTCGTCACCCGGATCCCGGCGCCGAAGGGACGTCCGGAGGCTCCGCTCAAGGCGCTGATCTTTGATTCACACTACGATCCGTATCGGGGGGCGGTGGTCTACGTACGGCTGGTCGAGGGGACGGTCAGGCCGGGTGACCGCATCCGCGTGATGTCCACCGGTCGGACCGCCCTGGTGGAGGAGGTGGGCCACTTCCGCCTCAAGAACCACCCCATGCCCAGGCTGTCGGCCGGAGAGGTCGGTTACATCATCTCCGGGATCAAGGCGGTGGGCGAGACTCCCATCGGAGATACCATCACCAGCGACGCCGACCCGGCGGAGCGTGCTCTCCCCGGCTTCGTCGAGGCCAAGCCGGTCGTGTTTTCGTCGGTGTACCCGGTCAATACCGATGACTTCACGGAGCTGTCGGACGCGCTGTCGAAGCTGTCGCTCAACGATGCCTCGCTGCACTACCAGAAGGAATCGTCGTCGGCCCTCGGGACGGGGTTCCGGGTCGGGTTCCTCGGGTTGCTGCACGCGGAGATCACTTTTGAGCGCCTGGAGCGGGAGTACGACCTGTCGCTGTTCGTGACCGCACCGTCGGTACAGTACCGGGTCACGATGAAGGGGGGAGAGGTCCTGCTCATCGACAATCCGGCGCACTACCCGGATCCGACCGAGATCGCGGGGACCGAGGAGCTGTACATTCGGGCTTCGATGATCATGCCCGACGAGTACCTGGGAGCCGTGATGAAGCTGTGCATGGATCGGCGGGGCACGAACCTCCGGCACAGCTACGTGAGCCCGGGGCGCGTGGAGCTGACGGTGGAGATCCCGCTTGCCGAGGTGATTTTCGACTTCTATGACCACCTGAAGTCGCTCACGCGCGGGTACGGATCGTTCGACTACGAGCTGCTCGACTTCAGGCCTGGACAGCTCGTGAAGCTGGACATCAAGGTGAACGGAGAGCCGGTGGACACGCTCTCCATGCTGCTTCACCGCGATCGAGCGGAGAGCCGGGCCCGAGCCATCTGCGTCAAGCTCAAGGAGGAGATTCCCCGGCACCAGTTCCGCATCGCGATCCAGGGGGCGATCGGTGGAAAGATCATCGCACGTGAGACTGTGTCCGCTGTGCGCAAGGATGTCACCGCGAAGTGCTATGGAGGGGACATCACCCGGAAGCGCAAGCTGCTGGAGAAGCAGAAGGAGGGCAAGAAGCGGATGCGCTCCTTCGGCAAGGTGAACATCCCGCAGAAAGCTTTTTTTGCGGTTCTGAGAAGACATGAGGAGTAGGCCGCTGCGAGACGTGGAGTTGGCGGAGGGAAACGCCGGTCCTGGGCGGATACCCGCTCACCTCTACGTTCACGTCCCCTTCTGCGTCCGGAAATGCCGGTACTGCGCGTTCTACTCGTTGGAGCATGCGGACGAAACCCTGCTCGAACGGTACGTGGATTGCGTTCGGACGGAGCTGCGGCTCCGAGCACGTTCCGTCGCCCCCTGTGCGGGAGCGACTGCGTCGGCGTCGGGATCGGGATCTGCATCGCAATCGGGATCGGCATCGCAATCGGAGGCCGAGTCGCCGTCGTCCCTTCCCACGCTCCATACCCTCTACGTCGGCGGAGGTACTCCTTCACTCCTGGGGTCCGGGCGCCTTGCCCGCGTTCTCGAGGCCGTCCGGTCCGTTGCCGCCGTTGCACCGAGCTGCGAGGTGACGCTCGAGGTGAACCCTGCCACCCTGGATCGGGTGGGGGTTCTTGCATGCAGGGCGGCGGGGGTGAACCGCGTCTCCATCGGAGTGCAGTCCTTCCACGACGCGCACCTGGCTTGGCTGGGCCGTGCTCACGACGTTCGCCGTGCGCTCCGCACCGTGAAGGATGCCCTCGCAACCGGAATGAGGGTGAGCATCGACTTGATCTACGGCCTCCCGGGGCAGACGCGCAGCGAGTGGGCACAGGACCTGGAGCATGCGGCTGCTCTGGGGGTTGGCCACATCTCAGCGTACGAGCTCAAAAACGAGCCCGGCACGCGGCTCCATGCGGAGCGGGCTGCCGGAGCCGCCGGGGGGGGCGAGACCGGTCCCGCGGATTGCAGGCGAGCGCCGAGGCGTAGCGGAGAGACCATGGCCGGAGAAACGGGCGATGACCTGTTCTTCCTCACCCAT
>VGRX01000683.1 GCA_016875215.1 Deltaproteobacteria bacterium
GGGGTCCTGGTCGGCACCCGCCATGCCAACCTGTCGGCGGGACTCGTCGCGGACCTGGGGTGGGCCAACCGGATCCGCTACACGGCGCCTCCGGCCAACGCGGGCGACCCGAGCACAACCTCGCAGATGAAGAGCCCGACCCAGTGGGGAATCGAGCTCCCCATCGAGGTCGAGTATTTCTTCTCCGATGCGTTCTCGATCAACCTGGCGACCGGCTTCACCTTCACCATGACCCCCACGTTTCCGTCCGATGCTCCGCCCGATACGCCGGCAGCGATCCTCCACCCCGAAGGGCTCGGCGCAGTCTCCCTTTCGAACAGCAAGGGCATCGCCCTCGGGGCAGGCAGCCTCTTCGGTCACGCCGGGTTTTCGTTCTATTTCTAGCGCCTCACCCCGCCAGGGGCGGGAGGTACCAGGTCTCGGTGCGGGCCGGAAGGGTGCCGTGGGTCACGTCGATCTGGCCGGATTCCCTGCGGCGGACCGGGGACATGAGAGAAAGAAACGCATCCACTCCGCCGATCGTCAGGTCGGAGTGCGGCGTCTTGAAGTGGATGGGGATCACCAGGCGGGGTGCGACGTCCGAGATGAACGCTGCCGCCTCCTTCGGCGCCATGGTGAAGTGGCCGCCGACGGGTACGAAGAGGATGTCGCAACCCTTGAGGTTCTCTACCAGCCCGGGAGGGATGAGCCCCAGATCGCCGGCATGGGCGACGCGCAGGTTCTCCACCTCGACCAGGAAGATGCGGGTGTCCGCGTTCACCGTGCCCATCGCCGTGCCGTGCGGACCGACGAAGGCCCGCACCCGAACGCCCGGCAGATCCGCGGGACCGCGAAGCACCGCCGGCCTTCCGAACGACGGGGCCACGTGGTTGTGGTCGTCGTGATCGTGGGAGATCAGGACCACATCCCACTGATCCGGAATCGGTGGAAAGCGGAAGCGGTTGCCGAACGCACCGGGCAGGTACGGGTCCAACAGGATCTTCCCCTCGCCGGTCTCGAGTCCGACTGCTGCATGCCCGAAGTAACGGATCTTCATTCCCTTCCCCCTTTACAAAGAACGGATGGGATCATATGGTCTGAAGACGGCGGAGTCAACCGGAGGGGGCAGATGAAACCGTCCGCATTCGAGCTCTTCTGCATGTACCACCTGGGGCTGAGTCCCGACTTCCGGCCCAAGTTCTACAACCTGAACATGGTGGCCAGCCATTTCGGCGTCAGTCCGGACGAGGTCAAGGCCTGGCTCGAGGAGTACCACCTGAGCCCCGAGATTTTCCGGCACATCGATTTCAATCTGGCCGTGGCGCATGGTCGGGCCCAGGAAGCGGCGATGCTGGGGAGCAAGGAGGAGATCCGGGCATTTGCCCAGACCACGTTCGACGAGATGCGGGGGGCGCTCGGGGGGTACGACGAGAAGAAGGACAGCGACGACGTGGACTACGACGACCTCCTGGGGAAAGGAGACGGCGAGGGGCCTGACGACAACATCGGCAACCGCCGGGATCGACCGTCTGCGACAGCCGAGCTTTCACCGGACGACATGGTCTGGGACCCGGTGCGCGGGACGTTCGACGTGCAGGGCAACCGGATTGAGAGCAAGCCTCAGCCGCCTCGGGAGGCGCAACCGCACCGGCCAGGCAATGGCGGCGAACGGCGGCGTCACGGCCACGGCAGGCGTCGTTTCGGCGGCCGGCATTGACCCGGCGGCCCTTCGGTGACCCCAAGTGGCCCTCCTGAAGGTCGAGCAGCTTTCCATAGTCTTCCCTGATTCCAGGAAGGGTGGCGGTCAGCCCTCCGTGGCTGCCGTCTCGGACCTCACATTCAAGGTGCGGCACGGCCAGACCCTCTGTCTCGTGGGCGAATCGGGCTCGGGGAAGAGCCTGACCGCCCGGGCTGTCATGGGCCTCTTGCCCCAAGCTGCGCACATGACCGGGCAGATCCTCTTCGACTCGGTTCCCCTGTTCGAGAATGGCATTGCGCACCAGGGCCACCGATACTGCGGCAACGGAATGGCGATGGTGTTCCAGGAGCCGCTGGCATCGCTCACTCCTTCGATGACCGTGGAGAACCTGGTCGGCGAGGCTTGGCGCTATCGGACCCACTCGACCCGGGAGGTAACGAGGCGAAGGGTCGTCGAGACCCTGGCTCAGGTCGGAGTGCCCGAGCCGGAGGCGCTGCTGTCGCGCTACCCGTGGCAGCTTTCCGGAGGTCTGGCGCAGAGGGTGCTCATCGCTTCGGCCCTCATC
>VGRX01000684.1 GCA_016875215.1 Deltaproteobacteria bacterium
CCCCTGCTCGTCAAGCGGGCAATCGGGGGCGATGCCGGAGCGCTCCAGGAGGCTCGTGCTGCCCTTCAGAGCGGGCATGCGGCCAACGCCGAAGTGCTCTCCGGCGACCAGAAGGGCCAGAACCTCCAGTTCTTGCGGCTTGCCGAGTGCCGCATCTGCGCTGCCGCAGGGGATGCCGTACGGGCCGTGGAGCTTGCAGGCCCGCCACCTTCAGTTGCGAGCCAGGCTTGGCCCGAGTACCACTTGCACCGGTTTGCGGGTGAGGCCCTCGCAAAGGCCGGTCGCCTGAAGGAGGCGCTGGGACGTCTGGAGGCCGCACGCCGCCACGTCGACCCCAAGGCCGGACCGTTCCTGCGGCTGGTCCTGCTTACCGCAGGCGCCAGAGAAGCTGTTCTGCGCATCGAGCACGGGCGGGCCGGGTGGGAAAAACCGGCCGGGGAGTTTTCCGGGGTGTACGAAGCATACAAGCCGGGGCGGATCGAGTGGCCCAGGGGCGGACGACAAGGTGTCGGGGCGCGGCGGAAGATGGGGGCGGACGGAGCCCCCTGCATAGGAGAAGACCGGAGGATGGTCAAGCGGTGGGCTCAATGCCTGCAACAGGCTCTGGACAACATCCCGTACTGATGCGCCAGCCTGCCACGAATGCGTCGGGCGGCAAGTCCTGGTGCGGATGGGAGGAGATCGACGCGCCAGCCTGTATGGGGACCATCGAGTGACAAACCCCGGCGCGGATGGGAGGAGGTTCTACAGTGGCTTGCAAAGATGACTCGACGCAGCTCAGCGCAGGCAGTGCCCCCGGGGGACCGCTCGCGTTCCAGCACCGCATCGTGAACCAGTTGACCTACGCCCAACTCCGCTTCGAGTTCGTCAGCGGGAGTGAAACCCGGCTCCCGGAATTCCTCGGCTCGACGTTGCGGGGCTGCTTGGCATCGGCCATGCGCCGGATCTCATGTGCCTTGAGGAAGGAGGAGTGTCCGTCGTGCATGTTGCGGGAACGGTGCCACTACTCGGTTCTCTTCGAGACCCCCCCGGATACCCGGCTCGATGCGTGGCAGAAGCAGACGTCCTGGCCACGGCCCATCGTCATCGAGCCGCCCGAGTTGCGGGTTACCCCCTGGCAGGCTGGCGAGGTCCTTCCCTTCGACCTCCTTCTCTTCGGGCGGGCGGCGCAGTCCTTCCCGTACCTCGTACTCGCAGCATCTCGGATGGCGAAAGCCGGCCTGGGAAGTCGCCGAAGTCCGTTCCGACTGAAGCGAGTACTCGACCTGCGCAACAGCGAAGCACGGCTCTTCATCGAAGGGCAGGACCGCGTCGAAGCCCCTCGAATCGCCCCGCCGGACCTTCCTGAGTATCCGAAGTCCTCCACGCTCTGGGTCCGCTTCAAGACTCCGACGCGAATTCTCGACGCGGGAAGAGCCTCCAACAACCTGGAATTCGGCCGGCTCGTCAAGGCGGCCCTGTCCCGAGTCTCGTCTCTGGTGCTCTTCCATTGCGGGGGCACCGTGGACGGCGAGCCGAAGGAGATCCTGGAGGCTGCACGCTCGGTTCGCACGACTGCCGAAGAGATCGGCTGGGTCCCGCTCAAACGCTGGTCGAACCGGCAGAAGCAGCAGCTTCCGCTCGACGGATTCATCGGAAGGGTCGGGTACGACGGTGCGGAATGCCGTGAGTTCTGGCCGCTGCTCAAGGCCGGCGAGCTGACCCACGTCGGGAAGGGAACGGTGTTCGGGCTGGGGAAGTATGGGATCTTGGAAAGAGAGGAATGACGTGGCGGACAGGACGACCTCGAAGAGCCCGACCCGGGGGAGGCTCCTGCTTCTCTTCTCCCATGAATTGCTCCCCGAGCAGGAATCCGACGCCAGGGCATCCTTGGGGGTCCGGGAGATTGTCCCTCTGCCTCCCGACCTGCTCCGGCTGTGGCAGGACGTGCCTGCCGATTCGGCGGACATCGCCGACTACCTGGCGCCGGTCATCGACTGGTTGCGACAGCTTGCCCGCCCCGGCGATCTCGTCCTCGTCCAGGGTGATTTCGGCGCCACCTGGCTCGCCGTCAACAAGGTTGTCCGGCTCGGTGCGGTCGCCATCTACGCCACCACGGTCCGGGAATCCCACGAAGCGGTGACGGGAGACGGCTCGGTCGTCAAGTCGTCCCGCTTCCGGCATGTGCGGTTCAGGCGATATGAAACTGTGGAGGACTGAATGGCCCGCAAGATGCTTGCGTTCCTGGGGACCA
>VGRX01000685.1 GCA_016875215.1 Deltaproteobacteria bacterium
CCCCGGGTGCGGGGCACTGTTTGCCTCCCCGCAGTGTCGGTTGGGGGGCGATGCCGGTCCGTCTCCGCATTCCTGTCGCAGGACGGCCGTTCCAGGCCGCATTACCCTACCACACTGCTGAAAAGGCGAAAAGCTGGATTCGAGTTGGTCTGCTCATCCATCCCTTCGGCCAAGGGCCCCAGCCCGATTACCAAAGGCCAGCACGCACTCCGTCTGGTAAGATGTGCTGAGGGGACAGGCGATCTGCTCGGAAACTTGATGGCGACCATGATTTCCTTGGGGGAGGGAAGCAATGCAATCAGTCACCAGAAGGCAGATGCTCGGGACCATCAGCTTGGCCGCGGGAGCCGGTTTCTGGTCCGGCTTCAACAACGACTCGCAGTCGGCACCACAGGCCGAGAGCAAGACAGCACCGGTGTGGGACTACACCCAACTCGACGAGGATTCCGTTGCTGCCGAGGCCTACCGGCTATTTGCGGATGGCGGCTGCATGTACGGGTTGTTCGGGGCCGTGGTGACGGGACTCGCCAGGAAGCTGGGCGAACCGTTCGTGTCCTTTCCGTTGCACATGATGCGGTATGGGGCGGGCGGCGTCGGTGGCTGGGGTTCATTGTGCGGGACGCTGAATGGCGCGGCGGCCGTGATTGGGCTGGTTGAGCCGGACAAGCAGCGGCGAACACAACTCGTGGCAGAGATGTTCTCCTGGTACGAAACAACCGCACTCCCCGTCTACACTCCGCAGAGTCCCGACAATTCACCCACGCTCGCCCGCAGTGTTTCTCAGTCCGTGTTGTGTCACGTGTCCGTTCACCGCTGGTGCGAAGTTGCCTGCTGCGACGTGGAGAGCGACCAAATGAAGGAACGCTGCCGACGCTTGACCGCCGATGTGGCCGCCAAGACGGTAAACCTGCTTAACTGTAGTCTTCAGGACACATTCAAATTCGCAGGCCCTGCAACTGAGGTGAAATCCTGCCTTGCCTGTCACGGCAAAGACGATCAGGCCGATGCGTTTGGGACGATGCGGTGCAACGCCTGCCATCCGTTGCCGAAGGATCACCCAGAGGACAAGTGAGGCCTCGACGACGACCAACCGCCGGCGAATCCGTTCCTGGCACACTGTCGCGTTTTGCCCCGCGGAAGGGCACCCACCGTGAGTTACCTTTAGCCTGCCGTGCCCATCAACTCTAGTGCGTTGTCCAAGCTAAGAATTGGGGTTGTGTGGCTGGGGTCGAGCCACGAGGTACGAGTGGCGAGCCCCCAGTTCTTGCCACTGGGGGCTCGCTGCACTCGACCCCAGGCACCCCAACATTTAGCCTGGACAACGCACTAGTAGGAATGCCAGCAGATTTGCTGGCCATCAACCACTAATCGTCGCCGAGCTCCGAATGGTTGATGAACGGTGGGCCGACGAGGCACTGAGCCAGGGGCGAAAGGCCGCCACCGCTGGCCTCGCGTGCGTGACTGGGCATGAACGCGGACAACGGCTGAGAACGGTCCCCAAGACCCGTTCACCGCCCGCAATCGGCTTTGACGCCCGGACCAGGTATCGGAGGCTCCAAGAGCAACTGGACCAGTTGCAGATGCCCCCGGAAGCCCGAGCGGCGCAGCTCCGCAGGCAGCGTGAGCAGCAATTGGTAGATCGTTGCATACAGAAAGGACGCAGAGATTCCGAGGCCCACCCTCACGGCGAACCAGCTGGGCCCACGTCCGCCGCGATGGCGTCGAGTACCGCCTCCCAAGCCCACGACTCGCCGGCGGCTTGACAATCCGGCAGGTCTTCGCAGTTCGAGCCGGGCGCAGCAGGAACGAAGTGCGAGCCTTGGGCGTTGAGATCATTGATCACCAGAAGTGCGTCCTGGGCGGTGACCTCCCGGTCGCCGGAACAGTCGAGATAGGGCGGCGGCGCCAGTTCGGCCGTGACGGGCACGGGCAGGGTCCCCGGCCCGTGCTCGTTCAAGTGGTTGATGACGATCAACGCATCCAACGGCGTGATCAGCCCGTCGTGGTTCACGTCCAGCGGAAAGACGGGGCATTGCCAAGGGTTCGCGGCCGCCTGGACGCGGAAGGCGTACGCGTAGGCTCCGCCCGGATCGCCCACCTCCCCATCCGGCGCTCCACTCGCGCGGGACCCGAGGTATCGCCGCACGAGACCGTCCAAGGCGCCGACGAGCAGGTCGGGCACGCCGTCGCCGTTCACGTCGGCCACAAACGGACGCGAACGCGGGA
>VGRX01000686.1 GCA_016875215.1 Deltaproteobacteria bacterium
CCCCCCGTCGTCTCCACGTCGAGGAACAACGCCCCGTCCCGCACAAACCCCCGCAGCCGCTCGTCCTTGAGCCACGCAGCCCCTGCCGTCACCTCCGGCAGCAGCACCCGGCTCATCAGGGTCGGCGCATACGGAATCGCCGTCTCAAGACGCTTGTCCAGGACCTGCACGCGGCCGTAGGGAGTGTCGAGGGTCGACCGAGCGCCCAACAGGGCCTGCTCGGCCGAATCCGGCTGCGACAGGTCCGCCCGATCGGAGCGAAGCTCTCCGGCCGCCTCGTCCTCCTCCGAGCGTTGGTGCCGTGCGCCGGCGGCGTGATGAAGAAGTCTACGAAACCGATCCAGCGGGTCCGGCATCAGCGCACCACCGATGCGAGAAGCTCCACCGCGATCGACTTGGGATTGTGCGCATCGACCACGGTCGGCCCGATGCAGGAGGGGCAGCCCGCGTCGCATCCGCAGTCCCGGATGAGCTCGAACGTGCGCCGAAGAAGCTCCGGAAAAGCCCCGAAAGCCCCCGGGGCCAGGCCGACGCCCCCCGCCCGGCGATCATACAGGAAGATCGTGGGCGCAAACTCCCCCATCCCCTGCTCGTCGAAGTTGTACCCGGTCCGCGATTCCACTCCGCCCGGCGTGAACCACCTGGCCGACTGGTCGCCCACGCAGTGCCCCAGGTCCTGCACGCTGCACAACAGCTTGAGCGCGGCCACGAACCGCAGCGACCGGGCGATCCCTGCAACCGCATCCGCAACCTCCACCTTGCCGTAGGGGAGCTTCGACAGCAGCTCCGCATCGAACGAGGCCCAGCACCCCATCGTGTGCATGGTCAGCTCGGGCAGCACCACCTCGCCGTACCCCACGTTCTCCGAAGTATGGAACCGGATCTTCTTGTACCCGACCACCCGCTCGGTCACCGTCACCTCGCCCGCCTTGAGTGCGATGCCCGGAAGCGTTGCCGAGTCGTCCGTCTGGATCACCCGCACTTCGGTGTAGGTTTCGGCGTCGGTGTAGAAGTCGGTCACGGCCTTCTCCACGTAGGCTTTGCGCCCCGTGTAGTCCAGCTTCTTCACCTGGTACTGGATGCCGTCCACGTTGTGGATGGCGCACTCGTGGAGCATGGTGTGGGCCGAGACGAAGTCGACCTCCGCGATGATCTTGCCCGCATCCTGGTCGATGACCACGAAGTTCTCGCCCGGGATGTTCCGCAGGCTCACAGTGCTTGCCGGGAACGCGTCGTTGGACCAGAGCGTACGGCCGCCCACCCGGTGCACGATGTGCGACTGCTCCATGTGCTCGAACATCCCGCCCACGACCTCGCCGGGGAGCCTCCCGAACTGTTCTCCATCCTGGAACGGCAGCTCGAACGCCGCGCACTTGAGGTGGTCCGCCAGCACGAACGGGTTGTCCGGGTCGATCCGGGCCTCTTCCGGCGCCCTTCCCAGCAGGTACTCCGGGTGCCCCACCACGTACTGGTCGAGCGGCGCGCTCCTCGCCACGAAGACCGCCAGCGATTCCCCGCTCTTGCGCCCCGCACGCCCCCACTGCTGGAGCAGGCTCGCCTGGCTCCCGGGGTACCCCGCCACGATCGCCGCATCCAGGCTCCCGATGTCGATGCCCAGCTCGAGCGCGTTGGTGGCCACCACGCACCCGATGTCGCCGGCCCGCAGCCCCCGCTCGATCTCCCGCCGCCGGTTGGGCAGGTATCCGCCCCGGTATCCCTGGACCAGGTCCGGGTTGATCCTCTCTTTCTTCAGCCTCTCCCGCAGGTACTTGACCAGCAGCTCCACGTTCAGCCGCGACAGTGCGAACACGATGACCGGGATCTTCTCCTTCAGGAGCATCACAGCGAACTGCAGCGCCTGCTTGATGTAGCTCGCCCGGACTCCGAGCTGCCTGTTCACCACCGGCGGATTGTAGAGGAGCACGTGCCGCCCGCCGGACGGTGCTCCCGACTTGTCCACCAGCGTCACCGGCTGCTCGATGAGCCTCTCGGCCAATTCACCGGGATTGGCGATGGTTGCCGAGCTGCACAAGAAGATCGGATTGCTGCCGTGGAACCGGGCGATCCGGGTCAGCCGCCGGATCACGTTCGCCATGTGGCTTCCGAACACCCCCCGGTACGTGTGGACCTCGTCGATGACCACGTATTTCAAGCCTCGGAACAGCTTCACCCACTTCGTGTGGTGCGGAAGAATGGCCGAATGGAGCATGTCCGGGTTTTT
>VGRX01000687.1 GCA_016875215.1 Deltaproteobacteria bacterium
GGGGCAGTCAACCCGAGAGTGATGCCCTACTAATCAAAGCTGGCACCTTCGACCGGTTGGTGGTGGACTTCGACAAGGCGGGCACCCCGGTGTCGGCCGAGATCCAGGACTACAAGACGAGCCGCATCCAGGGTCCGGAAGACCTCGCCCGCAACCTCGACACCTACCGCCCCCAGATGGCGATGTACCGCAAGGCAGCGGCCCGACTCCTGAGCCTGCCCGAAGACCACGTCACCTGCCGCCTCCTGTTCACCGCAAGCGGAGATGTGGTGGAGGTGTAGGGCAGGACTCCTTGCCTCACAACGGCAGTACTGGCCGATCGCCATGCCGGATTCTACCCTCGCCTCGTAGGCCCGCTGCCGGCCTAACTGATCGGCATCCCCCTTAAGGCAAAAGTTCTTGCCCTAAGCACATTCTGGCACTCCGTGGGCCGAAGATCAACTCCATCGATCGGCCCAAATCCACCATCAACTCCAGCGTTGCCTGCAAGGGCATCCTACACCGTCATGCCTGGAAGAATCAACAGGAAGTTGTGGATTATCCCGGAGAATCCACAGGATACCTGCGGGATCTCGGCTGCCCCCGCTGGTTGCCGGCGAGATGTCCAGCCCCCCGACGGACCGGGTTCGCCGCCATTGGACCCGCCATGAAACAAACCAGATGAATTCGATCTGGTTACTCCATGGCGGGCCCATTGCAATTCCCCCACGGTTGTCGCATTCTTCGCAGAGGCGAGGGGTGGGTCCATGCCCACCGTCGTAGGAGGTTGGGGGGATGTTCGGAGTGCTGCAGGACCGCGTCTACGAAGAGCACGACACCGGCTCGCATCCGGAGCGCAAGGAACGCCTGGTCGCCATCCGGGACGGCATCGCGCTGCTCGACCAGAGCCTGCTGACCCCACTGTCGCCCCGGACTGCGACCGTAGAGCAGATCGCCGCGGTTCACGAGGACAACTACATCGCCTGGGTCAAGCAGCAGGTCGACCGAGGCTACGACCACCTCAACATGGATACCAGCATCTGCGCCCGCAGTTACGACGTGGCGCTCCAGGCCGTGGGTGGTGCGCTCGCCGGCCTCGACGAGATCATGGCCGGCCGACTTTCCGGCGCCTTCTTCTGCGTCCGCCCGCCCGGACACCATGCCGAGGCGGGCGAATCCCTGGGCTTCTGCCTGTTCAACAACATCGCAATCGGGGCCCGCCACCTCCAGAAGGTGCACGGCCTGGGCAAGGTGGCGATCTACGACTTCGACGTCCACCATGGCAACGGCACCATGCATGCGTTCTACGAGGACGACAGCGTGTTCTACTCGTCCGTGCACCAGTGGCCGTGGTACCCGGGCACCGGAAGGGCCGAGGAGACCGGGCGGGGCAAAGGGCGGGGCACCACCTTGAACTTCCCGTACCCATCCGGCGCCGGCGACGTGGAGTACGAGGAGGCCACCCTCCGCTTCGGCGAAGCCATGGAGAAGTTCAAGCCCGACTTTCTATTAATTTCAGCAGGTTACGATGCCCACTGGTCCGACCCGCTGGCCGGGCACCAGTGCACCGAGAACGGCTACATCGCGATCACCCGCATCCTGAAGTCGCTGGCGGCCACCCACTGCAACGGCCGCCTTGCGTGCTTCCTGGAGGGGGGCTACAACCTCGCCGCGCTCAAGAACTGCGTAGCCGCGACGGTGAAGACCCTGGCATCCTCACCATTGGCCCGGCCGCTCGAAATTCATTGACACTCAGGGCCTCGGCCCCTATATTATGGGCGCTTTCCGTCTGGTCTGACCCCAACACGGTCCCACCGGCGGTCAAGCATAGGGGGGGGAGGCGGTCCCCGGAAGGTCCGGTCACTGCGCCCTGTCACGTGACGTGGAGGAAAACGATGTCCATCACCCCGGAAAAGAAGCAGGAAGTCATTGGGAAGTACAAGACACACGAGACGGACACCGGCTCGCCTGAAGTGCAGGCGGCCATCCTGAGCGAGCGGATCTCGGCATTGACCGAGCACTTGAAGATCCACAAGAAGGATCATGATTCCCGCCGCGGTCTGCTGTCCCTGGTCGGACGGCGCCGGCGGCTGCTTGAGTACCTGAAGTCCGCTGACATCCAGCGGTACCGCACCGTCATCAAGCAGCTCGGAATCCGCAAGTAGCACGACCCCTTTGCCTCGGGGTTTTCTGAACGTCGCGTCAAACTCAGTCGGAGGAAACAAGGTATGCATTTT
>VGRX01000688.1 GCA_016875215.1 Deltaproteobacteria bacterium
GCCCCCCCGATGCCGACCCCGAATCGGCTGCGGAGCCCGGCGAGTCGACGGCGCTCCCGGAATCGCCCTCGTCCTCCTCTTCCTTCACGGTCTGGCGCTCGAAGGTCTTGCCGCCGTCCGAAGTATGCAGGATCAGGCCGAAGTTCCCCACGAGCCAGCCGTTCCGGGAGTCCACGAAGTCGAGGTCGAACAGCGGCTCCTTGACGCCGGTCGGGAGGAGATCCCACTTCTTCCCGCCGTCCGTAGTCGACAGCAGCAGCCCGTCGCGGCCCACGATGAAGCCGTTGGCCTCGTCCACGAAGTCCACCGCGAGCAGGGCCTCGCCGAGCCCCCCCTCCTGGAACTCGAAGGTGGCCCCACGGTCACCCGAGTGAAGGATGAGCCCCGGGAAACCGACGGCAAACACGTGGTCCCCAACATACTGGACATCGTAGAGTCGGTACCGCTGAGTGAGACGGGCAAGCCCCTCCCGCTCCACCCGCTCCTGCCCCCCGCCGCCATGGCAAGTCGGCAGAGAGAGACCGAGCAAAGCCGCTCCCAGGAACAGTGCAATTGAGAAACGCATGGTATGACCGCCTGTCCGTGTGTTGAGGACGTCGAACCGGGGCCGACCCGGACCCGACTGAAACCCGGCCTACTTGCCCATCTTGCGGAGCGTGCTGACCTTGAACTTGCCAGGCTTGAGCCCGACGTTCGCCTTGAAGTTGTACGACGGGAACGCTGTCGCATGCTCGGCCTGCAGGTCGATGATGAGCGACGTGCCGATCCCCGGAGGATACTTGTTCATGTCCTTCGAGTCGTTGTACGCGTTGATGAGGACCTTCCAGAGCTTGCCCTTCTTGTCGTAGGCCTCCTTCAGGACGATGTAGTAGGTCTCGGAGTCGACGTACATGATCATCTTCGAGTAGGGGTAATCCTTGAACTTCGGGGTGACCTCGAGCACGTAGACCGGGCGGGGTTCCCACTTCATCTTCGGGTTCCAGTGGGGCCAGGTGTCGAAGTCGAACACCTTGTCCCGGGCCTCCTTGCCCCCCGGAATGCCGGCATGCATGGTGGCCATGATGGTCCGCTTCTCGACGAGCTTCCAGTTCATCCATTCGGGGTAGCCCATGAAGCCGCGGACGTCCTCGTAGAGCAGGTCGGTGGAGTTCCAGGCATCGCCGCGTGATCCGAACGTGTTGCGGAGCTCCCGCTTCATGGTCGGGACGTAGATCCACCCCTCCTGGTCCTTGGGCTCGATGTAGCGGCTGTAGAGGGCTCCGAATCCGCGCTTGTCATAGGGCTGGATCGCGTAGGTCATGGAGGTGTACTGGACGTTCTTCTTCTGGAACTGCTCGATCGCGGGGATGGGCGCGATGTCGGTACGGTTGATGGTGCGGATGATGTACTCCCACACCCACTCTTCCCAGCGCTCGACGCCGTCCTTGGCCGAGATCCAGTACACGCCGTAGTGGAACGTCCCGTCGTCTCCGTTGTAGGAGTACTGGTAGTTCCACGCGACCTCGAGGCCGTTCTTGGGATTGGGGAACGGCAGGCCGGCCGTGTAGTTCTTCATGCCGATCTTGCGGGCCTCGGAGCCGGTATCGATGATCTGGGGCTGGCCGAGGTACTTGTTCGTGGCCTCGATGTACCCGGTCGAAGGATGGACGGGCTTGTACGCCGCGGTCTGGAGTGCGAGCTTGTACTTCGTGATGAGCACCTCGAGCCCGGCCGGAACGTACTTCTTGAAGCTGCTCCAGTTGGAGGCATCGATGACCATTCCGGCCTTGTAGCCGGGAACGGAGAGGTCGGGCTTGAACCCGACCTTCTCGGTCCAGTTGTCCTTGGTGAAGGCGCCCTCGGCCAGGGCCGGGAGCGCTACGGTCAGGAGCATCGCCGCAACCAGGGATGCCGTTGCCAATCTCTTCATCGTTTCACTCCTCCATGAAGGGGGTACGCTTCTCTCCCCGTGCTTCAGCCAGAACGCTAGAACTGGTACGTCAAGCGGCCGAACACCTCGTCCCGGTCCCGGAACAGGCCGATACTCTTGTAAGGGTCCTCGCCGAAGAAGAACGTGGCTCCGAGCGCGGCCCGCCAGCTGGTCCCGAGCGTCAGCCCGAGGCTGCCCGTGACGAATCCCGCCTGGTTCGGCCCGGGGATGTAGACGCCGGTGATCCTCGGCATCAGCAGGCCGTGCAGGTAGTAGGTGAACGCAGATGCCACCAGCGTGAC
>VGRX01000689.1 GCA_016875215.1 Deltaproteobacteria bacterium
CCCCGGGCGGCCTGGTTCTCAGCGTAGTCGAGATACATGGAGACGATGCGCTCCAACTCCTTGATCTCCTGCTCGATGAGGTAGTTCTTGGCGACGCTGACGTCGCTCTTGAGGATCTTCCCCTTGGGAGCGTTCTTCCACGTGGTGAGCCCCATGGAGGGCTTCGCTGCATCTGCCCGCTCGGCAATGATCTCGGCGGCGGTCTTGCCGGTCACGGCCCAGTGCAGCTTGTTCTGGACCGTCTTGAAGAACACCTGGGTGATTTCCGCGGTCTTGTCGTAGTCGATGCTGCACTGCTCATAGATGTCTGCGATCTTGAGGTAGAAGCGCCGCTCGCTGGCCCGGATTTCACGGATCCGCTCCAGCAACTCGTCGAAGTAGTCCTTGCCGAAGCGTCGGTTGAGCTTCAGCCGCTCGTCGTCCAGGACGAAGCCCTTGATGACGAACTCGCGCAGCGTCTGGGTTGCCCAGATCCGGAACTGCGTGGCCTGGGCGCTGTTCACCCGGTAGCCGACCGAGATGATGACGTCCAGGTTGTAGAACTCAATCTCGCGGCGCACCTCTCGGGTGCCTTCGGTTTGAACTCTCCAAATTCTTCGGAGAGTTGCCTCCGGGGCCAGCTCGCCCGTAGCATAGATCTCCTTCAGGTGGTAGCTGGCGGTGCGCACGTCCACACCGAAGAGCTCTGCGATTCGCCTCTGGTCGAGCCAGAAGGTGTCGGCCTCGTAGAGCACCTCCACCCGGACGGCATCGTGGGCGTCACGGTAGAGGATCAGCTCTCCCTCGTGCGGGCCCTGCTCACCGGGCGGTCTCTTCACGTCGTTACCTCGCTTGGCAGGCGCATAAGTTCCTCCTCGCAGCCCGAACAGCGAGAATACCGTCTCGACAAAACACCGTCCAGCATTATCCGGCTCGTGTGGTGTAGGGCTTGCCCTTCGAAGCTCGGCGAACGAGTGGAGGTTCGCCGAGCGAAGTAGGGTGGGCGATACTGGATTCGAACCAGTGACTTCTACCGTGTGAAGATAGCACTCTACCGCTGAGTTAATCGCCCGGGTTGTCAACGGGGCCGGATTTACACGGCCGGGGCGGCGGAGTCAAGGGAAAAGTAGATGCCGCGGCCCGTGGAATGGCGTGCACACTCGACCCCGGAGGCGGGATCATTCTCTACACGGATTCGCCGCGAAGATCGAACGAGGAGCGGTGCGCCGGGTTGCGGCTTGTCCCCGCCAGTGCGTTGGCTGTCCTCGTCGAGCGGACGATCCGGGGGGCCCGATCGTCGTTTGGCACGCGGGTTGCATTTTGGTATCATGGCGAATCGTGGAGGGAGCCATGAGGACGACAACCTGGCCTGTGACGCTTGGGCTGGTGCTGCTGCTGGCGGGCTGCCTGGAATCGAATCCGCAGCCGTTTCCGCAAGACGATGCGACGAACGGTCCTCCGGGGGCGGACGATGGAACGGCGACGCCGGTCTCGGCCAAGTCGGTGGACGAGGAGCTGATCTTCGCCAGCGCCCCGGACGAGAACGGGCAGATGGTCATTGTCGGTGCCGGCGGGGCTGCCGAAGGTGCTGACGCCGCGTATGCGGGGGCCGGTGCGGAGGGCTCGGAACCGAATGCGGAAACCGGGGAAGACGTGACCGGGGATGCGGTCGGGGATCAGGAGGGCGGAGACGGATTCTCCGTTTCCGGCGACGGCTCTTTCGTCATCGTGATCCCGGAGGTCAAGCCCCCGAAGATCCTGCTCGTCTTCCACTACCCGGATACTGACGAGGAGGTGGAGATCGAGATTCCGGTGCCCGATCCCCAGAGCGATTCCGATGCCAGGCCGTGGATGGATGCGGGAGAAGAAGCCAAGTCGGATCCCGGCTTCAACCAGCCCCCCTCCGAGTATGATGCCATGGCCGGAGGCGAGGGGGCCGGGGTGTCGGTGCTGGTGGCCGGTGACGGACCCCTCGAAGTGCTCGGGGCTCCCTTCGCCGTGACCCCGCTGGCCACCGTCGTAGTGGCCAACCTGACTACCGGAGACAAGATCCTGGCCCAGGCCAACACCGTGGGCGAGTTCGTGGTCCAGCTCCCTGGAAAACCGGGTGACCTGGTCTCCGTCTTCGTGGTGAACCCCTCGGATCATTCGGAAGCCACGGCGGCCCTCGTGCTCACCGTGCCGGAAGAGTAAACATGGTCGCCTTGACCGTCAATCATCCGGCGGGAC
>VGRX01000690.1 GCA_016875215.1 Deltaproteobacteria bacterium
GCACAGGAACCAGTAGTTCGCGTTCGTGATGAACGGACTGGTCATGTACGAGATGTTGGTCCCGTAGAGCGGGTTGATCGCGTTGTTGCCGGTCTCCGGCTGCAGCTGGCTCCCGACGATCTCCCTCAGGATCCACTCCTGGCTCGGATGCGCGATGAGCAGGTACGGCCCGTTGACCAGCATCGGGATGTTCATCTCGTTGACCATCGCCTTGAACGCGGTGATCGCGTTCTGGATCGCGGTCCTCGAAATCGCCCCGGTGACGATATTGCTCTTCGTTACCCCGGTCGTCCCGTAGAGGGGATGGCTCGCGCTGAAGAAAACAACGGAGTCGACACCGAGCCTCGTGGTAAGGAACCCGCTGTTGAGCAGATCCCATGCCTTCAGCTCCGTGGTGTACGCCATCGCCTTGCCGATCTCGCCCGCGATGTTCTTGAGCAGCGAGTTCTGATCATCGTCGATGGCTTCCTCGGTGAGCTGCATGCCCAGTCCGAACTTCGAGAAGTACACCGTCTTGGACGGTCCCTCCTTGAAGGTGTCGAACGGCACCGCTCCACCCTGAGGTATCTCGACCGCACCACCCAGAGTCGCGATGAGCGCCTTCTTCAGGTAGTGCTGCTTGCTCTCCGTTGATACCTCGCAGATCTCCTTGTAGGTCGGAGACCAGCGGGTATAGGAATCCATCGCGATCTTGTCCAGATCGCGCGCCCACGACATCTGCATGTTCTGCGTGTTGACGACAGCCATTCAGCTTTCTCCTTTCCTACGCGCTTGCCATCGTCCCGCAGTACTGCGAGCGGATGAACTTGACCAGGACCTGTGCGAAGGTCCCCCATGCGTTGGTCTGAGCCTCGTAGAGCCCCAAGCACCTCGCGAACGCCAGGAACGTCAGGCTATTCGCGAGCGGAGCTGCCGAGATCGTCATGACACCCGTCGAGTACCGCGACATGCGGACTCGCTTGCCGGTCAGGGTCCCGAGCGTCACGTTGACGGTGCTCGCGGCCACACCGACCTGGACGCGGAAGACCGCGTTTGCCACGATCGGCATGATGACCAGATCTCGTGCCGCGGTCGCCGAGGTCGACGCGAGCGTCTCTTCCGCGATACCGAACGGCGCGAACGTACTCGTGATCGCCGTCTGCTTCTGGGCCTTCCCGTTGGCATCCAGGTACACGAGATCGCCCCAGGTGACCGCGCCGCTTGACGTCTTCACCGTCAACAGTTCGGGCGACGGCCCTCCTCCATCCATCTTCACGAATCGGAAGGAGTAGGGCGAGTTGATGTTGGCCATCTCAATCCCTCCTCAGGTCTTTCGACCTATCAGCCCGTCTCCTCCCGTCTCGCCTGCCAACGGCCGCTTAACGGTGCGGGCTCACCACTCAGCCGCTGAGGACCTCTTTCTGGTCCTGCATGTCCACGACTGGAGTGATCACTTCCCGTCTCGATCCAACATCCCGGTTGACACCCTCGACGTACTGCCGATAGGTGTTCTCGATGTCGTGCGAGTACTGGATCTGCGACTTGTACGAAGCCGCTTTCATCACCTTCTCGTAGGTCTCCATGCTGACCTCGACAAAGTAGAGAGTGATCTTGTCACTCTCGTTGATCTTGATCCACTCCCCGCTCTCTTCGCCGAGGGCCTCCCCCGGCTTCCCGACCCGGATCTCCTTGTACCCCACCTCCTTGAAGACTTCGACCTGATCGTTCCTGATCCAGGTCGCATGCCGATCGCCCCTCCAGGCGGCCTCTCGCTCCTTCGCCATCCTCTCAGTCTTGGCCGCGACCCTCTCGAAGGGATCCTCGACCCAGAGCTGCGGTGGCGTCTCGCGCTTCCTCCGTGCGAGGGCGTCTGCCTCCTTCCGTCGGCGGACTTCGGCGTACGCCAAGAAGTACGCTTTCTTCAGCTCGTGCCCGAACTTCTGAACGGCCTCGTCGTCGTACTCGGGCATCGCCTTCGCATCGAACACGAAGTCCGTCGATCCTTGTTCATCCAACCGTAGCAGGTCTTCGACCTTCATGTCCATGGGAACGACCATCAGCGGCCGCTTTTCCGGCTTCTTCGGCGCGAAAGACGGCACCTCGTTACCAGTTTTCTTCTCAGCGGGCATTCTTCAACCTCCTCAGTTCTTCCTGCCCCGCCGTCGTCTGCATGTAGACAGCGAGGTCGACTCCCCGAATTTCCGCACTCCGCTCCAGCGCCGAACC
>VGRX01000691.1 GCA_016875215.1 Deltaproteobacteria bacterium
CCGACCACTTCCGCAGGAATGAGCAGGGAGGAATCGTCCGAGTAGGCCCCCTGGAAGTCGAGCGGGTTGAACTGGTACGCGACGACGGGGCGATTGCTGTTGATGCGCACGGAGCGGTTGGTGATGACCGAGCCGTCGACGTCCATGCGGGGCATTTCGACGACCTTGTGCTCGCCGGCCGGGATGGTGATCTCCGGGATGTTGAAGCTGATGTCCGGGGCGAAGCAGGTGAACGTGACGACCGCGGGGGCGGTCCCGGGGTTGGCGAGGATGACCCCGTGCGGCGCCTCGTCGGGATAGACGCCCCCGAGGCCCGCTGAGTACTTGTCGTGGTAGTTGTCGAGGTCGAGGGTCCAGTACTCGCAGCTGATGTAGGAGTTGTTCCATTTCGGATCGGTGAGGCACTGGGACAGGCACTTGCCGCCGACGCAGTTGAGGCCTTCGGGGCACGGCTCGGGCTCGCCCCAGGTGCCGTCCAGGCCGCACGACTTCTTGCTCTTGTTGTCGGTGCAGACGGCCTGTCCCGGCAGACAATCGAACTCGCCGCACTTGCCGTCTGCGCACTTCTGCCCCGCGGGGCACTTGACCGGGATGAAGCCGGTACCTTCGAGATTGCACTGTTTGAACGAATCGAGCGAGTAGCATCCCTCGACGACGCCGGGAGTGCAGGTCTCGCTCTTGACGCAGGTACCGGCAGAGCAGAAGTGGGTATCCGGGCACACGGTGACCACGACCCACTTGCCGTTCTGGCACTCCGCAACTTCCTTCGGGGAGGAGCAGACGCGTTCCCCTTCCTCGCAGCCGGCGGTGCCGTCTCCTCCGCCCCCTCCGTCCGCTGCGTCGTCGCCGGTCTCGACGTCGGTCACGACGCGACCGTCGGGCAGCACGGTGACGGAATCGGGGCCGGCATCACCGCCGCCGATGATCGTGTCGCCGCTCCCGGAACCATCCGTGCCGTCCGGCCCGTTTCCCTCGGTAGTGGAGCTGCAGGAGGCGAGGGCAAGGAGAGCGACGGACAGGAGGACAACGTGTGGCAGTCTCATGACAACCCCCTCTGGACAAACCGAGCGGAGTCTACCAGAATGAGTTGAGGGATTCCAGTTGGTTCTCCACGCACGGATCGGCGCTCGACGACGAGAAGAGCGGTCGTCCCGGGTTACGATTGAAGGAACGCCTTCACGGCCTCCGCCACCCGGGCCTGCTGAGCAGGGGTGATCAACGGGCCGGTGGGGAGAAGGATGCCCGAGCGGGACAGGGAGCGGGAGACGGGACAGCGGGTGCCGAATGGGGCGAAGGCCGGCTGCTCGTCGAGCGGCACGAAGAAGAGCCGGGTCTCGATGTTGGAGGACTTGAGGTGGACGGCGAGCTCTTCCGCACGGTCAGCGTGGCGCCCCGCAAGCCGCAGCGCGTACATCCAATGGCTGTTCAGGCCGACAGGGCAGGTCCGTTCCCCGGGGGCCGGGGTGACGGAAGACCGCGCCGCTGCCGGGGCCGATCCGTCCTCGGGTGGCCAGGAGTCGGGGGGGAGCACGAGGTCCGGGTGGCCGCCGAGCAGCTCTCCGTAGATCCGGGCGACCTGGCAACGGGCTTCGACCAGCTCCCCTACCCTTTCGAGCTGGGCAACCCCCACGGCAGCCTGGAGGTTGGACATCCGGTAGTTGAACCCGGTATCGGGGTGGAAGAAACGCCGTCCGGGGACGAACCACTGGTCACGAAACCCGCGAACGCGCCGGTCGAGCTCGGGGTCATCCGTTACCACGGCCCCCCCTTCGCCGGTGGTGATGGCCTTGTTGGCGAAGAAGCTGAAGCAGCCGGCCTTTCCCAGTGCCCCCGCCCGCCCGGCCCCCCAGGTGGTCCCGATGGCCTCGGCCGCGTCTTCGATCACCGGGATGCCGACGGGGTCGCAGGCGGCCCGGATGGCATTCATGTCGCAGGGCAGGCCGTAGAGGTGGACCACCATGACCGCCCGGGTTCTGGGGCTCAGCAGCCTTTGGACCTCGGCCGGATCCAGATTCCCCGTGACCGCGTCGACATCGGCAATGACGGGGGTGGCACCGGTGTAGAGGACCGCATTGCCGCTGGCAATCATGGTGAGGGCGGGGACGATGACCTCATCGCCGGGACCGATTCCGAGCGCTGCCAGGGCCAGGTGGAGCGCCCCGGTTCCGCTCGAGCAGACCGCGCAGAACCGGGTACCGCA
>VGRX01000692.1 GCA_016875215.1 Deltaproteobacteria bacterium
AATCGGGGTTCGTGACCAGTTCCATCCTCTGTCAGCCGATCATCAACTACCGTGGGCGGACTGTGGGGGTCATCCAGATCCTGAACAAGCGGGCGGACTACTTCACCGTGGAGGACGAAAACCTCCTGTCCACGCTGACCACGCAGGCCACAGTGTACATCGAGAACTCGCAGTACTTCGCGGAGCTGAAGGACGCGAACATGGCACTGCACGAGGCGCAGGAGAACCTGAAAAGGAACTATGCGCGCCTGGAGACGCTGTTCCGGATCCAGGCGAGGATGACGCAGACGTGGGAGCGCGGGGCACTGGTGGAGGGGGTCCTGAGCGAGCTGATCGATGCGGTGCCGAGTGCCGTGGCTGCGATCCTGCTCAGTGGTCCGCCGCCGGCGCGGCTGTTCGTGAAGCGGAGGGGGCAGGAACCGTGGATGGTCCTGGGGGCGGCGGACGGAGGGATCATCGGGAAGGTGGCACGTACCGGCGAGGGGATCGTGGACGGAGGGCCGGGCAGCGATCTGATGCCGATCCTGCACCCGCAGATCGACGTGGACGTCCGGGGCATCGTGGCCGAGCCGTTGGTGCGCTCCGACGGAGAGAGCATCGGTGCGATCGCACTTGCCGATCGCACGGGGGCCATCAACTTCACGAGCGAGGATTCGCAGATTGCCAAGATCGTCGCCCGGCAGCTCAGCGCAGCCATCGAGCGGATGGAGCAGCACGATGCGCTGACCCAGTCGAACAACCTGGCGTTGATCGGCGGCGCCTTGTCGGGTGTGCTGCATGATCTCAAGTCGCCGATGTCGATCATCTCCGGCTTCGTCCAGCTCATGGAGGGGGAGGACGAACCGGGGGAGAGGAGGCGGCACGCGGAGAACATCCTCAAGCAGTTCAAGCTGGTATCGACGATGACGCACGAGGTCCTGGCGTTCGCCCGGGGGGAGACCCAGATCCTGAAGCGCAGCCTCTACCCGCAGGCGTTCCTGGAGGAGATGGAGCAGCTTCTCCGGCAGGAGTTCTCGGGGCGCAACATCGCTCTCAAGGTGGAGAACCTGTGCCGCCAGAAGTTCAAGGCGGACGAGGGGAAGCTGAAGCGGCTCTTCTTCAACGTCGCACGCAACGCACGGGATGCCATGCCGGAGGGGGGAACGTTCACCATCCGCAGTGAGGAGACCGAGGACTCCATCGTGTTCCGCCTGTCGGACACGGGCCACGGGATTCCGGAGGAGATCCGCGGGAGGTTGTTCCAGTCCTTCGTCACGCAGGGGAAGAAGGACGGAACCGGCCTGGGCCTTGCAATCGTCAAGAGCATCGTGGAGCAGCACAAGGGGGCGGTATCCTACGAGACCGGGCCGTCCGGCACCACCTTCATCGTCACCCTGCCGCGCGAGTGAGGGAACATGACCGAGTATATGGATCTGATCACGAAAGGGGGACCGCTCATGGTCCCGATCCTGCTGTGCTCCGTGGTGGCACTGGCCATCTTCCTCGAGCGGCTCCTTGCGCTCAAGGCGGACCGGATATTCCCGCCGCGACTGGCCGAGATGGTGCTGGACCTGACCCGCCGGGGGCAGATTGACGCGGCGGTCGAGCTGTCGAAGCAGCAGCACAGTCCGCTGTCCGCCCTGGTGGTGGCCGGGCTCGAGTCGCGTGGAGCGGGTCGTGCGGGAGCCAAGGAGCGGATCGAGGAGGTTGGCGGAGTCGAGGTGGCGGCACTGGCCCGCTACGTGGGGGGGCTTTCCACGGTGGCTACGGTGTCGCCGCTGCTGGGGTTGCTCGGTACCGTGACCGGCATGATCAAGGTGTTCAAGAGCGTGGCGAGCGTGCAGGATCCGCAGATCGGCCAGCTTGCGGGCGGCATCTGGGAGGCACTGCTCACGACGGTTGCCGGGCTTGCCGTGGCCATTCCGGCCTACCTTGCCTATCGTTACCTGGAGGGGCGGATCGACAAGATCGCGGGCCGGCTCGAGGAATACGGCCTGAGACTGCTGGACGAGCTGTTCCCCGTGAACGGGCGGCCGGAAGGTGATGCATGAACCTGCGCCGGGGGCTGAAGCGCCGGGGGGTGGGGGCTGCCATCGACATCACGCCGCTGGTGGACGTCGTGTTCAATCTGCTGATCTTCCTGCTCGTTTCGACGACGTTCAAGTCGCAGGAGCAGGCGTTCTCGATCGTGTTGCCCGTGGGGGATCAGAAGACGGAG
>VGRX01000693.1 GCA_016875215.1 Deltaproteobacteria bacterium
CGACTGCCTCCAAGGCTGCCCCGAGGGCTTCGAGTGTCTCGACATGCCCCTTGCCGCAGGCGGTACCGCACTGCAGTGCGTGCCGGACGAGGGGACGGAATGCTCGTGCAACAGCCTGGCCGTGGCGTCCGGGGCCAAGACCTCCTGCTACATCGAGAACGAGCACGGCCAGTGCGTCGGGCAGCGGCAGTGCACCGATTCCGGCCTGACCGCGTGCGATGCCCAGTTCCCGACCGAGGAGTTCTGCGACGCGGCGGACAACGACTGCGACGGCAAGGTCGACGAGGAGCTTGGAGAGACCGCTTGCGGACTCGGCGAATGCGAGCACGCGGTTCCGAACTGCATCGGCGGCGTGCCGGGCGAATGCGACCCGATGGAAGGGGCCTCGGTCGAGGCCTGCAACGGCAAGGACGATGATTGCGATGGCAGCATCGACGAGGAATTCGACGACGTGAACCAGGACGGAGTCGCGGACTGCATGACCGAGGACGACGATGGAGACGGGGTCGCGGACGGTGCGGACAACTGTCCCAAGGTCGCCAACCCGGATCAGGCCAACTTCGACTACGATTCCCAGGGCGATGCCTGCGACCCGGATGACGACAACGACCAGACCCCCGATGATGCCGACTGCGCTCCGTTCAACGGAGCCATCCATCCCGGCGCCGAAGAGAAGTGCAACGGCGTCGATGACGACTGCGACACCGAAGTCGATGAGAACCTGGGCTCGAGCGCGTGCGGCAAGGGTGCGTGCCAGCATACGTCTCCCAACTGCCTGGACGGTGTACCCAAGACGTGCGACCCCATGGAGGGCGCTTCGGAAGAGATCTGCGACGGCAACGACAACGACTGCAACGGCGTCAAGGACGACGGCTTCTCCGACCTGGACAAGGACGGCCAGGCCGACTGCGTAGACAGCGACGACGACGCGGACAACGTCATCGACGAGAAGGACAACTGCCCCTCGGTCCCCAACTCGGACCAGGCGGACGGCGACGACGACAAGTTCGGCGACGCCTGCGACGACGACGACGACAACGACGGAGAAAACGACCTTACCGACTGCCAGCCCAAGAACCCGGCCGTGTCCCACCTCGCCAAGGAAGCCTGCAACGGCATCGACGACGACTGCGATTCCGAAGTGGATGAGAAGGGGGCCACGGGGTGCCAGTCCTACCTGCTCGACCTCGACCAGGACGGGTTCGGCGTCGAGGGGCAGACCAAGTGCCTCTGCGCCCCGGAGGAGCTCTATACAGCGTTCGTCTCGGGGGACTGCAAGCCGCTCGACGAGAACGTCCATCCCGGCGCCCAGGAAGTCTGCGACGGCCTGGACAACGACTGCAACAAGAAGACCGACGAGCTGTTCCCCGACCTCGACTCGGACGGCAAGGCCGACTGCGTGGACACCGACGATGACAACGACGGCGTCCCGGATACATCGGACAACTGCCCCACCGTCCCCAACCCCGACCAGGCCGACTTCGACAAGGACAAGGACGGAAACGCCTGCGACCCGGACGACGATAACGACGGTTCCGCGGATGCCAAGGACTGCGCGCCGTTCGACGCCACGGTGTTCCCCGGAGCCGCCGAATCCTGCGACGGCAAGGACAACGACTGTGACGGTGCCACCGACGAAGAGCTCGGCTCCACGACCTGCGGAAAGGGAATCTGCTCACACACCGTGGCAAACTGCGTGGGTGGCAAGATCCAGACCTGCGATCCGCTCGAAGGAGCCGCACCGGACACCTGCGATGGCAAGGACAACGACTGCGACGGTGCCACCGACGAAGAGCTCGGCTCCACGACCTGCGGAAAGGGGGTCTGCGAACACACCGTGGCAAACTGCATCGGCGGCAAGCCCCAGACCTGCGACCCGCTCGAAGGAGCCGCTGCCGAGATCTGCGACGGGTTGGACAACGACTGCCAGGGGGACGTGGACGAGCTCTGGCCGACCGGCAAACCGTGCGAGCTGGGCAAGGGAGAATGCCACGCAGTCGGCATCTGGGTGTGCGACGGAACCAAGCTCGACGTGCTGTGCGATGCCAAGGAAGGAAAGCCGGTCGACGAGACCTGCGACGGCAAGGACAACGACTGTGACGGTGTGGTGGACGACGGGCTGGGGCAGATCACCTGCGGGCTCGGACCGTGCGAGCACTCGGTCGAGGCGTGCCTGGGAGGCAAGGAGCCCC
>VGRX01000694.1 GCA_016875215.1 Deltaproteobacteria bacterium
GGGGGTGTGGGCAAGTTCTCGCGCCTCCCCCTGCTGCAGAAGACGGGTATTCATGGCGTGGTAGGCGGCTCCCTCCCACGACAGACCCCAGTGGGCGGCGATCCTTGCAACCACGGACTTGCCGTCTTCGGTCCCAATCCCTTCCCGCTTGCACCAAGCCCGAAGGGCAGCAGGCGCGGCGAGGAACGCCGGGGCGAAACCACGTGCTCTCTGTTCGACAGCCTGAGCGTAAGTCCCCTGGTCTTCGGCCCACGAAACCAGCGTGCAGAGGTCGCCTTCCCCGGCGTCGTGAAGCAGGTGACATAGCTCGTGAGCAAGCACTGCCCTTCTTCCCAGCGGAAGCCGGCATCGAGGCGCTCGTCTGTTGACCAGCAGAACAGGAGCCGCCCTAGGCTCCCATATGCTTGCAGCCTCCACCCCCTCGATGGTGAACTCGACTTCGGCCACGCTCACGCCCCAGTCCTGAAGGGTGGCATCAAGAGCCACGAGAACGCCATCACCCAATTCCATGGAACGGCGTGCCTCTTCGGCGAGATGGTAGCCTTCCTCCCACGGGCGGGCGTTGGCGGCAGTCACCGGAACCAGTCTGCGGACTTCCGCCAACCGGGGGGGCTTCCCCATGTCGGTCAGAAGGCCACCCACTACCCGGCCCACTTCGCCGGCGAGCGACAGCAGACGCAGATCCTCGGCAGACAACTTGTCGGTCTGAGCCCATGCAGTCTTGAATCGGGCGACTCCTCGGCGTGGATCCGCGTCCCTTCCCGCCCAGAACGCACCTGGGGCAACAGCCAGTCCTCTGCACCAGTGCTCGAACTCGAACGAGGAGAGCCCTTTCCCGGATTTCTCCAACTCAGCGAGTCTCGCTTCGCGGATCCCACTCCACCCGGCCACCTGCGCAACGCTCGCCCCCAGATCCATGCGCCTCCGTTTCAGGCGTTGAACCAGCTCCCCAGCGACGCTGTGAGTGGCCGATGTCGGGTTACGTTTCATGGTTCCTTGTGTACCATCGAGGCGATGACCGGTCAAGAGCCTGATGGACTTGGCCTCGAAACTGTGAAACCAATCCGGCGTATTCGGAGGAACCGATGAGCCTACAATGGGGCGCACAGGCCTCCGGTGCAGGGATCGTTTGGCACGGCACAGGTTCCGCAGGTCGTGCAGACGGACAGGCCGTTGCACTTGCCCCATTCGTTCTCGACATGACTGGGCGTCGCAAGCCCCATGGATTTCGACGTCTTGGAGCACTCGCACGAGCCATCATCCGGGACGCATTGCTTCGACTTGCCGCCCGCGATGGTCAAAGCATCCACGCAAGAACGCCATGCCGGGAAGGGGTCGGCCTGCACATGCCGCTTTCCTGTCCCGATCATCTGGCCGCGCCCCGTTGAGGTTGACCCCTGGCGGGTGGCTGATATCATGACAGGCAGGATTGGCACTCCGTTCGTGGAGGCTCGAGTCTGGAGCAGGCAATGCAGGCGAAACGCACAGGCAGCGACGTGCTCGTGACCCTCACCTGTGTCTGCTTCTTTTCCGCCTGCGGCGGGGGCAGCGCTTCGACCGATCCGGGCCTCGACTCCCGCTCGGGCGACGTCGAGGCATTGGACTCGCCGGAGAATGCAGATTCCGGAGCTGAGCTTGCCGCCTGGGAAGATGCGGTTGCAGAGAACACGGTCGAGGAGGATGCGGTTGCAGAGAACACGGTCGAGGAGGATGCGGCAAGCGACAGCCGGCCGGCTCTGCTCAACGTGATCGAGAAGACCGACCTCGGTGCCACCTGGAAATGCAACGACCCGGCAACCTGCACCGAGGACTACTACAACTTCCTGGAGATCGCCCCCCCCACCGGCAAGGGATGGACAGCGGACAGCATCATCGAGATGCTGACCGCCATCGATGCGGGCGAGGTTCCTCTCATCGACACGCCGCAGTCCCCGGAGGTGCTGGCTCAAGTCATCACGGAAACGCTGGGGACGGGCTTTCTGCTGGAAGGGCTTTCGGAGCGGGAGCTCACGGTCACCACCATCGCGACGAGCGAGCAGCCGGACTGCATCGAGAAGCATCTGCTCTTCGAGGATCCCTGGGTAGGGGTATTCGAGGGGATTCTGCTGCTTCCCAAGGGAGCCGGACCGTTCCCGGCAGTGCTTGCGCTTCACGGTCACAACGACACGGCAGCGATCCCC
>VGRX01000695.1 GCA_016875215.1 Deltaproteobacteria bacterium
CACCACCGACGAGAGCGGAGTCACCTCCTCTGCGCAGAACAGGGACTATGCGGTCCTGGGCGTTCACTGGGGACCCGACGGCTTCAAGAACGGAGTCAGAGGCCGCTTCTGGCTCGAGTCGAGGCTGCCGGTGTTCGAAACGGAGGGTGACGTCACGAAGCAGTACGCGGTCGGCGGCGGCATGGCGTTCGACGTGGGCATCGGCATTGCGAACCGGGTGGGCGTCTTCGGCGGAGGAGGGGCCCAGTACTTCCTCCATTTCCCAGGCAAGGACGAGGACGGCGTCAAGGTCATCGCCTGGCACGACCTGTCCTTTCCGGTGGGCGGCGGGGTCGTCGTGCGCATCTGGAAGGGGATCTCGGCCGTCACCGAAGCCTACTGGGTGATCCAGACCCCGGAGCTGGTCGGCTCGGACCTGGACGAGAGACAGATGAAGCGGCACGCATTCACGGCCACGCTCGGCGCAGGCTGGGCCTGGTAGCAGGTGTCCGTCCGCAGACCCCCGAGTTGTCGACGGGCAGCAGTGGGCGGTCGGCAGTGGGCCCCCTGAGCAGGAGGCGACTTCGGCGTGTCGGATCGCACGGTGGAGATTGCGGCGGGCATCTGCCCGAGCTGTGAGACCGCGGGGACGGCGGGGACTCCCTGCCCGCAGGCCGTCTGCGCTCGCCGGGGATATCATTTCGTCCCGGCCGAGTACTACTCCGGAAGCACTGCAGCGGACGCGCTCGTCGGCCGCCGTGCGGACGAGTATCTGATCGTCCGGCGGATCGGGAAGGGCGGTTTCGGGTCGGTGTACCTTGCGCTGCAGCTCCCCATCCTGCTCAAGTGTGCGCTCAAGGTCCTGCACGAGTCGATCGAGGAGCAACCCGGCGGCGACGCATTGATGGCCAAGTTCCGCGGAGAGGCGGAGGCACTGGCGCGCCTCAACCACCCGAACATCGTCCGCCTCATCCGGTTCGGGGAGTTCGAACATCGCCCCTACCTCGTCATGGAGTTCATCGAGGGAAGGTCGCTGCGCGATGAGATGCGCAAGGCCGGAGCCGACAGGCGAGCCATCTCCAGGACCGTGGTCGACAAGCTCATGGTCCAGATGCTGCACGGACTCGAGGCGGCTCACGCCATCTCCATCGTCCACCGGGACATGAAGCCGGAAAACGTCCTGCTCCAATCGGTCATCGGCAATCCCTGGTATGTCCGAATCGTGGACTTCGGCCTGGCCAAGTTCACTGCGGCCGGGACCCACACCAGCGTTCTGAGCGGAACCCCAGCCTACATGGCCCCCGAGCAGCTCATCGGCCAGGGAATCTGCCCCGCCTCGGATGTCTACGCAATGGGCATCATCGCGTACGAGCTGCTGACCGGCCGGCGAATGTACCTCGGTGAGGGCCAGGACTCGATTCTGGCCAGCAAGCTGAACCCCGGGTACTGCCCCTTCGATTCGGTCGACCGCACCGGACTGACGGATGGCGAGCTGGCGTTCCTCCAACGGGCCACCTGCCACAGGTCGGACGATCGCTTCCGCACCGCAGGGACCATGCTGGAAGCCTGGCAGGGGCTCCAGGACGCACGCGGGCAGGCTGCCGTCGTTACGGTACCCGTCGCTGCCCAGCCCGGGCAATCCACCCCGACCCTGGGAACGCTCCCTCATCCATCGGAGCCCGCCGCTTCCGGTGAGGCCGCCGAAGGGGAGGGGGCCCTTCACCTCCTCGAGCAGAGCGACCGCTTCGGCCGGGTGGGCAAGGCCAGTTCGTCCGAGGTCACTCCGGCCACGGCGATCGGAGGCACCCTCCAGCGCTCGAAGGGGCTGAGGACGGCCGCCTGGCTTGCCGTCGGGCTTGCCATCGCGGCAGCGGCCCTCGTCGTTCTGGCCATGTCCGGCATCTTCCGGAAGGCACCGGATGGCGAGCCCCCTGGGAGGGCAGTCGTGGCCTCGAAGGAAAGCAGGGACTCGGAGTCGGGCCTTGGAAGGCCCGCAGGCGTTCCTCCCGACGTGCGGGGGCCGGAACGGCTCCATGAGCCGGATGTCCTGGCGCCGATCGACGGGGGTGCGGCGCAACCTTCTCCCGACATCGTCGGAGGGCTGCGGCCGGACGTGCAGCCGCAGGATGTGCAGCCCGCGCAGGCCCCGGACGTGCAGCCGCGGGATGTGCAGCCCGCACAGGCCCCGGACGTGCAGCCGC
>VGRX01000696.1 GCA_016875215.1 Deltaproteobacteria bacterium
CGGTCCTGGCCGAGCTGGAGCAGGAGATCGCGGCCCGCGACCGCCAGGATTCCGAGCGGGCCGTAGCACCGCTCAAGGCAGCTTCGGATGCCGTGGTGATCGATACGTCCCGGGTCAATGCGGCCCAGGTGATTGCGCTCATCCTGGAGCGCATCCGCGCATCCTCGACCTGGCAGGAGTAGCCGTCATGGGCTTCCATTCCGGATTCGTGGCCATCATCGGCCGGCCCAACGTCGGCAAGTCGACCCTGCTCAACCGGCTGCTGGGGACGAAGCTGGCCATCGTCACGCCCAAGCCGCAGACCACCCGCAACCGGATCACGGGCATCGTCTCCTGGCCCGACTGCCAGATCGTGTTCCTCGACACGCCGGGGATACACGAGGGCAAGGGAACGCTCAACCGCTTCATGGTGGACGAGGCCATCAATTCGCTGCTCGAGGCGGACATGGTCTGCTTCATGGTCGACGCCGAGTACGAAGTGCGGGCCGACGACATCCGCCCCGAGGAGCAGGGCATACTGGGGCACGTCCGCAATGCCGTCCGCCCTGCGATCCTCGTGATCAACAAGGTGGACCGGGTCGAGAAGAACCTGCTGCTGCCGGTGCTCGATCGCTATGCACGGGCCTTCCCGTTCGAGGCGCTCGTCCCCCTCTCCGCTCTCCAGGGGGACGGCGTGGATTCGCTGGTCCACGAGGTCAAGCAGCGCCTGCCCGAGGGGGAGCGCTTCTACCCCGAGGGGCAGCTCACCGACCGCAGCCGCGACTTCATCATCTCCGAGTTTATCCGGGAAAAGGCATTCCTCCTGACCCACCAGGAGGTCCCATACTCCGTTGCCGTGGTGGTCGATGTGGTGCAGGAGCGGCCGGGCAAGGACCGACTTCTCTACATCGCGGCCACGCTGCACGTCGAGCGGGACAGCCAGAAGGGAATCCTGGTCGGCCGCCGCGGCGAGATGATCCGGCAGATCGGCTCGCAGGCACGTACCGACCTCGAAGCGTTTCTGAAGCGTCGCATTTTCCTCGAGCTGCGGGTCCGGGTGGAGAAGGACTGGACCCGCTCCGACCGGGGATTGACACGGGTAGGCTTCACGCCATGAGCCGCATCGTTGCCATCATCGGCCGTCCGAACGTCGGCAAATCCACCCTGTTCAACCGCCTCGTGGGAAACCGGAAGTCCATCGTCGAGGATACCCCGGGGGTGACCCGTGACCGCATCTACGGGAGGTGCGACCAGGACCACGAGAGCTTCGATGTCATCGATACCGGCGGCTTCGACCCGAAACCCGACGACCCGCTCCTGAAGATCATGAAGGAGCAGGTCCTGCTGGCCATGGAGGACGCGGACCTCATCCTCCTGGTGGTCGACGTCAGGACCGGGCTCAACCCGGTGGATGGAGAGATCGCCCGCATGCTCCAGCGGCAATCCCGGCCGTGGCTGCTGGCCGTCAACAAGGTCGACTCGTTCGAGAAGGAGGCCGAGGCGCAGGAGTTCCATGTCCTGGGTGCGACCCAGACCCACTGCGTTTCGGCCCAGCACGGCCGCGGCTTTGCCCCGTTGCTCGATGCGCTGGTCGATGCCCTGGCCGGGTGCGAGGACGAGCCGCAGCCGCCGCAGGACCTGACCCACGTTGCCGTGGTCGGCCGGCCCAATGTCGGCAAGTCCACCATCGTCAACCGGCTGCTGGGCGAGAACCGCCTGCTCACCAGCGACATGCCCGGCACGACCCGCGATTCCATCGATACGCTCTGTACCCGGCCGGACGGAAGCCAGTGCGTGCTGGTCGATACCGCCGGCATCCGCCGCAAGCGCTCCATCCGGGACGCGGTCGAGTACTACAGCGTGGTGAGGGCCATCCGCGCCATCGAGCGGGCCCACGTCGTCCTCCTCCTGCTCGATGCCCGCATCGGCATGGAGGACCAGGATGCCCGCATCGCCAACCTCGTCCAGGAGCGCGGCAAGTCCCTCGCCATCCTGTTCAACAAGTGGGACCTCGTCGAGAAGGAGGCCGACACCGCGGATCTCTTCATCCGCGCGTTCCGCCGGAACTTCGGAACCCTCGACCACATCCCGCTTCTGTTCACGTCAGCGGCCTCGGGCAAAGGGGTGGCGCGTGTGCTCGACGTGGTGGACGACCTGAAGAAGCAGTGGGAGACCCGCATCTCG
>VGRX01000697.1 GCA_016875215.1 Deltaproteobacteria bacterium
GTCACCTTCACCAACAAGGCAGCGCACGAGATGCGCGACCGGGTCCGCTCCTTCCTGCCTGCTGCCCGCACCGAGGGGGTGAACCTCTTCACCTTCCACGCCTTCGGACTGCGCATGCTGCGCTCGGCCCGCAAGGCATTCGGTCTGAGTGCCACCACGTCGGTCATCGACGACTCGGACCGGGACACGATGCTGCGCCAGGTGCGTGCGGACATGGCGGTGACCGAGAAGGACCTCTCCCAGGAGGAGGTGGACCTGTTCCTCATGCAGGTCAAGGGGTGCGGGGCCGACCCGAAGGAGGCGGCCGCTCCCCTTGGCTATCGCAAGGCTGCCCTGCTGGGGGAGACGCTCAGCCAGTACACCCGGCGCCTGCGCCTGGCCGATGCCCTCGATTTCGACGACCTGATCCTCCTGCCGGTCACGTTCCTGTCGAAGGACGAGGAGCTCCGCCTCCGGTTTGCGGGCCGGTTCGACCACATCATGGTGGATGAATACCAGGATACCAACCTGCTCCAGTTCCGGCTGTTGGAGCTGCTGGCCCGGGACCATCGAAACCTGTGCGTGGTGGGGGACGACGACCAGTCGATCTACGGCTGGCGGGGAGCCCGCGTCGAGAACATCCTCGAGTTCGATATCCGCTTCCCCGGCGCCCGCGTGGTCAAGCTCACACGCAACTACCGCTCGGAGGCCAACATCCTGAAGCTCGCCAACGCGGTCATCGCCCGCAATCGCCGCCGCCGCGCCAAGGAGCTGTGGACCGACGCCGCAAACGAGGTCCCGGCCCTGCGCCTGGCCTTCGATACCCAGACCGAGGAGGCCCAGCAGATCTGCGACCGCGTCAAGGAGCTGATCCACACCGGCAAGACACGCGCAGCGAACATCGCGGTGCTGTACCGGACCAAGGGGCAATCCCGGTACCTCCAGGAGGCATTCCGGCTGGCTGCTCTCCCCTACCGGGTCGTCGGCTCCTACGACTTCTTCGAGCGCAAGGAGGTGCGCGACCTCCTCGCCTACTTCAAGCTGGCCTGCAATCCCAACGACGAGGCCTCCTACCGCCGGGTCATCAACACCCCGACGCGAGGCATCGGCCTTGTCACACTGGAGAAGATAGAATCCATCCGCCGCAAAGGGATGCCCTGCCTGGCCGCGGCCGAGGCGCTCGTCGAATCCGAGGCCGCTTCGCTGCCGAGCCGGACCGCACGGGCGCTGCAAGGGTTTGTCACGCTCGTCCGCCGTGCGCACAAGGAGGTTGCCACCTGCGAAGGAAAGGAGCTGCCCCCTGCGCTCGCCCGCTACATCGCGGACAGCGGGATGCGGGACGACCTGGTGGTCAAGGGGGGATCTCCGCTCAAGGCGATGCACGTGCTGACCGGCATGGTGGACCGGGGACTCCTCGCAGGGCACTTCTCGACCCTGGCCGGCTTCCTCGAGCGGGTGACGCTCGACCAGAAGGAGGCCGAGTACGGACCGGGCGAGACCAAGGACGACCTGGTCACGCTCATGACCGTGCACGCGTCCAAGGGGCTCGAGTTCGATGCTGTCTTCCTCGCCGGCCTGGTAGACGGCCTCTTCCCGCATTTCCGATCGATCCAGGATGAGGCCGGCCTCGAGGAGGAGCGGCGCCTGTTCTACGTGGCGCTGACCCGTTCCAGGCGCCACCTCCAGCTCTCCTACTTCCGCCAGCGGGAGGACAAGGGACAGCTCCACCCTGCGACGCCGTCCCGTTTCCTTTCGGAGCTTCCCCAGGACCTGCTCCACTCACGCCCGGGAGGCAAGACCGGCCTCATCGGCAAGGAAGACCTGATCGCACGCTTTCGGAAGCTGGGTCAACCCGGCGAGTAGGGAGGCTGATCGAAATTGCTTCGCCAAGTGCGGTCGTAAGGGCGCAGTAGTTTTGGGCAGCCTCCTAGGTGCTTCCGTCCACTGGTTCTGCCGTGGCGCCGGCAGCCTCCGGCCTGCTGCCCACCGCTCATGGCCCACTGCAGCCTTTTTCCTTGCCCCGCTCGCGCGGGCATTGCTATACTGCCTCCGGGACTTGGGAAAGGGGTCATCCATGAGAGTTGCCAACTGGCTCATTGCGCTGCTCGGCGTGGCCGCTCTGCTGGTCCTGGCCGGAGCCTCGACCGTGCTGGCTGCCGGGGATCTTCCGT